>CATQHX010000069.1 GCA_958296065.1 Vicinamibacterales bacterium | reverse complement strand
GTATGTGAAGTCCGGCCTGGGCCATCAGGACCAGCAGACCTGCCGTCTTCAGGGCCACGGTCTTGCCGCCCGTGTTGGGGCCGGTCACGATCAGCGCTTCGACCGGCGGAGAGATGTGCAGGTCTACCGGCACGGGTCCGCTGGGGGCCGAGTCCTCGTTCTCCCGCGTCCGGCGTTCGCCGGCCCGGGCTCGTACCGCCGGGATCAGCAGCGGATGCCTGGCTTGCGGGAGCTCGATGCGGGCATCGGTTGCGAGTTTCGGCTCCACGCCGTCGATGAGACGGGAGAAGCTCGCCCGCGCCTGTATGGCGTCGAGCTCTTCCGCCGCGGCCAGCGTCTGGCGCAGTTCGAGGGCGCGCCGACGCAGCGCGTCCGCCAGACTCAGCAGAATCCGGTGGACCTCTTCATGCTCCTGCTCCTCCAGGGCCACGATGTCGTTGTTGATGTCGACCGTGCTCAGCGGTTCGAGGAACAGGCTCGCTCCGCTTCCTGAACTGCCGTGCACGATACCGGGGATGGCGGCGCGGTGTTCGGACCGGACGACCAGGACGAACCGGCCCGACCGTTCGGTAACCACCTGCTCCTGCAGGTACTTCGCCGTGTCCCTCCCGCGCAGGTACGACTCGAGAGTGCCGCGCAGGCGGTTGCGCTGGCGCCGCAGGCGATCGCGCAACGTGCGCAGCTTGGGGCTGGCGTCGTCGAGTACTTCGCCTTCGGGGTCGATGGCGCCGCGAATGGCGCTGACCTCCTGCTCGAAGGAGTGTGCCCCGTCGAGCACGGCTTCCAGCGCCGGATAGGGCCCCCCCGCGGCCTTCTCGAACGCGGTGCGGACGCCGTCCATGGACGCCAGGAAGCGGGCCAGACCGATGAGTTGGAGCGGCTCGACGACACGTCCCTCCACGGCGAGCTCGGCGACCGTCCGTCCCAGGTCGGGAGGGGCGTCGAGGCCGAACGGGGCGTTGGCCTCGCGGTAGGCGACCGCCTCGCTGGTGGTCGAGAGACGGTCCGCCACCTCGGCGGCATCCGTCTTCGGGGCGAGGCGGTCAATCGCCGCGGCCCCCAGCGGCGTGAGGGCCAGGCTGCGAACCGCGGCCACCACACGATCGAATTCGAGTGCCTGGAGAGTTCCCTCGTGCATCGTGGTCTGTGCCGGAGACTTCTACGTCAGGTGGTTGATCAGGCTCGCCATGGTAGCCGCTCCGAGTCCGTTGTCGATGTTGACGACGGCGACACCGGTCGTGCAACCGTTCAACATGCCGAGCAACGCGGTCAGTCCGCCGAAGCTCGCCCCGTAACCGATGCTGGTCGGCACGGCGATCACCGGTGCGCCGACCAGGCCGCGTACCACGCTCGGCAAGGCGCCTTCCATGCCGGCGACGGCTATCACGACGCGCGCCGCGGCGAGGCGCTCGTGCTCCGCCAGCAACCGGTGCAGCCCCGCGACGCCCGCGTCGTACACCGTGTCGACGCGGTTGCCGAGAGCCTCGGCGGCGACCCGGGCTTCCTCGGCCACGGGAAGGTCCGAGGTGCCCGCCGCCACGATGAGAACGGTGCCCCGGCCGGTTGGCTCCTTGCCGGTCGTGCGCGTGATGATGCGGGCGGCGGCATGGAACTCCGCGTCGGGAACGAGCTCGCGGACGGCGTCGAAGGCGTCGGGCCCGGTCCGCGTGACGATGAGGGTGTCGCCGTTGGCGACGATCCGCTCGGCGATGGCCGCGGTCTGCGCGGGCGTCTTGCCCGCCCCGAAAACGACCTCCGGGCAACCCTGGCGGATGCTCCGGTGATGATCGACGCGTGCGAAGCCGAGGTCCTCGAACGGTGCGCGCCGCAGCAGGTCGAGCACCCGCGTCTCGGCCTCTTGCAGGCTGAGCGCGCCGCCCTCGAGGGCGGACAGTGTCTCGCGCACGTGTTCGGAGGTCATGTCCGCGGGCGGCGCGGCCGCGAAGGCGGTCTCGTTGACTTGGCGCCGACGGGATTGTACCGTCGCGGCCAATGTCGTCGCCGGACGTCCTGGTGGTCGGGCTGTATTTCGTGGTGCTTGCCGGCCTCAGCGTCTACGGTGCTCACCGGGGGTACCTGCTGTATCTTTACACAAACGGCCGAGGGCCCGGCCGTCGACCGGCGGCCCGGGATCGGATGGGGGCGGAGCCGCCGCGCCTCACGGTGCAGCTTCCCGTCTTCAACGAGGCGTACGTCGTCGAGCGGCTGATCGAGGCAGTGGCGCAACTGCGCTACCCTCGCGACCGGTTCGAAGTGCAGTTGCTCGACGACTCGACGGACGGGACGAGCCGCCTGGCGCGCCGGGCCGTGGAGCGCTGGCGCGAGCGGGGACTCTCGATCCGCTACCGCCACCGGGAGGTTCGGACCGGCTTCAAGGCGGGGGCGCTCGCCGACGGCTTGCGCCTCGCCAGCGGCGAGCTGATTGCGGTCTTCGATGCCGACTTCGTGCCGCCGCCGGACTTCCTCGAGCGCGCCGTCGGCGTGTTCGAGGATCCGGGGGTCGGTATGGTCCAGGCGCGTTGGGGGCACGTCAACCGGCGCTACTCGTTGCTCACCCGGCTGCAGGCGCTTCTGCTCGACGGCCACTTCGTGCTGGAGCACGGCGGCCGGCATCGCGGCGGCTGCTTCTTCAACTTCAACGGCGCCGCCGGTATCTGGCGGCGCGCCGCGATCGAGTCGGCCGGCGGGTGGCAGCACGACACGCTCACCGAAGATCTGGATCTCAGCTACCGGGCTCAGCTCGCCGGCTGGCGCTTCGTCTTCCTGCCGGACGTGGTGGCGCCGGCCGAGTTGCCGGTCGAGATGAGCGCGTTCAAGTTGCAGCAGCACCGCTGGGCCAAGGGTTCGATTCAGACGTGCCGGAAGGTGCTGCCGGCGGTGCTGCGGGCCGACGTGCCGTTGCGCGTCAAGGCGGAGGCGTTTCTGCACCTGACCGCCAACTTCAACTACCTGCTCGTCCTGGCCCTGTGCGTGCTGATCCTGCCGGCCCTGGTGGCGCGGACCGCGTCCGGCGGGGCGCAGCGGCTGCTGCTGGTCGACGCGGCGGTGTTCGGACTCGCGGCCGTGTCGGTCGTCACCTTCCACGCCGTGAGCCAGCGGGAGATCGGCGGCTCGTGGTGGGTGCGTCTCAGGGACCTGCCGGCCATGGTCGCCCTCGGTCTCGGGCTATCCGTCAACAACGCGGTGGCGGTGTTCGAGGCGCTGTCGGGACCCACCGGAGAGTTCAGGCGCACTCCGAAGTACGGCGTGCGTTCGCGGGAAGACCGTGTCGTCGCCGGTGACCGGCGATTCGGATCGCGGTTGCAGCCGCTGGTCGAGATCGCCTTCGGAACCTACTTCACGCTCGCTGTCGCGTACGCGATCGCGGTGGGAGTGTACGGCGCCGTACCGTTCCTCGCGCTCTTCCAGATCGGGTTCTTCTACACGGGGTTCGCGTCGCGGTCGGCTACCGGCGGCGCCGGGGTGGCCGGGGGTGGCCTGGCCGATGGAGGTGCGCCGTGACGTCGCCGGACGCGGCCCCGAAGGCGGGCCTGGAAGGAGTGGTCGCCACCTCCTCGGCGATCTGTCACATAGACGGCGGCCAGGGCGTGCTGGCGTACGCGGGTTACGACATTCACGATCTGGCGCGCGACGCCAGCTTCGAAGAGGTCTGCCACCTCCTCTGGCATCGGCGCCTCCCGTCGCGCGCGGAGCTTGGCGATCTGCAGTCGGATCTCGCCGCGGCGCGCCGGCTCCCCGAGGCGGTGTCGAGGCTGATGCGCAGCCTGCCTCCCGGCAACGCGATGGACGCCCTGCGTACGCTGGTGTCGTCCCTCGCCCACTCGGATCCGGACGTGGGCGACCGCTCACCGGCCGCTGCCTACCGCACGGCCGTCCGGCTGACCGCGCAGGTCGGCAGCGTCGTGGCCGCGTGGGGCAGGCTGAACGCCGGCGGCGGGGTCATCGAGCCGGATCCGGCCCTCGGTCACGCGGCGAACTTCCTCCTGCTGCTGACCGGCCGGCGTCCGTCCGAGCTGGAGGCGCGTGCGCTGGACGTCGCGCTCATCCTGCACGCGGATCACGAGCTGAACGCTTCGACGTTCGCCGCGCGAGTCACCGCCGCCACGCTCAGCGACCTGCACTCGGCCGCGGTAGCGGGCATCGGCGCGCTCAAGGGGCCTCTGCACGGCGGCGCCAACGCCGAGGTCATGCGGATGCTGCTGGAGATCGGCGCGGATGCCGATGACGCCCGCGTCGAACGGACCATACGGGACATGCTGGCCCGCAAGACGAAGGTGCCCGGCTTCGGCCATCGCGTGTACCGGACCGAGGACCCGCGGGCCACGCACCTGCGGCGCATGTCGCAGGAGATCGGGGAACGTTCGGGCAGTACCCGCTGGTACGAGATGTCGCGGCGAATCGAGGCGGTGATGAAGGCGGAGACGAAAATCGACGCCAACGTCGACTTCTACTCGGCATCCACCTACTACATGCTCGGTATTCCGATAGAGTTGTTCACGCCGGTCTTCGCCGTGAGCCGCATCGCCGGCTGGACGGCTCACGTGCTCGAGCAGTACGCGAACAACCGGCTCATCCGCCCTCGCGCCGAGTATGTCGGGCCCGAGTATCCGCAACCGTTCGCGCCGCTCGACCGGCGTTGACCCGCTCAGAGAGGAATCCGCCGCGGATCGGGGTAGACAGCGGCTCCCCTATAATTGAGACAGCGTCCGCGCGCGGTTCGATGCATCACCGCCAGATCCGAAATTTCTCCATCATCGCGCATATCGATCACGGGAAGTCGACCCTTGCGGATCGCTTCCTGGAGATTACGGGCGCGTTGCGGCCGCGCGAAATGGAGGCCCAGGTTCTCGATTCGATGGACCTGGAGCGGGAGCGCGGGATCACCATCAAGGCCCACGCGGTCCGCCTGTCCTATACGGCGGACGACGGCGAGTCCTATGTCCTGAATCTCATCGACACTCCCGGCCACGTCGATTTTTCCTACGAGGTGACCCGCTCGCTGGCCGCCTGCGAGGGCGCGCTGTTGCTGGTGGACGCTTCGCAGGGCGTCGAGGCGCAGACGGTCGCCAATGCCTATCTGGCGGTCGACAACGACCTGGAGATCGTCCCGATCATCAACAAGGTCGACCTGCCCGGCGCCCAGCCGGAGGAAACGGCGGTACAGATCGAGGACCTCGTCGGACTCGACCCGTCGCATGCCCTGCTCGCCAGCGCCAAGGAGGGGAGCGGCACGCGCGAGATCCTCGAGGCGATCGTCGCGCGCATGCCGCCGCCGGCGGGGGATCCGGCAGCCCCGCTCAAGGCGCTCATCTTCGACTCGTGGTACGACGCCTACCGCGGCGTGGTCGTCTTGATCCGTGTCGTCGACGGCGCGGTCAGGCCGCGGATGAAGGTGCGGCTGATGGTGGCGCGGCAGGAGTACGAAGTGGAGCAGGTGGGGGTCTTCGCACCCAAGCCGCAGGTCGTGGATCGGCTTGGTGTCGGCGAGGTGGGCTTCCTGATCGCCAACGTGAAGAACGTCGCCGACGCGCGTATCGGCGACACCGTGACCGAGGCGGCGCGTCCCGCGGCGCGGCCGCTGCCCGGATTCCAGGAAACGAAGCCGATGGTGTTCGCCGGGCTCTATCCGGTCGAGAGCCATCAGTACGCGGATCTGCGCGAAGCGCTCGAAAAGCTGCGGCTCAACGACGCGGCATTCTTCTTCGAGCCGGAGACCTCCGCCGCGCTCGGTTTCGGGTTCCGTTGCGGATTCCTCGGGCTCCTCCATATGGAGATCGTGCAGGAGCGGCTCGAGCGCGAGTTCGACATGGACCTCGTCACCACCGCGCCGGGCGTCCTCTACCGGGTGACCACGACGGACGGCGAAGCGTTCGAGATCGACAGCCCGGCCAAGCTGCCCGACGCGGGCCGCATCGCGAAGGTCGAGGAACCCGTAATCACCGCGATGATCCTGACCCCGGCGGATCAGGTCGGGGGAATCCTGAAACTCTGCCAGGAGAAGCGGGGCGTGCAGAAGGCGCTGGAGTACCACGCGGCCCACCGCGTGATGATCTCCTACGAGCTGCCGTTCAACGAGGTGGTGCTCGACTTCTACGATCGACTGAAGACGTTGTCGCGGGGCTACGCCTCGCTCGATTATCATGTGACCGGGTACTGGGACTCGCCGCTGGTCAAGCTCGACCTGCTGGTCAACGGCGAGCCGGTCGACGCGTTGTCCATCATCGTCCACAAGGAGATGGCCTACGCGCGCGGCCGGGCGCTCGTCGCCAGGATGCGGAAGCTCATCCCGCGGCAGATGTTCGAGGTGGCCATCCAGGCGGCGATCGGGACCCGCGTCATCGCCCGCGAGAGCGTCAAGGCGCTCCGCAAGAACGTCCTCGCCAAGTGCTACGGCGGCGACATCAGCCGCAAGCGCAAGCTGCTCGAGCGGCAGAAGGAAGGAAAGCGGCGGATGAAACGGGTAGGCAGCGTCGAGATTCCCCAGGAGGCTTTCCTGGCGGTGCTCAAGGTCGACGATGAGTAGGACGAGGGCCCGGAGCAGGCCGCCGAGCGATGCACGGGCGCGGGCGGGAACCCCGGCGCCGGAACCCCCGCCGTATCGCAAGTCGACGGCCCGCGAGTACTTCGAGTCGATTGTCATCGCCGTGATCCTGGCCCTGTTCGTGCGCACCTGGGTCGTCGAGGCCTTCACCATCCCGACCGGCTCGATGGAGCACAACCTGCTGGTCGGCGACTACCTGCTCGTCAACAAGTTCGTCTTCGCGCCGAGCGCCTCCGGCGTCGAGCGGTTCCTCCTGCCGCAGGGGACGGTCTCGCGCGGCGACATCATCGTGTTCAAGTTCCCGCGGGACCCGGAGCGGGACTACATCAAGCGCACCATCGGGTTGCCGGGAGAGACGCTCGAAGTGCGCGCGGGCGAGGTCTACATCGACGGCGAGCCGCTCGACGAGCCCTGGCTGCGGCAGCCGGGCACGGCATCGGCGGCCGGTGCGGCGGTGATCCCGCGGCGCGACAACCACGGACCGGTGGCGATTCCCGCCGGGCACTACTTCATGATGGGCGACAACCGGGGCAACTCCGAGGACAGCCGCGTCTGGGGGTTCATGCCGCACGACCACATCAAGGGCAGGGCGGTGGTGCTCTACTGGTCGTACGATTCGGGAAGCCCGGTGGTTCTGCCCGAGCCGGGCATCGGCCCCGCGCTGCGGCGCGTCGGATCGATGGCCACGCACTTCTTCACCCGCACGCGCTGGGACCGGATGCTGCGGCAGGTCCGCTGACGAAAACGGCCGGACGAACGCCGCCGCACAAGCGGTGAGGCTTCCGGGGAGGCTCGGCCGGGCGGCGGGCGGAGCCGCGGGGCGACCGTTCCTGCGGTCGCTCAGCCTTCGGCAGCGGCCGGCGGGGGAGTGCGGCGTCCGAAGATCGCGGTGCCGACACGCACGATCGTCGCGCCCTCCTCAATCGCCACCTCGAAGTCGTGGCTCATGCCCATGGACAGATCGGCGAGCGCCGCGGGCTCGACTCCCGCGTCCAGCAGCCTGTCGCGCACGTCCCGCAGCCGGCGGAACCATGGCCTGGCCGCCTCCGGATCCTCCGACCAGGGCGGCATCAGCATCAGGCCCCGCACGCGGGCGGCGCTGCACGTCCGCGCGGCTTCGAACAGCGCGCGGAGTGCGTCGAACCGGGCGCCGTGCTTGGTCGCCTCCCCCGCCAGGTCGACCTGGATGAGCAGGTTGGGGGCGGTCCCCGCGTCGCTCGCGGCCTGGTCGAGTCGACGCAGCAGCCTTGCGCTGTCGACGGAGTGGATCCAGTCGAAGGCGGTCGCGGCCCTGCGCGCCTTGTTCGACTGGAGATGGCCAATCAGGTGCCAGCGGACAGCCAACCCGCCCGCCCCATCGATCTTGTCGAGGGCTTCCTGGACGCGGTTCTCGCCGAAGTCGGCGTGGCCGGCATTCGCCGCCGCCTCGACGGCGGCCAGCGGGAACGTCTTCGAGACGGCGACGAGCCGGATCGAGGTCGGATCGCGGCCCGCTGCGGTCGCGGCCCGTTCCAGGCGCTCGTGGACGCGCCGGAGGTTCGCGGCGGTCGCTTCCGGGGAGGGCGGTGTGCTCAGCGCTCAGCGCTCCAGCTCGGCGATGCGCGACCGCGCATCGGCCACGTGCTCGCCGTTTCGATCCAGGCTGACGGCGTGCCGGAGCGCAGTCAGCGCGGGTCCGGGCTGACCGACCTCGGTCAGCGCCACCCCGAGCCAGTAGTACGCCGGCGCGTAGCCCGGGCTCTGGTCGGCCGCCTCCTCGAAACGCTGCCGCGCTTCTCCCGCGTTGCCGGCGTCGAGGAGGAGAACTCCGCGATCCACGGAGGCGGCTGCCTCCCGGCGTCCCTCTTCCAGCGCCGCCAGGGTGAGGCGCGTCGCCTCGTCGCGGGCAGCGGCCGCCTCCTCGGGGCGCCCGGCACGGGTGAGCACGTTGGCCAGCCCGAAGTAGGCGGCGGTATAGTCCGGCCGCACCGCGAGAGCGTCCCCGAACGCGCGTTCCGCGTCGGACCAGTGCGCCAGCGCCGTGTACGCGACGCCGGCGTTGTAGTGACATTCCAGACAGTTCGGATCGAGTCCTGCGGCGAGAACGAAGTAGGTCACGGCAGCGCCGTACGCGCCCGCGCGGTTCGCCTCGACGCCGGCCGCGAACAGCTCGTCCAGGCGGTCGCGCGCGCGGTTGGCGATGATCCAGGGAGTGACTCCCCGGCCCGGTCCCAGGACGAACCGGACCTCGGCCGTTTGCCGGTCTCGAATCCGCACGCGGTAGACTTCGCTCCTCTGACCGCCGAGCGCCGCCGTGACGGCGTACAGTCCCGGGGCAACCTCGGAGCGCGCGAAGCGTCCGTCCGAGCCGGTCTCGAACTCGGTGGAAGCGCGGTCGTCGTCCAGGGGCAGCAGGACGATGAGCGCGCCGGCCACGGCGGTCCGGCTTTCCTCGTCCAGTACCGCGCCGCGCAGCGTGCCGGCGGGTTGCCCGGCGCCGGCCCCGGGCGCGAGCACGAGGCCCGCGACGGCCAGACACGTCACCGACAGCACGCACCGGACACGATGGAGGAGGCGCGGACGGCGGCCGACGCGCGACGGCATGTTGTTCAGTGTATAGGAGTCTGCGCCGTGGAACGCAACGGCGTGAGCCCTGCGGCGCAGAACTCAACGCAGTGAGTGCTCGGCGCCGGCTCCGCTCGCGGAATCGAAGAAGCGGGCGACCGACGCGAGGTCGTGCGTCACCGGCGCGGGTGGCAGGGAATCGAGGAAGCGGCGCCCGTATCCCCTCGTCCGCAGCCGGGGATCGAGCAACGCCAGGACGCCGCGATCGGTGCGGTGCCTGAGCAGCCGTCCGAGCCCCTGCAGCAGCGTGAGAATGGCCAGCGGCACCTGGTAGTCGGAGAACGGGTTCCCGCCTTCCGCTTCGATCTGCTCCATGCGGGCCGCGGTCAGGGGGTCGCCCGGGGAGGCGAACGGGAGCTTGTCGATCACCACGCAGCTCAAGGCGTCGCCGGCGACGTCCACTCCCTGCCAGAAGCTGGAGGTGGCCAGCAGCACCGCGTTCGGCGTGGTGCGAAACTCGCGCAGCAGGACGCTGCGCGGGGAGCTGCCCTGCACCAGCAGCGGATACGGAAGCACCCGCTCGAGAGAGGAGTGCACGTCCCGCAGGTTCGCGTAGCTCGTGAAGAGCACGAAAGCGCGGCCCTCGGTGATGCGCAGAAGCGCCTCGACCTCTCGGGCCACCGCGGCGGCGAATCCCGGATGGCGAGGCTGCGGCATCTCGCGCGGCAGGTAGAGCACGGCCTGCTCGCGATAGTCGAACTCCGAAGGCAGCCGCAGCTCGGCGGCCTCGCCGATTCCCAGACGCCCCCGCAGGTAGGCGAACGACGCGTCCACCGTCAACGTGGCGGATGTCAGTATCGTGCTCTCCATCCGTCCGATCAGCAGCTCGCGGATGATGCTCGACACGTCGATCGGCGCGGCGCGCAGGAACAGTCCGCGACCACGCCGTTCCAGGAAGTAGACGTAGGTGGCGTCGACGCCGTCCATCAGGAACGCGAGCTCCTTGCGGATCTCGTCCGCGCGCCGTCCGAGCGCCGCCAGGTCGGTGCTTCCGGATGGTCCCGCCAGCCGTGACATCGCGGCGCAGAGATCGCCGAGGCTGCGTCCCAGCCGGCGTGCCGGTTCCGCGACCGCGGAGAGCATGTCGGCGGTTACCCGGGTGCGCTCCCCGGCGGCGGCCGGAGCCAGCGCGCCGAAGAAGAGGTAGGCGTCGCCGCGCACGCGGTCGAGCAGGTCGAACAGCTCCCGGACCGACGCCTCCTCGAGCTCGAGCGCCGGCGGAGCGTCGCCCGCGACCGTTCTCCGACCGTCGCGGTACAGCTCGTCGAGCCGATGGTTGCTCACCGCGATGCCGAAGTACTGCGTCGCCACGTCCTCGAGTTGATGCGCTTCGTCGATTACCGCCGTGTCGCACGCCGGGATGACCTCCCCGTAGGCGCTCTGCCGCACGGCGGCGTCCGCGCACAACAGGTGATGGTTGACGATCACGACGTCCGACTCGGCCGCGCGCTGGCGCATCTTCGTGACGAAGCACTCCTGGAAGACGGGGCACTCGGTGCCGATGCAGTTCTCCGACGTGGCCGCAACATCGTTCCACACGTCCAGGTTGTCGGGCAGATCCTCGATCTCGGCTCGATCGCCGGTGTCCGTCTGAGCCGCCCACTCCGCAAGCTGATCGAGGACGCCGCGGTCGGCCGCGGGCAGGAGCGAGGCCGCCGCCTCGGCGTGCGCCGTCGCGAAGCGGTGCAGGCAGAGATAGTTGCCGCGCCCCTTCATGTACGTGGCGCGGAAGTCGACGCCGAGTGCCTGCTGCAGGTCCGGAAGGTCCTTGTAGAAGATCTGATCCTGCAGGTTCTTGGTGCCGGTCGAGATGAGGACGCGCCGGCCGCTCAGGATGGCGGGTACGAGGTAGGCCAGCGTCTTGCCGGTTCCGGTGCCGGCCTCGGCCAGCAGCACCCCGCCGGACTCGAGCACGCGTGCCGCGTCCGCCGCCATCCGCCGCTGGCCCGGCCGCGGCTCGAACGCCCCCATCGTGCGTGCGAGCGCACCGCCGTCGGCGAACGCCGCGGCGACCCGCGCGTCGAGTCCCGAATCTACGTCAGGTCGCGGCGGGGAGGTGTCGGGTACAGCGGGAACTTCCGGCACAGCGCTTCCACCTCGCCTCGAACCATGGCTGCGACGCCGTCGTCGTCGGGCGCGGTCAATACGCGGCCGATCAGCTCTGCCACGACGTCCATCTCCGCCTCCGCCATGCCCCGCGTGGTGAGGGCGGGCGTCCCGAGTCGTATGCCGCTGGCTACCATCGGCGGCTGCCGGTCGAAGGGGATGGCGTTCTTGTTCACCGTGATGCCGGCCCGCTCCAGCGCCGTCTCGCAGACCGTGCCGGTAAGTCCGCGGGAGAACACGTCCACCAGCAGCAGGTGGTTGTCGGTACCACCGCTCACGATGCGGAAGCCCTGATCGGCGAGCGCGCCGGCGAGGCGGCTCGCATTCCGGACGACCCCGCGCTGGTAGTCCGCGAAGCCGGGAGCCGCCGCTTCCTTGAAGCAGACCGCCTTGGCGGCGATGACGTGCATCAACGGACCGCCCTGAACGCCGGGGAAGAGCGAGCGGTTGATCGCCTTCCGGTGCGACTCCCGGCAGAGGATCAGCCCGCCGCGGGGGCCTCTCAGCGTCTTGTGCGTGGTCGTCGTGACGATATCCGAATGCGGCACCGGGCTCGGGTGAAGACCGGCCGCGACAAGACCGGCGATGTGCGCCATGTCGGTGACCACCGCGGCGCCGACGTCGGCCGCCGCGCCGGCGATGCGCGCGAAGTCGATCACGCGCGGATAGGCGCTGGCGCCGACCATGATCAGCGCGGGCCGATGCTCGTGCGCGAGCCGCTCGAGCGACTCGTAGTCGATACGCTCGTCTTCGCGGCGGACGCCGTAGGGGACGATCTCGTAGAGCTGCCCGGAGAAGTTCAGCGGGTGACCGTGGGTCAGGTGCCCGCCGTGCGCCAGATCCATGCCGAGCACCTTCTGGCCGGGCTCGAGCAGCGCGAAATACGCCGCCATGTTCGCCTGCGCGCCCGAATGCGGCTGCACGTTCGCGTGCTCCGCCCCGAACAACGCCTTGGCGCGTTCGATGGCGAGCGACTCGGCGACGTCGACGTGCTCGCACCCGCCGTAGTACCGCCGGCCGGGATAGCCCTCCGCGTACTTGTTGGTCAGTGGCGAGCCCATGGCCTCGATCACCGCGGCGCTCGCGAAGTTCTCCGAGGCGATGAGCTCGAGCCCTTCGTTCTGGCGGGCTGTCTCGTCGCGAATGGCCGCCGCGATCTCGGGGTCGGCGGCGGCGAGCGGCTGCAGGCGTTCCGCGAGGCTGTCGGTCGTGGCGGCGCGGCCGGCGTCGAGGGTCTGCGTCACGTGGCCCCTTCCAGGCAGCGCTCCAGCTCCGCAATCTTGCCGACGCGCCGTTCGTGCCGACCCCCGGCGAACTGCGTGTCCAGGAAGGCGTCGACGATGGCCGGCGCCGCGGCGGGTGCCAGCGATCGGCCGGCGAGAGCGAGGATGTTGGCGTTGTTGTGCTCGCGCGACAGTCGCGCGCCCTCCGGATCGTGCACGAGCGCGGCACGCACGCCGGGGACCTTGTTCGCCGCGATCGACATCCCGACACCGCTGCCGCAGATGAGCACGCCGCGGTCGAACGCGCCGGACCCGACGCCTTCGGCTACCGATTGCGCGAAGTCGGGGTAGTCGACCGACTCTTCGGAGTGGGCGCCGAAGTCGACGTAGGTGTGGGCCGGCGCGGGTGAGCCGCTACGCGCTTCGTCCAGCGCACGCCGGATGCGCGCCTTTACGGCGACGCCGTGATGGTCGGCGCCAAGCGCAATCCTCACGCCGCAATTGTACTATGACGACCTCCGGGAGCCCCGTGACGCCGCGGCGAGGGCGGTTCCTGACGCCGGCTGCCGCGCGAGCCGCGTGCGGCCGGCGCCGAACGGATAAGATCCTGCCGCCGTGCGACCGACCTCGAAAGAACCTGCAGTGGCGGTGACGACGCGTGGCGAGCGTCGCCTGAAGACCGGACATCCCTGGATCTACCGCTCGGACTTGCGTCGCGTGGCCGCCGGCCCGGGCGACGTCGTGCGCGTTACCGGCACCGACCGGCGCACGCTCGGGTACGGGCTGTACAGCAGTCGCTCGGTGATTGCCCTGAGGATGCTGACCCGGCGTGACGTCCGTCCGGATGATGCCTTCTGGCGCGCCCGGCTCGAAGCGGCCATCCGCTACCGCGAGTCGCTGGACATCGACGCCACGGCGTACCGGCTGGTCCACGGCGAGGGTGATCGCCTGCCGGCACTGGTGGTCGACCGCTACGGAGACGTGCTGGTGGTGCAGGCGCTGTCACAGGCGACCGATCGGCTTCTGCCGCTGATCGGCGAGCTGCTCGCCGACCTCCTGCAGCCGGTCGGGATTCTGGCCCGCAACGACCCGCAGGTCCGCGCGCTCGAAGGACTCGACCGCACCGTCGAGTTGCGCCACGGCAGCGTGCCGCAGGAGGTCGAGGTGCGTGAGGGCGCCGTGCGTCTCGCCGTCGATCCGTGGCGGGGACAGAAGACCGGCCTGTTTCTGGATCAGCGCGAGAACCGCGTCGCGGCGGCGGCCCACGCCGGCGGGAGGGCCTTCGACGGCTTCAGCTACACCGGCGCGTTCGCGCTGCAGTTGGCGTCGGCCTGCGACGAGGTGGTGGCGGTCGACGTGTCGGAGAGCACGGCGGCGGCCGTCGCGCGGAACGCGGAAACGAACGGCGCCGCCAACGTGCGGCCCCGCGCGGCGAACGTCTTCGATGTCCTGCGCGATTGTGACCGGGCCGGTGAGCGGTTCGATACGATCGTGCTCGATCCGCCGGCGTTCGCGAAGAACCGGGGAGCCGTCGAGCGGGCGCTCGCCGGCTACAAGGAGATCAACCTGCGCGCACTCAAGATCCTCGCGCCGGGGGGCACGCTCATCACGTCGAGCTGCTCGTACCATGTCGACGAGCCGGCGTTCGGCCGCATGCTCGCGGCGGCCGCCGGCGACGCCCGCGCGGACGTCCGCGTCGTGGAGAAGCGGTTGCAGAGCCGCGACCATCCGGTGCTGGCGACCGTGCCCGAGACCTCGTATCTGAAGTGCGTCGTGCTGAGAAAGATGTAAGCTCGAGAATCGTCGCCGAACGCGACCTCGATGTCGCGCCGCGGTATCCGCTCACCGCCCAACCCATCCTGCCCGGCAATCTGCACCGTTCAACGGCGCAGACTGCCGGGCAGTCCGTCGGTCGCCGCGCATGGCGCTCCGGAGCCGCGTGCTATATTCGTTCGCACTTCAACCAAGGAGCGACTCATGGCGAGCCCCGCCGCTTCCATGCCTTCCGTGGAATCCGATTTCACCGAGGCTTTTCCGAATTCGCGCAAGGTGTACGTCGCGGGCGAGCGCGTCCGTGCCCCGGTGCGCGAGATCACGTTGTCCGACGGCGAGGCCCCGCTGCAGGTGTACGACACGAGCGGTCCGCACGAGACGGACGCTCGCGCCGGCCTCGAGCCGCTGCGCCGCGACTGGATCGCCGCGCGGGGGGGTGTGGAGGAGGTCGTCCCGGCGGGCCGCGCGCACGGATCCGAGCAGATACCCGCCTCGCTGCACCGCCCGGTCGTGCGCGGCCGCGGAGCCGTGACGCAGATGCACTACGCCCGCAAGGGCGAGGTGACGGCGGAAATGGAGTTCGTCGCCCTGCGCGAGGGCTTCGAGCCGGACTTCGTCCGCGCCGAGGTGGCCCGCGGCCGGGCCATCATCCCGGCCAACGTCAACCACCCCGAGCTCGAGCCGATGGCGATCGGCCGCAACTTCCTGGTGAAGATCAACGCCAACATCGGGAACTCCGCCGTAACTTCGTCGATTGACGAAGAGGTCGAGAAGCTGCGCTGGGCGACGCTCTGGGGCGCCGACACCATCATGGATCTGTCGACCGGCGACGACATCCACGAGACGCGCGAGTGGATCGTCCGCAACGCGCCGGTGCCGGTCGGCACCGTGCCCATCTACCAGGCGCTCGAGAAGGTCGACGGCCGGCCGGAAGAGCTGACCTGGGAGATCTATCGCGACACCCTCGTCGAGCAGGCCGAGCAGGGTGTCGACTACTTCACGGTGCACGCCGGCGTGCTCCTGCGCTACGTCCCGTTGACCGCCGGCCGGATGACCGGGATCGTGTCGCGGGGCGGCTCGATCCACGCGAAGTGGTGCCTGGCCCATCACCAGGAGAACTTCGCCTACACCCACTTCCGCGAGATCTGCGAGATCATGCAGGCCTACGACGTGTCGTTCTCCCTCGGCGACGGTCTCCGGCCCGGCTCCATCGCCGATGCCAACGACGAGGCGCAGTTCGCCGAGCTGCGGACCCAGGGCGAGCTGACCCGCATCGCCTGGGAGCACGACGTGCAGGTCATGAACGAGGGGCCGGGACACGTCCCCATGCACCTGATTCGCGAGAACATGGAGAAGCAGCTCGAGTGGTGCGAGGAGGCGCCCTTCTACACGCTCGGGCCGCTGACGACCGACATCGCCCCGGGTTACGACCACCTGACCTCGGCGATCGGCGCCGCGATGATCGGGTGGTACGGCACGGCGATGCTCTGCTACGTCACGCCCAAGGAGCACCTCGGGCTCCCGAACCGCGACGACGTCAAGGCCGGGGTCATCGCCTACAAGATAGCCGCCCACGCCGCGGACCTCGCCAAGGGGCATCCCCGCGCGCAGGTGTGGGACGACGCGCTGTCGAAGGCGCGCTTCGAGTTCCGCTGGGAGGACCAGTTCAACCTCGCGCTCGACCCGGTGACGGCGCGGGCCTACCACGACGAGACGCTGCCGGCCGACGGAGCCAAGGTGGCGCACTTCTGCTCGATGTGCGGACCGAAGTTCTGCAGCATGGAGATCACCCAGCAGATCCGCGACTACGCGGCCGAGCGGGGCGTCGGCGAGGAGCAGGCGGTGAAGGTCGGCCTGGACCAGAAGTCGGCCGAGTTCCGCGAGCGGCGGGAAATCTACGTGCCGGCGAAGACGTAGAACGGCAGTTCGGCAGGCGGGGTCCAGGCAGAGAGCGATGAAGCTCGATGCAGAGATTCGGGGGATGAGCATTGTCTTGCTGGGAGACTTCAATCCGAAGATCTTCCAGCCGGCATGGTTCGGTGGGCACGAACTGATCCGTCCGACGGAAGCCGACGAAGCCGAGGTCGAGATCGTACACTCCGAGGTAACGAGGTTCAGACTGGACTGGGTGGTACTGCAAGTGACCTGCGACCGCCTTGTTGTCGAGACCGTACAGGACGCCTTCTTCGAAGCCTCCAGGGACCTTGTGCTCGCAACGTTTGGCCTGCTCGGCCATACGCCGTTGAGATCCGTGGGCATCAACATGGAGGCCCACTGGCGCATGGCATCGGCTGAGGCGTGCCAGCGGTTTAACCGCGTCCTCGCTCCCGAGAGAGCGTGGCAGGAGCTCCTGGATCAGGGAGAGCTGCGGAACCTGACCATGCGTGCTGCTCGCCCCGATCATCACGGTGGATACGTTCAGGTCCAGGTGCAGCCGTCGCGGAGGATCGAGAATGGCATTTTCCTGAACGTGAACGATCACTACGATGCCGCCAAGCCGAGCGCGACCGGGCCGGGCGCACGTGCGGTCATGGAAATACTGCGAGAGAACTGGGAGTCGTCGCGGGAACGCTCGCTCAGCATGATGGAGCAGTTGGTGAGGTATGGAGATTTCTGAGAGCCTTGTTCCGCGGTACGAGCGCGGCAGCCAGGAGCCAATCCAGACGCGGGTCGCTCAACTGGAAGTGCTTGATGACGTCGTGGCTCGGATGTTCCATCTGCCATTGAGGTTCGAGCCAATGCTGGGCGCAACGTCACAGGCAAGCGATTTGTGGAGCAGCCGGATCGATGTTGGAGCCCCTGCGCGAGAATCGCTCTGGACCACGGGACAAGAGACTCAAGCACGGGAGGCATTGCTGCCCCGGCTTCCGGTGAGTAGCGGGCGCAGAGGGGTTTCGAGTTCGTCGGAGCGGTGGGAAGGCGTTGTGCTCGGGGTCGAGAGCGACGTGTTTCGTGCGCGCTTGGCCGATCTCGACCAGCGGGCGCCGGACGAAGAAGCCGAGGTCTACCTTTCGGAAGTATCCGACGAGGACCGCGGGCTAGTGGAGCCCGGCGCAGTTTTCTACTGGAGCATTGGCTACTATACCGACAGGACGGGACAGCGGATGCGACGTTCGCTCGTTCGATTCCGCCGTTTGCCGACCTGGACGAAACGCGAGCTGGACGATGCTCGGCGCGAAGCCGAAGAGACCTGCAGGATCCTGGGGTGGGGGAGTGAGTCCACGGACGCCGCCGCAAAGCGGTGAAGTGGAGGTTTCTGTTTTCGGTCCCGGTTACGGCGAGTGCATTCTCGTCCATGCCGGTGACGGCGATTGGATCATCGTCGATTCCTGCATCGACATCAGGACGCGCGAGGCGGTTGCGGTCAACTATCTATCTCGAATTGGGGTCGACCCGGCTCAGGCGGTGAAGCTCGTCGTGGCGACGCATTGGCACGACGATCACGTGCGAGGCGTGGCGGCAACCGTAGGCGCGTGCCGGAACGCGGCGTTCGTCTGTTCGGATGCGCTCAACACGCGGGAGTTCCTGACGCTCGTGAAGGCGTTCGCTCCGCGGCCGATGGCTGCAAACGGTTCGGGACTGCAGGAGTTCGACGGCGTCGTTCGGATTCTTGAGAAGCGATCCAGAAACGGGTCCGGTCGTGTCTCTTCGCCCATGTGGGCAATCGCGGACCGCCAGCTTTGGCGTCGAGCTGCTGCAGAGTCCCCC
>CATQHX010000068.1 GCA_958296065.1 Vicinamibacterales bacterium | reverse complement strand
ACGTGTTCGATCGGATCGATCCCGAGACCGGCGCCGTCACCTACCGCCAGGACATCGCCGACGCGCGGTTCGAGCAGCTCGTGCCGGCGTGTCCGAGCACTGCGGGAGGCAAGAACTGGCACCCGATGGGCTACCACCCGGGGGCGGGGCTGCTGGTACTGCCGCTCGCCCAGTCCTGCATGGAGCTGGCGGCCCGCGAGGTCGCCTTCGAGCTCGGCTCTGGAGGCGTCGGGATGAGCTCCCGGCCGTTCCACGAGATGCCCGGCACCGATGGCCGGCTGGGCAAGCTGGCGGCCTACGACGCCGAGACGCTTGAGGAAGTCTGGAGCATCGAGCAGCGGCCGACGTTCCTGACCGGCGTCCTTACGACAGCCGGAGGGCTCGCTTTCGCGGGGGACCTCGACCGCCGTTTTCGGGCGTTCGACGTGGAGACGGGCGAGGAGCTCTGGCGCGCCCGGCTCGGGACGTCGGTGCAGGGCTTTCCGATCAGCTTCCGGGCCGGCGGCAGGCAGTACGTCGCCGTGTCGACGGGGCTCGGCGGCGGCAGCCCGCGACTGATGCCTCGAACGCTTGCGCCGGACGTGCGTCACCCGGGCAGCGGCAATGCCCTGTACGTCTTCGCGCTCCCCGAAGCGGAGGAGGATGCCGTGGCGGATGTGCTCGCGCTCGAACAGCGGATCGAGGAGGCGGTGCTCCGTGCCGATGTCGCTTTCCTCGACGAGGTGTGCGCCGACGACTTCACCTATACGCACGGAGATGGCTGGACCACCGGCGGTTCCGTGCTCGGGGTCGACAGGAGGGAAGCGTGGCTGGCTTCGCTGGCCGGGCGTTATTCCTTGCGGGAGGTCGATTCGCAGCAGGTCGAGATCCACGGCGACGTCGCCATCACCATGGGGCGGGTGCGAGCCCGCAGTGGCGGGCCTGCCGCCGGCCAGCGAAGCTTCAGCTTCTGGTACGTCCGCGTCTATGCGCAACGGGACGGGGAGTGGAAGTACCTCTCGCATCGCACGGTGCATGGTCCCGTGTACGAAGGCTGACCGGACGGCACGGCGCCGCGGAAGCGGTACGAGGGGTACGCTGGCGCAGCCGCCGGCAGGCGCACCGCTTCCGGTGCGGATCGCGCCGCGGGCAGTACCGAGAGGGGCGGTTCGTCAGACTGAGCTACGCTGAAGAACTCCCTCTCTGACCAGCCGCGACACCAGGGTCAACTTCCCCTCGGCATCCAGGCAGTCGGGCAGGTCCTCGACGGCGAACTCGTCAGCCGTCGCGGCGAACCGCAGCGCCGGCCACGCGGCGAGCGGCAGCCGGAGCTCCCGGCCGCAGAATCGGAGGAGACAGGTTTCGCCCTCCGTCACGGCCTCGGTGAGCAGCCCGGCACGCCGTCTTACCCGCGAGCGGGGCGTCAGCCGGTCTTCCCGGAGCCTCTGGCTCAACAGGTCGGTGAACAGCGGCACATCGGCGGCCAAAACCTCGTCCGTGAAGCGGCGCCACACGACCTCCGGGTCGAACCGCGACTGCACGATAGCCAGCTTCTCGCCGAACAGTCGCTTGCGTTCGGCGACGGAAAATCCCTCACCAGCGAACTCGCGCGGGAGGTTCCGTCGCAGCGACTCTTCCTCGAGTGCCGCCGCGGTGACGCTCTCGACCAGGAACTCGGCCCAGGTGAAGGCCGTGAGCCCGAGCGTGATGTGCAACGACGCCTGGTCCGTCGAACGGGCCGAATGCATCAGGCCGCGCGGAAGGTAGAGGGCGCTACCCGGGCCGAGCTCGAGCTCGACGCTGACGTCGCCGGGAGGCGTGCCGCGTTCGAAGCGCTGGCCCCGGAGCGGCAATTTCACCCGGGTGTCGTAGATCGACCAGCGCTTCGTGCCGCTGATCTGCAATACGAAGACGTCGTGGGTGTCCCAGTGCGGGGCGAACCCCTGCGCGTCGGGCGGCGTGAGATACACGTTGGTCTGGACCCGCGACGAGAAGCGTCGACCGAGCGCGACACACAGCCGCGCCAGCATCGGCACACGCGTATGGAGCTGATTGAAGACGACGGTCGCGCCGTCGCCGAAGTGCCTGGCGATCTCCAGTGGCTGGACCCTGCCGGCGTCGTTCGCGTATTCGCGGGGGGCGACGTCGCCGTCGCCTCGGACCAGCTTGATGTCGCGATGACCGGCCGCGTGGGTGCCCAGCACGGTGTCGAGGTCGGCTACCGACAGGAGCTCGGCGTAGTAGAAGGACGCCTTGCGCCGGACGTGAAGCAGCCGTTGCTCGTAGTACTCGCGTTCGAATTCCGCGGTCGGCAGCGGATCGAGGAGCCAGGCGTACCAGTCGCGGTCGACCGCCGGTTCCGGCCTGGTGTGGTCCGTCATCATGGGAGTGCTCCGTGCGGTGCGACCGAGCGTGCCCCTGGTTGTTCGCGCACGACGGTCCTTGGGGGGCGCGTTACCGCTTGACAGTCACGGTGTGCGCCACTACGATACTGGGACTCAGTCTCATTTTACAGGAATCAGGAGAGTGTCATGCGCAGACCCGAGAACGGGCAGGACAGCGAGAATCGTCCGGGAACGCCGACTTCGCTGACGGACGAAGACATCACCACCGTTTCGGTCGATCGACGCTCCTTCTTCTCGCGTGCGGTTGCGGCCGGCTCGATCGTGGCGGCGGCTGCTCTGACCGCGGCCTGCCCGGGCGGGACCGACTCCGACGGTGCCGGCGATGCCGGCGCGCCGGCGACCGACTCCGATCAGGCGACCGACTCCGATCAGGCGACCGACTCCGATCAGGCGACCGACTCCGACCGTTCCCAGTAGGGAGCGATCGCGACGCCGCGCGCGGCATCGGTCGCCCATGCGGCGCCGTCGGACGAACCTGGCGCGGGAGACTCGCGTCCCTGGCAGCCCGTGGCAAAAGCCCCGCTGCATTCGAACGGCGATGCATCCCGCTAGTCCCGACAAGCCATGCTCCTGCGCACGGCGATCTTCTGGACCCATCTGGCGGTCGGCGTCACGGCCGCTATCGTGATTCTCATGATGGCGGTGACCGGGGTGATCCTCACCTACGAGGCGCAGCTCGACCGGTGGGCGCTTCGCGACTACCGCACCGACCCCCGGGCGCCGGAGGACGCACCGCTCGGGCTCGACGAGCTGCTCGAGCGCATCGCCGGCGAGCAGCCGGCCGTTGTCGTCACTTCCGTCGCTCTGCAAAGGGACCCACGGGAGCCGGCGGTCGTCCGGCTCGGCGACGGCGCCGCTGTCCATGTCAACCGCTTTACCGGCGAGCGGTTGGGCGACGGCAACACGCCGACGCGACGTTTCCTCCGGAGCGTCATGTACTGGCACCGGTGGTTCGCCCTCGAGGGGGAGCATCGGATCATCGGCCGGACGTTCACGGCAACCACCAACCTCGGGTTCCTGTTTCTGCTCGTGAGCGGGGTCTACCTCTGGTGGCCGTCCACCGGAAGCCGCGCCGCCTGGCGACACGCGCTGTGGTTTCGCCGCGGCCTCGGCGGGCGCGCGCGCGATTTCAATTGGCACAATGTCATCGGCTTCTGGTCGGCCGTTCCGCTCGCCATCATCGTCGTCAGCGGCGTCACGATCTCGTATCAGTGGGCCGCCGACCTCGTCCATCGCCTGGCGGGCGACACGCCACCGTTTCAGGCCTCGCCGCGACCGTGGGAGTCGGTCGCCCGGGACGACGTGTTCGTTGCGCCGGACCCGGCGACCCCGTTGCCCGAACTGCAGGCGCTGGCCACGAAGGCCCGTGCCGAGACGCCCGGATGGCGGATGCTCACGATCGACCTTCCCGAGTCGGTCCACGACCCCGTCGTGGTCGCCGTCGATCGGGGGATGGGCCGCCAGCCGTCGAAGAGCGAGGACCTGCTGTTCGACCGGGCAACCGGTGAGCTGGTCGGGCGCGCCGGCTACCCGACCTTCAGCCGCGGCTTCAAGATCCGCCGCTGGTTGCGGTTCGCGCACACCGGAGAGGTGTACGGCGTGATCGGCCAGTCCGTCGCGGGCGCCGTGTCGCTGGGCGTCGCCGTCATGGTCTGGACCGGCCTCGCGATGAGCTGGCGCCGTTTCTTCGGCTCCACCCGCCGCGCGTGACGGCCGGACCGTTCGCTGTTAGTTAGGTGCGCGCGAGCCCCAGCGGCGCCAGGGCTCGCGACACCGCCTCCCTCAGTCGTCGGACATCTGCTGTGGCCAGCGGTCATCTATCGGCTTCGACGGGTCGGCCGTGATCTTCAGATCGGCGCAGTGGTGATAGGAGTAGCCGCCCGGCTGGTTGTACACATGGTCGGCCATGAACTGGAGGACCTGCAGCGTGCACTTCTCGCAGTTGATGTTCGGTATGGGGATGTCGGCCTCCCAGGGATCCATCGGGGTCGCGGGCCGGAACGAGGCGCGCTGGTCCCCCTCGGGATAGTGCCTGAACAGGCCGTCGGCGAGGATCGGGATCTGCGGCGGGCTCTGGATCACGCCCCAGACCGAATAGAGGCCCCGGTCCGTGTACTTCTCGACCGCGGTCGGATCCGCGGGCAACTCGTTGCGCGAGTTCACCGAGAGCGCGACGCGGTAGTGGCCCGAATGGAAGATCGTCTCCTGGATCTTCAGGTGCAGCTTGGATCCGCCGGTGACCTCGGTGACGATGCCGCTCAGAATCGCGTCGTTGTCGCCGTTCGGGTTGCCCCCGCACGGTCCAACCTTCTGGGGATTGCCGAGGTTGTCCAGGTTTATCCAGGGCGCAGGCTCCACCAGTTGGAAGTGCGCTTGTGTACCGACCTGCACCATCGCGAGTGCGACGGCCACGGCGAACAGGACATGCAGAAGGCGTTTCATTTGTCGTCTCTCCTTGATGGACCCGGTGATTCCGATGGCTGGCGGCCCCTGGAAGCGCGCCACGACGAGGATGGCACGCAAAGGTGCCCCGTATTGTAGCGGCGTTTGCCATCGTCGAGGGCCGCCCATGGCCTGTGCCTTATGCGCGGCGTCTCCTGCCTTGGATTGCGCGCGGCAAGTCGCAATTTGTCATGGTCCTCCGACAGGGTGAGACTGACGATCCGCGTCACGTAGAGCCACTGGCTGTCCTCGCGATGCATGCCGATGGCCGAGCGTATGAGTCCGTCAATCCAGAACGCCAATCGCCTGTGCCGTACGTACGGCGTCCTCGCGGCGGCTGACGCCCGTCTTGCGGTAGATGTTCATCAGATGGAAGCGGACGCCGGGTCGTGAGATTCCCATACGATCGGCGATCTCCCTGTTCTGGTGGCCCTGGCGGACTTCGGCCAGCACTTGCAGCTCGCGCGCCGAGAACACCGGCACGGTCGGTTCCGTTTCGTCCAAGTGTCCCTGCATCGCTGCGGCGGCATCGCGCATGTCGGCATCAGGCTCAGCTTCGATCAGCCTTCGCAGCACGGCTCGGCTGACCTCGCGATGGCGCACCAGGGGCCGGATGTAGCCCGGTTCTCGCGCCAGGCGCACGAACTCGGCCAGCCGGGCCAGCGCACTATTCGTGTCCCCCGCCTGCTCGGCAACGGCCATCGACAGCGCCAGCCCCCGCAGCCGTGTGCGAATCAGGCCACGCTCGGCCGCGACAGCGCACAAGCGGGTCGCCAGCTCGGCCGCGGCTTCGAGACTGCCCTGTGCTGCCAGCAGCCGGACGCGGGCGCAGGCCACCGACTCCATCGTGCGCCACGGCTGGCTGTCGAGGTCGACAAGCTCGACAACCTCGTTCGGCAACTCCAGCTCGAGCCACGATTCGGCCGCCTGTTCGGTGCGCCCGAGTTCGACCAGGTAGTGGACCAGGAGCCCCGACACGCATCGCGATAACGCGGCGGAACGTATCGCCCGCACGTCCTCGAGTGTCTTCGTCACCAGCAGGATGACCGCCTCGGCGCCGTGCTGCTCGAACGTGAGCTCGGCGGCGACGGCGACCGCCACCGCATCGATGTCCGTCCAGATGGCGCGCAGCGCCGCCAGGCTCTTCAGCGTGCGCTGCTCGACCGCCTTCTTGCGGTTGCGTTCAAGGTCGAGCTCGATCGCAACCGCGTCAATGCACACCGCCAGGCACGGGTCGGAGGCGAAGTCCTGCTTCGTGATACGCCGGGCACGCGAGTACTGGGCGGCAGCCTCACTGACGCGTCCCTCGGCCATCGCCGCCATCCCCAGGTAGACGTCGAGGACGAGTTCGGAGTGGCGTCGTTCCTCACCGAAGTTGGTCCGCGCCAGCGCGACGTGCTGCCGGCACTCGTCGAAACGGGCGCGCTCGTAGCACGAGCCGCACAGCACCATGTGCCGGGCGCCGCGACTCAGCCGCCCGCGCTCGTCGCCGGCCGCCAAGCCATCGGCCGGCAGGAGGGTGTCGACATCGTCATGCAGGTCCAAATGCGAGCCGCCGGCCAGCACGACCCTTGCGAACACCCGGTCGATGGCCAGCGCGTGGGCGTCCGCGCCCTTCAGGTCCGTGGTCAAGTCCCCGGTCGAGCGGGGCACCGACTCGTAGAGCGCCTCCGCTTCATCGACGCGCATCGCCATGCGCAGGACGACACTGCGCAGCAGCATCAGCCGCGGGTGCGATGCCACAATCTCCGGCGTCAGGAACTCGTTGGCCGCGAACAGGCTCGGCGCGCCATGCCGCAGCCACATCTCGAACACCCCCGCCCGCTCGACCAGCTCGGCGACAAGCTGCGCGTCGCCCGCCGACCGGGCGTGTCGCCACGCCGGGATGAACTGCCCGCGGCGGGCCAGCACTCTGGCGATGCTCCCGTGCAGGGACCGCTTGTGAGCCGGATCCTCGACCGCCAGCAGATCGGCGCAGTAATCTCTGACCAGCGGGTGCATGCGCCGCACGGTGCCGTCCGGACCGATCGGGGCCAGAAGGCCTTCGAGCGAGGACAGCGCGGTCACGCGCGCCCGCGTGTCGCCCGCGCCGAGCACCTCGTCCACCAGGTCCGTGTCGATCCAGTCGAAGACCGCCAGTTGGCAGACCAGCGTGCGATCCGCCGGGGTCAGACCGTGCAGCAGGCGCATCCGGACGAAATCGGAGGTAAGTCTTGCGGCCTCCGGCCGGAGCTCCCCCGTATCGGTCGCCTGCCGGTTCCGATGGATCGTCAGCGCCACCGGCCAGCCGGCAGTCTGTTCCTCCACCGCGTCGAGTTGGCGGCGCGAAAGTTTGTGGGGCGCGAAGAACCGGGCCATCTCCGCTCTCGAGAAGCGGAACTCGCCGGCGCCGAAGACGACCCCGGTACCGTCGAAGACCTGCATGGCCAGGTCGAGGCCCGGGTTGGAACGGAACGCCAGGGCGAAGTGCACGTTGACCGGAGCGTGCTCCACAAGCCGTTGGAGCAACTCGACGGTCTCGCGCGGCAGCCGGTCCACCTCGTCGAGCACGAGCAGGCACGGCGCCGCGTGCCGGTCGATGGCGCGCGCCAGCGTCCCGACCTGGTAGGCCGCGGGTGACGACGGCCAACCGTCGGCGTCGTTCAGGGCCGACAGGTCGAGCCCGGCGCACTCGAACGCATAGGCCAGATAGCCGGCGAACACGCTCGGCGCATCGTCGTCGTCGAGCGAGATCCAGGCGACCACGAAGCCCTGCTCCCGCTTCCTGCGGCTCAAGTCCGCGAGCAGGGTGGTCTTGCCGAAGCCGGCCGGCGCCTGAAGCAGGACGAAGCGACGCTCGATGGCCGCGTCGAGGCGCTCAAGCAGCGCTTCGCGCGGTACATGGCCGACACCAAGCGCCGGGGCGCTCACCTTCGCTTTCAGGAGCCACGACGGAACGACGCTCGACGGTAAGGACGCCACGTCTCTGACCCGAACCTTCGGCTCTCGGACGGAACCTGCCGCCCCCCTCGATGCACCAGAGTGCAATCGGAACCGGACCCGGGTTTCGGATGTCAGCGTCGATTATTTGCCAGGTTGGAACGCGCATGCAATAGCCCTGGGAGCATGGTTGACACGGCGCACGGCTCGAGCGCGCTGGCATGCGCCGGACCGTCGCCGCGAGACTAGCCTGCTAGAAGTCAAGAAGTAGCGTGATTCGAGTGTTATATGCCAAAAACAAGCTTGCGATAGTATTGAGGCTAGGCGACACCAGAGAGCAGAGGTCTTGAAGGCATGGAAGAACTACCCTCGGTCGCCCTGACGCGGCGGTTTCTGGAGTTGTGCGAGCACCACGGCTCTCAGCGTCTGGTGGTCCGCATGGTCGCAGTAGGCCGGAGCACAGGAATTCCCGGGCTGCCTCCCAACGACGACTGGGCGGCGTGGGACGCTCGGCAGATGCGGGCGGCTATCGACTACCTGGAGCAGATGCGCGTCCGATGAATGTTTCGCGCTGATTTCACCGTTCGTCACGACGTCGTCACCGTCTCGCCGCGGACCCGGCGCCCGGCCGCGACCGGGCCGCGTCCGGCGCGCCGCAGAGGTCGTAGGCCTCTGCCAGCCATTCGGTGATGGGCGGCTCCACCTCGTCCCGGTGGCGGACGGGAATCGTGTGCCGCAGCTTGGACTTCGACACCCTGTCCACACGGCGCACCTGCGGGGCCTCGACGGCGCGGCCGAGGAAGACGCACAGCTCGAGGAAGGTTCGCTTCGGTCTGACGAAGAAGTAGCAGGATTCCCGCGCGAACATAATCGACCGGTGCGACGCGTAGATCCGCTGGTGGCCGAAGTCGGCCGCGGTCTCGCGCAGCCGTTCCCAGGCCTCCTGCAGGTCCTCCGAGAGGTCGGCGGTCAGCGCCGTCTCGGTCGTCGTCCAGCAGTCGTGCGCCTCGCCCTCCTCGACCCACTGCTTGCAGTGATAGCATTCGTGGCCGCTCATGTCGGGATTCTACGCTCCGCGCCGGTAGCCCCCCACGGCTGCGAACAGGTGCGAGGAGCGCGGTCCGACGCTCGCGGGCCGAACCGCGTCAGGTCGGCGTCGACCGCTTCGTAGAGCAGGTGCTCCAGTGCGTCCCGAGGCTCGGGCGGAACCCTCTCGGCAAAGCGGCCTTCGACCCGCCGTTCGGCGTCGACCAGCGCATCGGCGCATCAGTCGCTCGATCGACGTCGTGGTCGGCGGCGAACGGCCGCTTGGCGGCCTCTGCCGGCCGGGCGAGGAAGCCGATGGCGGCGAGCAGCAGGAACACGAGGCAACGGAACGGGAAACGCGATGGCGACGACATGGCGAGCGCGCACCATACCACACGAGGGCCGTACGCCTCGCTGGACCTGAACGACATCAAGGGCCGTACGCCTCGCTGGACCTGAACCGGCATCGTCTTCGAACCACGTGACGAGCACGAGTATCAGTCGCTGGTGCGCGACTACTACCTGACCAGGACGCTGACGTCTCAACGCGTGCGGGCGATTCTGGATCGAGCCAGCGGCGTATGGTACATTTGCCGACACCTCTAGACCACGGAGTAGGATCTATGCCCGCTTATCTCAGAACGTTCGCCTCGGTGCTCGTGATTCTCGGTGTGGCGGCCGCCGCTGGCGCCCAAGGTCGCGACATTCTGCCGCCGGTACCGACGCCGACAGACATCAAGCCGGGCAGCATCACCTGCGACGAGTGCCCGTATCCGGCCCCGAGCAAGTATCTCGACATCAGTGTCTACAGCCGGGACGTGCGCATCTCCTACATGGACATCGCGCCGTCCGGCACGGCCAACGGCCATGTCGTCCTGCTGATGCACGGCAACAACTTCGGCGGCTTCTACTTCGGTGACATCATCGACGGGCTGACCGATGCCGGATTTCGCGTCATCGTCCCGGACCAGATCGGGTACGGCAAGTCGTCGAAGCCGATTGCGCCCTACAACTTCAACACGCAGGCGCGCAACACGCAGCTCATCCTCGAGCACGAGGGGATCGACAAGGTCATGGCGGTCGGCCACTCGATGGGCGGCATGCTCGCCACGCGGTTCACGACGCAGTATCCCGACTCGGTCGAGCGGCTGGTCATCTACAACCCCATCGGTCTTTCCGACAACCGGTTCAATCGCCCGATGACGCCGGTCGATCAGATCTACGAGCGGATCCTCCAGACCGACTACCAGAGCACCCGCCGGAGCCTCAGCCGGTACGTCGGGCACGACCCGTCGGCCTGGAACGACAAGTTCGAGCTCTACACCCGCATCCGCTCGTCGTGGACCCTCAGCTCCGACTTTCCGCGCCTCGCCATGGTGCAGGCGATCATCAGCCAGATGCTCTACCAGGACCCGGTCGTCTACGACTGGGCGCATGTCCACGTGCCGACGCTCGCCTTCGGGGGCGCGGAGGATCTGCTGCTCGGCCCGGCGGAGGTCTTCCAGGAGCGAATGCAGGTGTTGGCCGATACCGTCCCGAACGGAAACGGTCGCACGCTGCTCTTCCCCGGGCTGGGTCATGTGCCGCACCTGGAGCGGCCGGACATCATCGTGCCCGCGCTCGTCGATTACCTGATGGAAGGCGTTGAGTAGCGTTCGAACTGGTGAGATTCGGCATCGAGGTCGAGCGCGAGGAGGACCGCCGCCGGATCGCGGAAGTGCCGGCTCTTTCGGTTCCTGTGTTACGGCGACAGTCGCGAAGAAGCTGTCGCTCACGTTCAAGCGTTGGCTCTCCGCGGGATCGAAGATCGTCTCGACCACGGCGTAACTCCACCGAAGCTGGTGAGCGTGACGTTCGAGGTCGCGTGAGTCAGTGGCCCACCTCAAGGGCGCGCCGCGTGCTTCAGCCTTTCGGGAATCGGGGGCGGCGTGCATCTGAAGTAACGGCACTCCACGAGATCCGGGAATAAACGGAAGGCATCAGCGGTCCGTCCAAACGTGGATTCCTGTCCTGCCTGGTGGACACCGAGTTGCCGATGGGTGACACATGGGTCCGCCGCGGCGCCCGCGCAGTGCCCGCCACCGGCATTGTTTCGGAATCGATGCCCGGCACGGCCCTTGCTCTCCAGATGCCTGCGTCCTGCTCTCGCCGCTTGGAGGTTGCGATGAAAACAACGCGTCGTCTTCCCATCGTCATCCTGATGACTGCCGTCATCGGCGCCGGTGTCGCAGCGGTACCGGCGGCGGCGGAGTCCCAGGAACGCCGCCCGTCCGCACGGCCCTCCGGCCGCGCGGTGGCGCGTCCCCCGGGGCCTGGGGCACGCCCAATCCGCGCCGTGATACCGGTCCGCTCGCCGTTGGTGGTCGGCCGCTTCTACCGCCCGTACGGTCTGTACGCCGGGTTCCACGATCCGTTCTTCGGACCGTACCCGTTCCCGTACGGCTATGCGACCCACCTGTCTCCGTACTACGGCGGCTACGCCTACAGCAGCGCGGTCCGGCTCGAGGTCGAGCCGGAAGAAACGGAGGTCTACGTCGACGGGTACTACACGGGGATCGTCGACAGCTTCGACGGGTTCCTGCAACGCCTGCGCCTGCCTCCGGGCGAGCACGAGATCGAGCTCTACCTGGAAGGTTACGAGAACATCCGGCAGACGCTCTACTTGGCGCCCGGCGAAACCTACCGGATCCGCCACGAGATGCAGCCGCTTCAGGACGGTGCGCAGCAACCGCCGCGGCCGGAGCCGGTTTCCCCGCCGCCGCCCGCCACCGGCCCGCCGCCCGCCGCACTGGTGCAACCGGTCGGCGTCGAGGAGTTCGGCATGCTGCTGGTGCGGGTCCGCCCGCTCGATGCCGTCGTGACGGTCGGCGGCGAGCGGTGGGTGGGGCACGAGGGGATCGGGGAGCTCGTTCTCGACCTGGGTGCGGGAATCCACGATCTGGAAGTCTCCCTGGACGGATACCGCACCTATCGCGCCGACGTGGAAGTGCTGCCGGGCGAGCAGACCGTCGTCAACGTGAGTCTGCCCCGGACAGAGGAGCAGTAGATGCCGGGGCCTGGAAGGAAGGATGGGAGAGCGACGATGCGGTGCAGCGCGCGGTTTGTCGGACAAGGGCGAAGGGGCGGTCGACGCGGGCGTCTCCGGCGGGCGCGGCGATGGCGTGAAGCCGTCCTCGCGATGGTCGCGTTCGGCGGGTTCCTCGGCCCAGCCACGGCGTCGGCGCAGGAGCCGGCGGTCGCGAGTCCCCTCACGGTGGAGAGGATCCATAGCGGATTCGTCGTTGCTCCCGACCTGAAGCTCACGAGCATCGACGGGGACTCCGGGACCGTGGCGGGCCTGTACGGGGGATTCATCACGGACCGCCGGCTGCTCGTCGGGGCCGGCGCCTACTGGCTGACGGGCGGGCCGGGCGGCGTCGACATGGCGTACGGCGGAGGCCTCGTCGAGTGGTTCGCGAACCCGGGCGGGCGGGTGGATTTCAGCGTGCGGAGCCTGTTCGGGTTCGGTCGGGCAACCCTCGCTTCGACGGTCGAAACAACCGCCTTCGACGCGTTCCACCGGCACGGGGGCCGTCTGCCCTACGGCGGACCCGGTCACGGCCGGCACTGGGACCGCTGGTCTCACAAGGGCCACCCGACCTGGAGCGACGGCTTCGAGTGGCCGAGTTCGTTCACCCTTCGCTATCGCGAAGACTTCCTGATCGCGGACCCGCAGCTCTCCGTTCACCTGAACGTGACCGATTGGCTGCGGATCGGAGGCGGCGCGGGCTATCGGTTCGTCGGGTATGCAGGCTCCGAAGGCGACCGCTTGCGTGGGTTCACCGCGAGTGTTGGTCTTCAGTTGGGTCCGCCGTAGGAGCAGCCCGGTTCCGGTCCGGTTACGTGTCGTGCCGAGCCTGCAGGGGGGAAGCCGCGGCCAGGATGGATGCGATTCTCGGCGGGGGAAGGCGGACGCCGGGCAATCGACGCCGCGCTGAGGCTCGCTCGACTCGAGGCTGGCGCCCTGTCGGTACGTCAGACGCTGGAGCGGTCCGGGGGGATCCGGTTGAACGGAAGCGATTGACAGTCTGAGCGCGGCCGACTCCTGGCGAAGCTGGACGCGCCGAAAGACGCCGCCGAGCGGCAGCGGCTGACCAGCAAGCTGCTGGATGTACGGGAACGGCTGAAGGCGGTGCGAAGCACGGTACGACTCCAGGAGGGACCGCCGCCGGTGCCTAGACTCGACGATAATGGAAACGCTTGGCCACTCCCAAATCAGCCTGACGCTGAAATACGTACGCTCATGTCTTGCCCGCCCTGCGGGGCGCGGCGGCGGCGAAGATGGACGAGATTCTGCGCCGTTAGGGACCTGCGCCGTAGAACGCCGGGCCGTCAGGGGCTCGGTCCCACTGCGATCGTCATGTTGCCGCTGAAGGTGGACAGTTCCACGCGGCCGGCGCCGTCGCCGGCGATGTTGCACACCGGATTTCCAGGCCATTCCCCCCGAGTTAGGGTGTCACTTAGGGTGTCAACCGTCCGCCGTCGGAGGGTGAGAGTCGCGATTTGCTGAGGAAAAGTGGTGAGCCGCCAGGGACTCGAACCCCGAACCCGCAGATTAAGAGTCTGCTGCTCTGCCAGTTGAGCTAGCGGCCCACGCCGTGTGGAATCGGTAACTTGCGAGGCCCCGTCGAAGCTCTGCCAGCCCCACGGGTCGAAGCTCGACGGAAGCGCTTCGTAGATCCTAGCATGCGCAGGTCGAAGAGGGCGGGGGCCTGACGCCGCCAGCCCGCGTCGCAAGGGCTCCGTGTCTGGCCTCAGCCCCCACCGCCCCGGAAGTCTGCGCCGCAGAACTCACTCCGTGGCGTTCTACGGGGCGAACTCCTGGCCGGAGGGGTGAAGGAAGACCCGCGACGGCTGACGCCGGAACCCGCGCAGGCGTTCGCGTGGGCCGCTGCCGGTGCCGATCTTCGCGGGACCGTCCTCGGCAATATTCGACTTTGCCCAATACTTGATCAAATCCAGTACAAGCATTAACTTCGGGTAGTGAGCGAAGACGCTGAGCGGCTCCTGAGGCGGCACGGGTTGCAGGTCACGGCCCAGCGGCTGGCCGTGCTGCGCGCGGTGTCGACCCACCCGCACGCCAAGGCCGACGAGATTGCCGACGACGTGCGGGCGAGCATCGGATCGATCTCCCGGCAGGCGGTGTACGACACCTTGGGAACGCTGGTGGGAAAGGGCCTGGCCCGCAGGATTCAGCCCGCGGGGTCGCCCGCGCGCTACGAGGATCGAGTCGGTGACAATCACCATCACCTCGTGTGCCGCACCTGCGGCGTCATGGTGGACGTGGACTGCGCCGTCGGAGAGGCGCCTTGTCTCACTGCCGACGACGATCACGGCTTCGCGATCGACGAGGCCGATGTCATCTACTGGGGATACTGTCCCGGCTGCCGCAAGCAGTCCGCGGGGCAGGAACCGAACAGGCAAGAACAGAACAGAGAGGGTTGAACGACATGCACGACACGGCTGAGGAGAAGACGACTGGCGCGGGCAAGTGCCCGGTACTGGGTCACGGGCACACTGCGATGGGCACCACGGCAAACCAGCGTTGGTGGCCGAATCAACTGAACCTGAAGATGCTCCACCAGAACTCTCCGTTGTCCGATCCCATGGGCGGGGAGTTCAACTACGCCGAGGAGTTCAAGACGCTCGACCTGGATGCCGTCAAGAAGGACATCGAGGCGGTGATGACGACGTCGCAGGACTGGTGGCCGGCGGACTACGGCCATTACGGGCCCCTGTTCATCCGCATGGCGTGGCACAGCGCGGGCACCTACCGCATCCACGACGGCCGCGGCGGCGGCGGCTCCGGCACGCAGCGCTTCGCTCCCCTCAACAGTTGGCCCGACAACGCCAACCTCGACAAGGCGCGCCGGCTGCTCTGGCCGGTCAAGCAGAAGTACGGCCGGAAGCTCTCGTGGGCCGACCTGATGATCCTCGCGGGCAACTGCGCCCTGGAGTCGATGGGCCTGAAGACGTTTGGCTTCGCCGGCGGGCGCGAGGACGTCTGGGAGCCCGAGGAGGATATCTACTGGGGGCCCGAGACCGAGTGGCTCGCCGACGAGCGCTACAGCGGCGACCGGGAGCTCGCCAACCCGCTCGGCGCGGTTCAGATGGGCCTGATCTACGTGAATCCCGAGGGCCCCAACGGCAATCCGGATCCGGTTGCCGCCGGCCGGGACATACGGGAGACGTTCGGTCGGATGGCGATGAACGACGAGGAGACGGTCGCCCTCATCGCCGGCGGCCACACGTTCGGCAAGACCCACGGCGCCGCCGATGCGGATCGCTACGTCGGTCCGGAGCCGGAGGGCGCCGGCATCGCGGAGCAGGGCCTCGGCTGGACGAACGCCTACGGCAGCGGCAAGGCCGGCGACACGATCACCAGCGGGCTGGAGGGTGTCTGGACGCCCACCCCGGTGACCTGGGACAACAGCTTCTTCGAGATCCTGTTCGGCTACGAGTGGGAGCTGACCAAGAGTCCCGCGGGGGCGAATCAGTGGGTTCCGAAGGATGGTGGGGGAGCGGATACGGTGCCGGATGCCCACGATTCGTCGAAGAAGCACACCCCTGTCATGCTGACCACGGACCTCGCGTTGCGGATGGATCCGATCTACGAACCGATCTCGAGGCGCTTTCACGCGAACCCGGCCGAGTTCGCGGACGCCTTCGCGCGGGCGTGGTTCAAGCTGACGCATCGCGACATGGGGCCGGTCTCGCGGTACCTCGGCCCGGAGGTTCCCGGCGAGCAACTCCTGTGGCAGGACCCGCTGCCCGCTGTCGGGCACGAGCTGATCGATGCGCAGGACGCCGCCGAGCTCAAGAGCCGGATCCTCGCATCGGGGCTGTCCGTCTCCCAACTGGTCTCGACCGCCTGGGCGTCGGCTTCGACGTTCCGCGGAAGCGACAAACGCGGCGGGGCGAACGGGGCGCGCATCCGCCTCGCGCCGCAGAAGGACTGGGAAGTGAACCAGCCGGCCGAGTTGGCCACCGTGCTGAATGTCCTGGAGGGAATCCAGCAGGACTTCAACCGCGCGCAGCCCGGCGGCAAGCGGGTCTCGCTCGCGGACGTGATCGTGCTGGGCGGGTGCGCCGCCGTCGAGCGGGCCGCGAGGAACGGCGGCCACGACGTGGAGGTGCCCTTCTCGCCGGGGCGCTCCGACGCCGCGCAGGAGCAGACGGACCTGGAGTCGTTCGCGGTGCTGGAGCCGACCGCCGACGGGTTCCGCAACTACGTCGGGAACGGACACCGCCGCGCCGCAGCAGAGCTGCTGGTGGACCGGGCGCAGTTGCTGACTTTGACCGCGCCCGAGATGACGGTGCTCGTTGGCGGGCTGCGCGTCCTGAACGCGAACGTCGGGCAGTCAGACCGCGGCGTGTTCACCACGCGGCCCGGGACGTTGACCAACGATTTCTTCGCCAACCTGCTCGACATGAACACGTCCTGGGAGGCGTCCTCCACGTCCGACGACGTGTTCGAGGGGCGCGATAGCGGGACGGGCGAGGTCAAGTGGACCGGCACGGCCGTCGATCTCGTCTTCGGTTCGAACTCCCAGCTTCGCGCCATCGCGGAGGTCTACGCCTGCAACGACGCACAGCCGGCGTTCGTGCGCGACTTCGTGGCCGCGTGGCACAAGGTGATGGATCTCGATCGTTTCGACCTGGCCTGATCCCGCGAGTGGCAACCCGCGACCTGCGTCGCGACTACGCGCTGGTCGGTTGCCAGGAGTTTGCTCCGGCGATGCGACGCTTCGCATGGCCGGGGCACACTCCGGATCCGCGGACCGTCAGGGACCGCGGCCCCCGCTGCCGTCGACAGGCGAGGCATGGTCATCGACCGCCGCAAAAACCTTCGCCATGCGCGCCGCTTTCCGTTAGAGTCGATGGAGCGCAGGCAGCGCGAGCCTGACCCGAAGGGGGGACGCATGAAGACCACAGTTTCCGCGATCGCCGTGCTCGGGTTGCTCGCGACCATCGGGGTGGCGCCGGCGGCGGGGCAGGCGCAATGGATCTCGATGGATGTTCAGGGCGGCGGCAAGCAATTCCAGCTCAACAACGACGACGGGTCCGCGATCGTGCTCCTGTGCCTGGTCAACGGGCAGGCCGTCGCGTTCCAGTTCCCCGAGTCGATCGAGTCGACGGATCGGGCCACCGTGCGGGGTACGCCCGGGGGGCGGGAGAACGTCCAGGTCGCGCAGGTCAGCGAACAGTTGTTGCAGGTCGTTGGCGCCCGCGGGCGCGACTTCACGCTCGATCTACTGCAGACTTCCTCGCGACTCTCCGTACGGGCGTCCGGACAGAACGTCGACTTCGAGATCTTTGGAAGCGAATCGACCGTCAGGGAGTGCATCGAACTGCAGGAGTCCTTGATCGGAGACCCTCGGCGGCAATTCTGAGGAGCGAGCCCATGAAAGGCACGATCGCGGCGTTGGCGGCGTCAGGCGTCCTCGCAGCGGTCGGGGTTGCGGTTGCGGCCGCCGGGCAACAGGAGCTCTGGGAAGTGCGCAATCTCCAAGGCGGCGGCAAGGAGTTTCAGCTCCACAACGACCAGGGCGACGTGATCATCCTCGCGTGCCGCCTGCAGGGGCTCGGAGCCGGTTTCGAGTTCGCAGAGGGTATCGAGCCGACGCGGCGGGCGATGGTGCGCGGCATTCCCGGCGCGCGGGAGAACGTCGCGGTCGAGTCGGTCAATCCGCATACGGTCCAGGTCGCGGGAGGCCGGAGTCTCGATTTCACGCTGGCGATGCTGCGCACGGCATCCAGCCTCTACGTGCGGGCCTCCGGCCAGGCGGCGACGTTCGAGGTGTTCGGCAGCGTCGCGATTGTCCAGCAGTGCCTTGAGCAAATGGAGGATCGGGCGGCAGGCATGAGCCGCGACACGGACATGCCGGCGTTGGTGACGTTCGGGAATCGAGACCCGGAATGAGGCGAGCGATGATGATGAAGAGGACGGTCACGGCCCTCGCGCTGCTCGGCGCGTTCGCGACCCTGGGTGCCGCGCCGGCTGCCGGCCAGGCCCAGTGGGGCGAGACCGATGTCGAGGGTGGAAAGGAGTTTCGGCTCTTTCACGAAACGGGTGCGGCGCTTCTCCTGCAGTGCCGGACCACGGGTGTAGGCGCGGCGATCCAGCTCGTCCAACCGGTCGAGGCACGGCGGGTCACGATGCGCGGCGTACCCGGCGAGCGGCGCAACCTCGCGGTCCGGTCGCTGGGCGGGGGGTATTTCCTCACCGTCGACAGCGCTTCCGCGCGCGATTTCATGTTTCGGATGCTGCGCAGCGCCGTGAGCCTGACCGTCCGCATGGCTGACCAGGAACTGTCCTTCGAAGTCTTCGGGAGCGATCAGATCGTCAGCCAGTGCCTGCAGCAGCAGGAGGGTGCTCCGCAGGATTAGGGGCCAAGCGGTCGCAGGCGTCGAGTCTTGCCACCCCCACCGCCCCGGGAGCCTTGCGCGGCACTCCGTAGCGTTTTACGGCCAGGTTCCGGGAGGATCAGGCCGACGAGCCCAGGCGGGCGTTGATCGCCCAGAAGATCGCGATGCCCATTCCCAGGGTGATCGCGTGGGGCCACAGGTCCACCAGCGTCAGCCCCGCCAGGACGGCTGCCACGGGAACGCCGCTCTGCCACGTGATCGGCGTGCCGCCGGCCAGCACGGCCTTGCCGTCCAGCGTCCGGTTGATCACGTAGAAGGCGATGCAGGCGATGACCATGGTGGCCGTGTGAGGCACCGTCTCCACCAGGGTCAGCGCGAATGCGATGGCGGCCGCCAGGCCCGCTCTCTGCCACGTCATGGCCGCTTCCTCCTGTCCGTAGCGTCCGCGGCGGGGGTACGCCCGGAGAGCCTAGGTGCCGCTCGAAACGGGACGTCGCCAACGCATCGCCTCCGGCACATGACCCAGAGTATACCGCTCCGGTCCGCCGCGTGGTCGAGTGGTCCGGTACGTCCAAGACGGGGCTGAGCCGGGCGGCGCCGTGGGAACGAACGCGGGTACGTGCTCGTGCGAGTGCTCCGCAGCTACTGACGTCCGAACGCGCGGCGGATTCGCGCGATGCCGAGCCAGAGGCCGATACTGGTGGAGGCCAGCCCGCCGAACATGAGAGCGATGAGACCGATGTCCCATAGTGGCCGTCGTTCGTACCAGAAGGCGAAGTCCAGGCTGTGCAAACCGTTGAACAGCCAGCGCTCGAGGCGACTGTAGCGGTGAACGGTGTGGACGAGCCGGTTCACCGCCGGGTCCACGTAGATCCAGGTCCGCATCGGGTCGGCGAATCGGATGCGAATCACCGGCAGCGGGAAGCGGTCAGCGCCGCGAACGTAGTAGTAGCTGTCGTACGATTCGAGCCGTATCGCCTCGGTGATCGGGATAGTGGGCTGCGCCGCACGCAGGCGCTCGAGCAGCGTCTCCGTCTCCAACGGCCCGCGCCGCGGCTTCAGCGTGTTCGCGGCGACAACCAACCGGTCGTGTTCGTTCCGGTCAACGGAGTCTACCGGGATGCGGCTCATGCGCACTTCGTAGTGCGCCTCTCCATCGAGCCGCAACAACGTGACCTCCTTCACCTCCCGCCCGACGGTTGCCCGCTCCCACGCCGCCCTGTCGATCGGCGGAAAGTCGCCCAGGACGGGCGGTCCGCCGCCGATTGCTTCCGGTGAAACACGAAGGCCTCCCGCCGTCATCCACGCGAACGGTTGCACCGACAACATTCCGCTGAAGACCCACGTCAACGTCACGAGTCCGAAGACGACGCCGGTGAGGTAGTGCCAGCGGAGCCACCCGACGTACGGAACGCGCGGTTGTGAGCGCCGTGCCCGCCGCCACCGAAACTGCGTCGCCCCGAGCAGCAGGCCGGTGACCGCGATCAGGCAGCCGACCGCGGAGGTCCAGACGATGACCGCTTCCCACAGCGGGCGGTCGATCCTGAGTGCGGGAAGATAGAACCAGTGCGGGATCGCACCAATCCAGGCGAGCGCCCGGCTTCGGCGCGTCGTCACCATCGCGACCTCGGCCGTCCACTGTTCGACGTACAGCTCGGTCCCGGCGCCGTCAGATACCCGCAGCTTGTGCGCCGGCAGGAACTGTTGTGCGATCAGCATCCACTGATCCGGCTCCTCCACGAGCCGTTCGTGCGTTATAGCCGATGCCGGTGCGCCGGTGAACCGCCACGCTACCTCCCGAGCCTCGTCCGGTCCGAGTGGCAAGAGGCGCTCGCCGGTGTCGGCAAAAACGGTGACACCGTCGAAGCGGTATGCCGGCCGTCCCATGGCCGACAACAACTTCGCCCGGGCCGGCGGTTGCGGGACCCTGCCGCGCTCGGCGGCCACCGCCGGTGTCAGGCGCACCCGTGAGAGATCGAGCGCCGCCCGCTGCTCGATCCGCGCCGTCGGCGTCAGCTCCGGCATGCCGCCGGTGTACATCATCACGACGCCGGAGACGAACCAGAGCACGAACAGCGGGCTGAGGGGAATCCCGACGTACCGGTGCGTCCAGATCAACCAGCGCCGCAACAAGGCCGCGATGCGCGTTGCCGACCGGTCGCGCGAACCCATGGCCGTGTACTAGAAGCGCGTCTGCAGCATGACCGAGTACGTCCGCGGGGCGCCCAGCATCAGCGTGTTGGCGTAGAAGAACGACGGATCCGTGTGGCCCAGGTAGAACACGTCGGACCAGGAGGCGTACGCCGTGTCGGTCAGGTTGTCGACCGTGAACGTCAGCCGCACGCGGTCGTGCACCCACGCGATCCACGCGTCGGCCAGCGCGTAGCCGTTCAGAACGATCGTATTGGCGTTGTTGGCCTGCCGGTCGCCGACGATCCGGACGGCGCCGCCGATCTCCACCGGCGCGCCGCTGTTCCGGTAGCTGCCCCAGAGGTTGGTGAGCACCGTCGGCACGTTCGGCGGGGTGTTCCCGGCAAACTGCACGAAGTTGGCCGACGGCAGGAAGACCGCGTCCGTGAAGGCCAGGCTGGCGCCGATGCGCGCTCCTTCCGCCGGATTGGCTGCCGCGGCCAGCTCCAGCCCGCGCGAGGCGATGCCGCCGATGGTCGTCGCGCTGTCGCGGGCGAACTGCTCCAGCACGTCGTCCCGCTCGATGTCGAACCAGGCGGCGGTCAACTGGCTGCGTCCGCCGGCGAGATCCGCCTTCAGGCCGACCTCCCACTGCCGGGCATCGGTCAGGTCGAAGTCCCGGTTGGCGTTGACCAGAAAGATGTTGGCGTCCACCGGATCCTTCGCGTTGCTGAGCTGCCCGTAGGCGACCACGTCGCTGTGCAGGTCCACGACGGCGCCGGCACGCCAGCTCCACCATCGGAACGGCCGCTCGAAGCCGCCCCCCTCGACCTCGCGCGCCGCGTTCAGGTTGGCGCGCTCCAGATCCATCGTCTCGTAGCGCAGCGCGCCGGTCACCCGCACGCGGCTCGTCAGCGCCAGGGAGTCCTCGATGAAGAACGCCCGCGAATCGATGTACGTCGGTGCGACGCCGCGCAGCTCCCGCGGCCCGTAGACGCCGGGCACCGGGTTCAGCAGATCGACGCCGTCGCCCGGCACCTGCGGCACGTCGATCCGGAAACCGCGGGTCCGCTCGAAGTCGAGCGCGGAGGCCTCGAAGCCGATCGTCGCCCGGTTCTCGCCGCCGGCGGTCGGCGTGCCCACGTCGAGGAACAGCCGGTCGCCGACGAGCCGCTGATCGTGATCGAGCCAGAAGTAGCCCCAGTACCGCTGCACCTCGCCCACCCGCCTGCACACGTCGACGAGGGCGGGGCAGTAGGCGAAGCCGTCCCCGTTCTGCCAGTCGCGGTCGGCGCCGAAGCCGTACAGCGTGTTGCGGAGCGTGACCCGGTCGCTCAGGCGGAACTCGGCGTCGGAGCGAAGCAGGAGCTGGCGCGAGTCGTTGATGGCGTCTTCCACGTTGTAGTTGAGGAAGCGTGTCCGCGCATCGATGCCTTCCCCGGTCGTCGTGGTGATGACGTCGAGCGGCTCGACGACATGCGCGGTCGGCAGCAGCGGCGTGCCGAAGTAGGAGCCGACGTCGTCGTCCAGCAGGTCGAAGCTGAACTTCAGCTCGGCGCGCGGGCCGGGCCGCCACAGCAGGCTGCCGGTGAGGTTGGAAGAGCTCGGGCTCATCCGTTCGACATGGCCGTCGGAGCCGTAGCCGCTGAAGTCGAGCCGGTACCAGAGCGACTCGCTCAGCGGGCCGTTCACTCCCACCGACGTCTGGTACGTATTGAAGCGTCCGTAGGACAACAGGGCGTTCCACTGCGTCGTCGCCGTCGGCGTCGCCTGCTTCGTAATGGCGTTGACGGTGCCGGCCACCGCGCCCTGCCCGTTGAGGACCGACGACGGTCCGCGCAGCACCTCCACCCGGTCGAGGTTGAAGGTGTTCTGCGGCCGCATGACCATGTTGGCCGGTCCGAGCCAGATGCCGTCGCGCAGCACCGTGATCTGCGACCGCGTGAAGCCGCGCATCGAGAAGCTCGACGGCGCGGCCGGGTTCTGTCCAACGACGACGCCCGGCGTCGTCTCGACCGCGTCGCTGATCCGCTGGTAGCCCCGCGCTTCCATGATCGAGCTGTCGATGACGTCGAGCGACGCCGGTATGTCCATGGCGCTCAGACCCAGGCGGCTGCCCGTGTCGGTCTCTTCAGCCAGCGCCAGCTCGCTTCGAATCCCGGTGACCACGACCTGTTCCTCGAACTCTGCCGCCGGGAGGCGCAGATCGAGACGGACCGCCGGACCGGCGGCCACGGTGACGCGGGACGTGAGCGGTGCGAATCCCTCCCGGGTCACCGTCAGCGTGTAGTCACCGGCCGGGATCTCGTCGATGACGAAAGTCCCGTCCGATCCCGTGGTCGCAGAGAGCCCGAGTTCCTCGAGAGCAACAACCGCTCCCGCCAATGCCGCGCCGCCGCCGTCGTCCACCACCGTGCCCTGCACGGCGCCGAGTCCCTGTCCGGCGGCCGGCCGAGCGTCGAGCAGGCCGAGTCCCGCCGCCAACGCCGCGATCAGGCCGATGGTGCAGTACTCACGCGTTCTGTTCGTTCGAGTCGATGTGGTCAACCAGCACTCCTTTCGCCGTCGGTTCAAACAGCACAGTTTCCTACGGCGCGGAATGCCTGACACTGAAGTTTTGCTTACGTTTTCCTGAACTGGATCCGGCTGCGGCTACGACGTGCGAGCCTCCTGTGCGCGCGTGCTTTTTGGACGATCTGTTTCACGCTAGCACTCGCGGGTCTTCACCTCGACCGACTCCAGCGTGCCTTCCTCAACTCCCCGCTGGAGGCGAGGGCGTCCACAAGGTGTCGTTCCACGTCGTCGACGGCCGCATGACCGTCGACGCCGACACGAACGCCGTCGGTCCCGAGCAGGTCGGCGAGGCGGTCTCCCGGCTGGGGATGCGGGCCGTGCCGTGGGATGCGGCGCCGCGGGGCCTTGGCGCCGAGGGCGACGGTGATGTTCTCGATGATGATCCGCCGGGCGCGTCTTGCGGCACCGGGGCTTGCCCTGACGACCGGAGGGCGGCCGTCGTCAGCCCTGCTTGAGCCGCGGCTCCTCGTTGGCGCATACCGAGCACGCACCGGCCTGGCAGACACGGGCGCTCTGCACGAGAGCGCCTGCGAGGGTCAGGCTGCCGGCGGCGGACGTCGCGGTCTCGGGCAGTGGCTCGAGCCAACCGGCGAGGGAGGCTGCCCAGAGCGCGGCTCCTCCTGCAAGCGTGAGGACTACGGCTGCGTTCTTGCGGGCCGGGCCCAGGACGAGCATCACCGCGCCGCTAAAGACGGTCCCGGCCCAAACGGCTCGCTCGACGCCCTCGGAGAGCGCGAGCGCGGGGGCCGCCACGACCAGGAACGGTGTGAGCGCGCAGTGCAGGCCGCACCAAGCCGCGGCGCATGCCGTCAGTCGCGATCCGGAAGCCAGGTATGCGCCCGACGGGAAGGCTGGCAGAGAGTTCTTCATCGTGTCGCATCAAGTGTAAGGCGCATGGCGCCGACCCACTACCGCTCTCCGGCTCCCAGGCTGAGCAGGTTGGCGAGCAATGCGTACGCCCCCGTCGTGCCCGCGGGGAGCTGCCGCCAGAGCCCGAGTCCGACATAGATCCAGCGTCCGCGGCCCGGCTGCGCCTCCACGAGCGCCCCCCGCTTCAATCCGGGGTTGTACTCGAAGGTGTCTTCCAGCTCGACCAGATCGGTGTAGCGCTCGTCGCGCTCCCCCAGGAAGTACAGCCCGCGCTCCTGCACCCATTGTTCCCAGGTGGCCGGGCCGACCGGATTGGGCCACGCGAAGACGGAGTGATCGTTGGCGAGAATGCGGATGGGTGCGGTCTCGTCGGTGACCCGATTGCGGCTGACCACGGCGGGAAACGGGCCGTACTGCGCCTGGTTGAACTCGAACTTGTTGTACTGGACGATGACCGTCCCGCCGTCGTCCACGTACTCCAGCAGGCGATCGTTGTTCGCGCGCAGATCCTGGCGCCGCTCGTAGGCCCGCACGCCAGTGACGATAACGTCGAAGCGTGACAGGTTGCCCCACGCCAGATCGTCGGCGTCGATGAACTCCAGGTGTGCACCGAGCTGCTCGATGGCCGGCGGCACGGCATCTCCGACCCCTTCGATGTAGCCGACCACGAGGTCCGACGCGACGGCCACGTCGATGATCTTGAACCTGCCGGCGGCCGGGCGGCCGATGTGCCGCCGCTCGATGTGCGGATACTCGATCGCCTGGAAGCCGCGCGTGAACCGCTCGCTGCCGTTCTCGACCGCCGCACCCACCTGGTATTCGCCTGCCGCGGCGCCGTCCGCCGACACGCGGAAGCGCACCGTCCGCGACTCGTCCTCACGCGACAGTCGCACGGGCACGCTCGCGGGAGTCGCACTCCATCCCGCGGGCAGATCGAGGACGACGGAACCTTCCGCCGCGTCGGGCCCGGTGTTGGTCACCGTGACGCGAACCTCTCGCGCGGTGCCGGAACCTGCGGGGATGATGGCGATCTCGGGCGTCATGGAGACAGCGAATCGCGATACGACCTGCAGGTCCATCCGCTTCTCGCCCGTGAACAGGTCGTCGACGTAGCGGTTGCGGACGGGCCTTTCGACGGCGATGCGGGCCCCGTCCAGCTCCACGTCGAAGGTCGCGCGGAAGGGTGTAGGCCTGAACGGCGCACCGAAAGGCACGTCCGGCTCGAAGTCGTAGCGGTCGGCGCCCTCGACGTGGCTCCAGTGGATGTCCGTGAACCTGGCGTCGACCGGAATCTGGACGTCGCGCTTGCAGAGGTACACGCCGCCGGGACCCAGCGGCGCCGCGTCGCACTGGGAAGCGGCGTCGAAACCGGAAACGCGGACGCCGTGGATCGCCAGGTTCGCGCCGCCGTGATTCGCGGCCCGCAGCTCCAGGCCAACCGGCTGGCCGCGCGTCACCACACCGTCACTCGCGAACGCGTCGAGTTGCAGACCGTGGGCCAGTACGGCGGCCCGCTCGAACTGCCGTTCCTTGGTCTCCAGGCGGAGATCGATCTCGCGCCGGGCGTCGGCGGTCAACGCCATCGCCGGCAAGCTCCCCCTGAGGGCGCGTACGGCGTCGAGACCGGAGACGACCGGATCGCGGGCGCCGGCCATTCCCTCGGCGGCGAACCGCTCGAGCGCCGCGCGCGCCTGCCGCGCCAGCTCGGCCAGTCCGCGGTCGAGCGCGGCCGGGGCGTCTTCGCCGGCGAAGCGCGCGAGCCCTGCGATAGAGGTATCCACCCCGTCGAACAGCGAGGCGTCGGCGGCCGCCGGGTGGTCCGCAATGCTCGTCTCGGCGAGACGGTAGCGCCCGCCGGCCGGGCCGGACGGCAGGGCGATGAACTGCCCCATGCCCTGGCACTTGTGCATGCCGCGCGCGAGGCTGCCGATCTCCGCCCAGGTCGCACCGAGCAGCGGGTCGTAGCCACCGAGATCGACCGTGGTCACGTCCGCGTCGCGCGCCGGCCGGAAGCGGAATCCCGGCGGACCGACACCCATGCCGAAGGGAAATCCGACGCGGTAGTAGAACTTCCGCGCCTGCCAGGGAGCCAGCCCTTCGGCGATCTGCTCCGGAAAGCGTTCCGGGTCCCCGGCGGCGTGCCACGCCTCGTGCGCCAGCACCGCCGACGCTTGGTGATGCTGGCCGCCGCCGCGCCCCTCCGGCGACATGGCGGAGACCACATCGGGCCGGATGGTGCGGATCATCCGGACGAAGTCGCCCAGGATCTCCTCCCGGCCCCACCGCTCGAAGGTCTCCTCGATGCTGAACGAGTACCCGAAGTCGACGGCGCGCGTGAAGTACTGCTCGGCGCCGTCCAGGCGGTGCGCGGCGTGCAGCTCCTCCGTCCGCAGAACGGCCAGGGCATCGAACAGCTCGGGGCCGATCTCGTTCTGGCCTCCGTCACCGCGTGTTGCCGAGAGCAGCACGGTACGGTGGCCTTCCCCCTTCGACAGACGCGCCAGCAGCGCGTTGTTCTCGTCGTCGGGATGGGCCACGATCGACAGGAAGACGCCCGTGCTGTTCAGGGCGCGAAGGGCCACCCCGAGCGCCGTCCGACCCTCGCCGGATTCTAGCGGCTGGGCCTGGACCGCCGCCGCGAGGACGCCGACGGTGACCAGGAGCGATACGGCAATCGCTGTGAATCGATAGGCGTGCATGGTGCCTCCAGCATACCGGCCGGCCCGCCGCCCCGGATGGCGGTCTCTTGCGAAGAAGGACGCAATGTTATAGTATTGCGTATCGCTGCCGCAAGTTGAGACAGGCGATGACGAAACCGCCGACCCGACCCCGGCCGTGTACCGAGCCGGATTGCCGCGGGCGGCACTCGCCCCGCGAACGGGTCGCGCTCGCCGCATCGATTTGCGAGGGGCGCGGCGTACAGATGACGGCGCTGCGGAGGCGTATCCTGGAACTGCTTTGGGCGAGCGGTCGGCCGACGGGCGCCTACGAGCTGATCGAAGTGGTCACGCGCAGAGATTCGCGGCCGGTC
>CATQHX010000067.1 GCA_958296065.1 Vicinamibacterales bacterium | reverse complement strand
CTCCGCGCTCCGGATGCCGGTCTTGTAGGCCCCGCGCCGGATTCGCTATCCTGTTGGACTGAACAGACCATGACTGCCGAGCCAATGCCTGTGATGATCGAGGCGACGGGACTCTCGAAGTACTACGGGTCCTTCGTCGCGGTTCAGGACATCTCGTTCTCCATTCCCCAGGGGCAGGTCGTCGCGTTTCTCGGCCCGAACGGCGCCGGGAAGACGACGATGATGCGGATGCTGACCGGGTACCTCGCGCCGAGCGCGGGAGAGGCGGCCATCGCGGGGCACGACGTCCGGCGGGACCGGATCGCGGCGTCGCGGCGCCTCGGTTACCTGCCCGAGAACGGCCCGATGTACCCGGACATGACGCCGCTCGAGCTGCTGCGCTTCTTCGGGGAGGCGCGCCGCATGGCGCCGGCGACCCTGCAGGAGCGGGTCGAGGCGGTGGTCGACCTGTGCGCGCTCGAGCTGGTCACGGAGAAGCCGATCGGCAAGCTGTCGCGGGGGTACCGGCAGCGCGTCGGGATGGCGCAGGCGCTGCTGCACGACCCGGACGTGCTGATCATGGACGAGCCGACGGCCGGGCTCGATCCCAACCAGATCCGCCAGTTCCGGGAGAACATCCAGCGGCTCGGGCGGACCAAGACCCTGCTGATCTCGACCCATATCCTGCACGAGGCCGACGCGGTGGCCGACCGCGTGCTGCTGGTCGACAGCGGTCGCCTCGTGTTCGACGGACCGGTCGAGGAGCTGAAGGAAGACGGCTCGCTGGAGCAGCCCTTCTACCGGCTCACCGGGGGTGGCGCTCTCCCGGCGAGCGACAACGGCAGTGAGCCGGAGGCCAAGGAGGGGAGCGACGGCGGCGAGTCCGGGGAAGCCGCGGCGGGAACCGACTCCGTAGCCGGAACCGACTCCGCCGAGACGAACGCCGGGGACGCGGGTGCCGCCGCGACGGAGGCTGCGGATCCGGAAGCGCAGGGGACCGCGGCGGACGCCGGCGAGGCCGTCGTCGAGCCGCAGGCGGGAAGCTCGTCGGAGGCGTGAGGGGAGCGATGGGAGGCACAGTCAACACGGCGGTCATCGGCGCGCTGGCTCGCCGGGATCTGCGGATGTACTTCAGCAGTCCCAGCGGCTACGTCTTCATCACCCTGTTCATCTTCCTGAGCGCCGCCGCGGCGTTCTGGCAGGATCGGTTCTTCCTGCAGAACCTGGCCAACCTCGATCAGTTGAACGGGGTCTTCCCCTACCTGCTCCTCTTCTTCATTCCCGCCCTGACCATGGGGGTCTGGTCGGAGGAGAAGAAGCTCGGGACGGACGAGCTGCTACTGACGCTTCCGGGCACCGATCTGGAGGTCGTGCTCGGGAAGTACCTGGCCGTGCTCGGCATCTACACGGCGTCGCTGGTCCTGTCGCTCAGCTACGTCGGGGTGCTCTTCTATCTCGGCGCGCCCGATCTCGGGCTGATGGCGAGCAACTACCTCGGCTACTGGTTCGTCGGCGCGGCGCTGATCGCGGTGGGCATTCTCGCGTCGCTGCTCACCCGCAACGCGACGGTCGCGTTCATCGCGGCCGGGCTGCTCTGCGCGCTGCTGGTCGCGGCCGGCCCCGCCGCCTCCGCCATCGCTCCCGGACTCGGGCGGGCGCTCGAGGCGCTCGGCGTGTTCCTGCACTTCGACGACTTCGCGAAGGGGATCGTCAGCCTGAGCGCGATCGTCTACTTCGTGTCGGTCGGAGCCTTCTTCCTCTACTTGAATGTGCTGGTACTGAGCCGGCGGCACTGGCCGCGCAGCGCCGGCGGCTATCCGATGGGCCTGCACCACGCGGTGCGCGGGGTCGCCGTCGCCGCCGCACTGGTCAGCGCGGGCGTACTCGTGACCAACCGGAGCATCCGCGTCGACGCCACGGCGGAGCAGTTGCACTCGCTGAGCAGCGAGACCCGCAGGCTTCTCGACGAGCTTCCGGCCGACCGGCCGGTCTTCATCCAGGCGTTCGTCAGCCCGGACGTGCCGGAGCCGTTCGTGCAGACGCGCTCGAACCTCATCAGCATCCTCGAGGAGATCGACGTCATCGCCGGCCCGCGGGTGGAGGTGCTCATCCAGGACACCGAGCCCTTCACCGACGCGGCGCGCGAGGCGCGCGAGACCTTCGGCATCCAGCCGCGGCCGGTCCGCAACGTCAGCACGGCGCGGTCGGAGGTGGAGGACGTCTTCCTCGGGGTGGCGTTCACCTGCGGCGCCGAGGAGCAGGTGATCGGCTTCTTCGACGTCGGGCTGCCGGCCGAGTACGAGCTCATGCGGAGCATCCGCGTGGTCGCCGGGACCGAGCGCAAGCGCGTCGGCGTCGTCGCGACGATGGCCAACCTGTTCGGCGGGACCAACTTCCAGCGCAACCAGTTCACGCCCCAGTGGTCCGTGGTCACGGAGCTGCGCAAGCAGTACGACGTGGTCGAGATCAGCCCGGAGATGGCGATCGGGCAGGACGTCGACGCCCTTCTGGTGCCGCTGCCCTCGTCGCTGCAGACCGACGAGCAGGGCTTCGTCGCCGACTACATCCGTTCCGGCAAGCCGGCGCTGATCCTGGTCGACCCGCTGCCCGCCGTGAACCCGACGCTGTCGCCCTCGGAGTGGGTCGGCGACGGGAACCCCTTCACCTATCCGCCGGGGCAGCCCCGGCCCGGCCCGCGCGGCAACGTGCGCGAGTGGATCCGGGATCTCGGGGTCGACTGGGAGCCGACGCGCATCGTCTGGGACAGCTACAACCCGCACCCCGAGCTGGCCCACATGCCGGAGGACGTCGTCTTCCTCGGGGCGGGCAACGAGAACCCGGCGACCTTCGACGCCGGCGACCCGATGACGGCCCGGCTCCAGGAGCTGGTCCTGCTCTTCCCGGGGTCCCTGCAGGCGGTCGACGATCCGCGCTTCGAGTTCCAGCCGCTGCTGCGCTCGGGCACGGTGTCGGGAGCCAACGGCTACTTCTCGCTGGTGCGCGGTACGCCGTTCGGCCCGCAGGTGAACCCCAGCCCGCCGCGCCGGCAGGACGACGACGACTACATCGTGGCGGCCCGCATCCGCTCGGTCGGAGAGGATGCGCCGGCCGACGTTGAAGACGACGCGGACGACGCCGGCGCCGAAGCCGCCGAGGTGGACGAAGCAGCGAGTGAGACAGAGCCGGGGACCGAGGCTGCCGAGTCGCCGGTGGCGCTTGCCGAGGCGGTCGAGTCCGTCGCTGAGCCGGAGAGCGGCGCCGAGCCCGAGCCGGCTGCTGAGCCGGAGAGCGGCGCGGCGGTGGCGCGCGAGTCGGATGAGGCCGCCGAGTCCGACGCCACGGAAACCGGGGGCCCCGAGTCGACGGAGTCGGAGACCGACGAAGCGGACGGCGAACCTGGGGCCGTCGCAGAAGAAACGCCGGAGGCAGCCGCGGCGCCTGCGGCCGAGGTCGAGGCCGGCGAGCGGCTCGAGGCGGAACCGGATGGCACGACCCCGGCCGGGACCGGAGCTGAAGAGGCAGAGTCGGAACCCGCCGAATCCACGGAACCACCGGCTGAGGTCTCTGCCTCGGAGACCGCGGAGTCCTCCGCGAGCCAGTCTGCCGACTCGGCTGCAGCGGACGAATCGCGGGAGTCCCGGTCCGAGGCGGTCGAGTCTGCCGAAACGCCCGCCGAGGCGCAGGAGCCCTCGGCTGCAGAGGCTCCCGCCGCGGAGTCGGAGGAGGAACAGACCGCCGAGCCGGCTGGCGCGGCCGACACGGCGGAGTCGGAGGAGGAGCAGACCGCCGAGCCGGCTGGCGCGGCCGACACGGCGCAGCCCGCTGCCGCGACCGAAGAGACGGATCCTGGCGTGGAGGCTGCGGGGGAGCCCGAGCAGGCCGCGGCGGAAGCGCCGGCAGCGACCGACACAGAGCCGGCAGCGACCGACACGGAGCCGGAGCCCGACGTCGAAGCCGAGGCGGAATCCAACGTTGCCGTCGAGAGCGCCCCCGAGCCGGAGGCAACCGGCGACGTCGACATCATCGTCGTCGCCGACCTCGATTTCATCAGCGAGCAGTTCTTCCAGATCCGCGAGCAGGCGCCGGGCGGGCTGAACTTCGACAACATCACGTTCTTCCTGAACGCGATGGACACCCTGCTCGGCGAGGACGCGTTCATCGATCTGCGCAGCCGGCGCGCCCGGCACCGGACCCTGGAGCGGGTCGAGGCGCAGACGGCCGAGTTCATCGAGCAGCGGACCGCCGGCGAGCAGCAGGCGGAGGCGGACGCCGAGGAGGCGCTCACCGAGGCGCAGCAGCGGTTGAACGACCGCGTGGCCGAGTTGCAGGGCCGCGCCGACATCGACGCGCAGACCCGGCAGATCATGGTGCGTAACCTCGAAGAGGTGGAGAACCGGCGGCTCGAGGTGCTGTCGGCCAACATCGAGACCGAGAAGGACGCGCGCATCCAGGCCAGCCGCGAGAACATGGAGGCGCAGATCCGCCGCATCCAGACCTCCATCAAGACGTTCGCGATCCTGCTGCCGCCGGTGCCGGTGGTGTTGCTGGGCATCGCGATCTTCGTCCGGCGGAAGCGGCGCGAGCGCGAGGGCGCGGCGGCCGCGCACCGCCTGCGGGAATAGAAGAGAGGTCGAGCCGCACGTGGGACAGACGCTGCTGCAGAAGGTCTGGGATCGTCACACCGTCCGGCGGCTTCCGACGGGGCAGGCGCAGCTCTTCATCGGGCTGCACTTGATCCACGAGGTGACGACGCCGCAGGCGTTCGACATGCTGCGCCAGCGCGGCATCGGGGTCGCGTTCCCCGAGCGGACCTACGCGACGGTCGATCACATCGTGCCGACGCTGGATCAGACCCGGCCGTTCGCCGACGAGCTCGCCGAGCAGATGATGGCGGCGCTCGAGCGCAACTGCCGCGAGTTCGGGATCCGTTTCTCGGACCTGAACACCGACCGGCAGGGCATCGTCCACGTCATCGGCCCGGAGCTGGGGCTGACCCAGCCGGGCCTGACCATCGCCTGCGGCGACAGCCATACGTCGACCCACGGCGCGTTCGGGGCGGTGGCGTTCGGCATCGGGACCTCGCAGGTGCGCGACGTGCTCGCGTCGCAGTGCCTCGCCATCGATCCGCTCAAGGTCCGCCGGATCTCGGTTTCGGGTGCGCTCGGGCCGGGCGTCTACGCCAAGGACGTCATTCTCGAGATCATCGCGCGGCTCGGCGTGCGGGGCGGCGTGGGCTTCGCCTACGAGTACGGCGGCGCGGCGGTCGAGCGGATGACGATGGACGAGCGGATGACGATGTGCAACATGTCGATCGAAGGCGGCGCCCGGATCGGCTACGTCAATCCGGACGAGACGACCTTCGCGTACCTGGAGGGACGCCCGTTCGCACCCGCCGGCGAGGCTTTCGAGCGCGCGAAGGACTGGTGGCGCTCGATGGCCTCGGATCCGGACGCGGCCTACGACGACGTCGTGGAGCTCGACGGCGCCGCCATCGAGCCGCGGGTGACCTGGGGCATCAACCCGGGCCAGTCGGTTGGGGTCTCGGAGCGCATTCCGGACCCGGCGTCCGCCGCGGCCGACGGGGACGCCGTCTCCGAGGCGCTCGACTTCATGGGCTTCACCGCCGGGTCGCCCATCTCCGGGACCCGCGTCGACGTGGCGTTCGTGGGTTCGTGCACCAACTCGCGGCTGTCGGACCTGCGGGAGGCGGCGCGGGTCGTGCAGGGGCACCGGGTCGCGCCTCACGTCAGGGCGCTCGTCGTCCCGGGATCGAAGAACGTCCGGCGCGCGGCGGAGGCGGAGGGGCTGCACGAGATCTTTCGGGAGGCGGGTTTCGAGTGGCGCGGCGCGGGCTGCTCGATGTGCCTCGCGATGAATCCCGACCGCCTCGACGGGCGGGAGGTGTGCGCCTCGTCGTCCAACCGCAACTTCAAGGGGCGGCAGGGCAGCCCGACCGGCCGCACGCTCCTGATGAGCCCGGCGATGGTCGCCGCCGCCGCGGTCGGGGGCGAGGTGACGGACGTGAGGACCCTGCTGTGAGCGAGCTGCGACCCATCGACCGCATCGCCGGAACCGCCATTCCGCTGCGCGGCAACAACATCGACACCGATCGGATCATCCCGGCGCGCTACCTGAAGGCGATCACCTTCGAGGGCCTCGGCGCGCACGCCTTCGAGGACGACCGCGCGTCGATGCCCAACCACCCGTTCGCGAACCCGGCCTACGCCGGCGCGTCGATTCTGGTCGTCAACGAGAACTTCGGCTCGGGCTCGTCGCGCGAGCACGCGCCGCAGGCGCTCAAGCGCTGGGGAATCCACGCCTGCGTCGGCCAGTCGTTCTCGGAGATCTTCCTCGGCAACGCGACGACCATCGGCCTGCCGTGCGCGACGGCCGCACCGGAGGACGTCGAGACGCTGATAGCGACCGTCGAGCAGTCGCCGGCTACGCCGATGGTCCTGAGCGTCGACGCCCAATCCATCGAGGCAGCGGGTCGGACCGTGCCGCTCGGCATGCCCGCCGCCGTTCGCGATTCGCTGCTCACCGGGCAGTGGGACGCGACGGGCCTGCTGCTTGCCGACTTCGACGAGGTCCGCCGGGTGGCGGACAGCCTGCCGTACGTCGACGGATTCTGAGTCCGCGGCGCCGCTACCTGCCGGCACGTGGTACGATTCGTGCTCTCCTCATCCGGCGGAGAGGGCGACGGCTTTGCTGCACCGAGGCCTCTGGCCGCTCGCTCTGCCCGGAGAAGCGGAAGGAGACCGGCATGGGATACGTAAGGGCCCGAATCGAGATTGCGAACGCGAAGGACCCGACGAACAAGGTGCTATCCGTCACGTCGCTGGTCGACACGGGGGCGGCGTTGCTGTGCATTCCGGAGCGGGTGGCTGTACAGCTCGGTCTGGAGGAGCTCGACAAGCGCCCGGTGCGGATGGCCGACGGCACGCTGCGCACGGTGCCGTACATGGGGCCGATCCTGATCAGGTTCGAGAACCGGCGTTGCCTGACCGGCGCCCTGGTGATGGGCGACGAAGTGCTCCTCGGCGCCGTGCCGATGGAGGACCTCGACGTGCTGATCTCGCCTCTGTTGCGCAAGCTCGTCGTCAATCCGGAGAGTCCGGACACCCCTGCTCCGGTCCGGGTGTAGCGCCGCCAAACAGCAACCCCGGTTGACGGAGTCTCCGGGACGAACGTCACGCGGAGGCGACGGACCGGGCCGCGTCGAGGAAGGCCGCCGCCGCGTGCGACCTCTCGCCGGCGCGCCGGTAGACGAGCCGCACCTGACGGGGGAGCCGGAGCTGGGCGACCTGGACCGCGGCGAGCTGTCCGCGCGCGATCTCGGCCAGCGCGCAGCGCTTCGGCAGCAGGGCCACGCCGAGACCCATCTCGACCGCGCGCTTGATCCCGTCCAGGCTCGGCAGCCCGATCTGGATGTTGATCGACGTGTGGCGCTGCTCGTAGAGCCGGAGCACCCGCTCGCGGGCCGGCGACGCCTCGTTGTGGGCGATCACCGTCTGGCGGCCGAACTCCTCCATGGTGATGCGCGACCGCTCCGCCAGCGGATGCCGGGGGTGGATCAGCATCACCAGCTCGTCCTCCCCGAGAGCCAGCGACTGCAGGCCCCGCTCGCGCGGCGGGAAGGTCAGCACCCCGAAGTCGAGCGAGCGGCTGAGCACCTCCTTCGCCACCTGCCGGGCCGGGACGCGGCGCACCTCGACCTGCGCATGCGGATGATCCGTACGGAAACGCTCGACGACCGGGAGCAGGACGTGCACGGCCCCTTCGTTCGCGCCGATGAGCACGCGGCCCCGCCTGAGATCCTGCAACTCGCGAACCGCGCTCTCGGCTTCCGACTTGAGCTGCGTGAGGCGCTGTGCGTAGTCGAGCAGCAACTCGCCCGCCTCGGTCAGCCGGCCTCCCTTCGACGAGCGGTCGAACAGCCGCTCGTCGAGCTCGTCCTCGAGCCGCCTGATCGCCTGGCTGACCGCCGGCTGCGTCCGGTGCAGGCGCTCCGCCGCGCGCGAGAAGCTGCGCTCGCGGGCGACGGCGAGGAAGACCTGCAGCTCGGCGAGATCCATGGCGGACTTGAGGCTAGAGCGCGGCACCCGAGCCGGCCCGCGGAACGCTGGCGCTCGTACGCGGATTCGGCACCGCAGGTGACAACTATAAGCCGCCGCCAGTCCGACGGAGCGTGAAGCGGGGATTTCAGTCGACGACGTAGCTGAAGAGCTTGAACTCTCTGTCGCGCTCGAGGATCGATCCGAACAGGGAGACGGTCAGATCGTTGCCGTCCTCGTCGCGCACGTCCAGGACCGTCTCGCGATGGACTCGGAAGGTCCGGTACGGGGTCGTTTCTCCAGCGAACGCAACGGCGACGCGCTCGTACCGCTCTCCGCCGTAGCGCGCCAGCAGCCGCCGCAGCGAGTTCCTGCTCTTCTGGTGGAGATCCCCCCAAGCGTAGTCGAACGGTACACCCCGCTCCGGCCGGCTCGACGGCAGCTCCGGCCAGACGACGGTGCGGAACTCCAGCTCGTCGAGCGCAAGACTCGAGAGGGTATCGGCGTCACGTGCGGCCAGCGCGGCCAGCACGGCGTCGCTGAGCGCTTCCGGTGAGGAGAACGTCCGCTGCAGCGGCGACAGGCGGGTATGCGTGTCGTAGTCGCCCCCGCAACCGCCCATCGCGCACACCGCGGCGATGGCGAAACACCGCACGAGGCGGACGAGGGCCCCGCGTTCGGCGAGGCCTCCGTCCGCCGCTACCCGTCGCCGAACGGCTAGTTCATCGAGAAGTCGGTCCACCCCACCCACCAGTTGCTCTGGGACGAGTCCACCGGCCCCACGGCGCCGATGAAGTCGGCGACTTCGAAGAATCCGTCGTTCGGCGGCGTGGCCGGCGGCACCGTGCCCATCACCGCCGGCGAGTCGTCCGTCGGGATGAAGTTCGGTGACTCAAGGTTGAACATGCAGCGGTAGCCGCAACCCGCGTTGCCGCCGATCTGCGGGTGGGCGAGGTCCGGATTGTCGGGGTCTTCGATGAGGATGTCGTCGCTGGCGTCCAAGACGGCCGAGGTCGTCCTCCCCTCGGGGTCCGAGGAGTCCGGTCGATACTGGCCGTCGCAGCCTTCGACGAAGCAGTTGCCCCAGAGGATGCCGTTCGCAAGTGTCAGCGCGCCGTCGTCGGCCTGCGTGAAGGTGGCGGCGTGGTCGATGTCGATGGCGTCTTCCTTGAAGCCGGCCACGATGAAGTTGCGAATGGTCGCCGCGGTTCCCTCCCGCAGCAGAATGCCGGTGTCGCTCTCCTGGCCCGGGTAGCTGAACGGGTCGCCGAGCAGCGTCAGGTTGTAGAGGGTCGGGTTGGAGCGGGGTTCCAGGTCGTTGTTGTCGCCGTTGTTGTCGGCCTCGATCCCCTGGTCGGCGTCGTCGCCCACCTGCAGCGCGATCATGAACTGCCCCTTGCCCTGCCACCCGTCGGTCCAGTCGAAGCTGTCGTCGGCGATCCCGAAGCAGATGACGTGCTTCACCTCGACCGTGCCGCCGAAGAACTCGAGGCCGTCGTCCTTGTTGAACTTGACCATCACGTGATCGACCTCGGTCATGCGGCCGACTCCCTGGAAGGCGATGCCGTTGAGCTCGTTGTCCGGGCTGAACTCGGTGCCGGCGAACTCGACGCGCAGGTAGTAGAGCTGCCCGCTGTCGTCGTTCGGATCGGTGCCGCCGTAGACGCCGGTGTCGCCTTCGCCGGTCGCTTCGCCCCCGGGAACGTTGAGTGGAGCGCGCCCGTTGATGATGAGGCCGCCCCAGTCGGCGCGCTGCCGATCGCCGGGCTCCTTGTCGCTGGTCATGACGATCGGCGCGTAGGCGGTGCCGTTCGCATGGATCTGCGCGCCCCGCGCGATGACGAGCGTGCCGTTGGTCGCGGACTCACCGAAGATCGTGGTGCCTGCGTTGATCGTCAACCGGGCGGGCTCGTCGACGAACACCGCGCCGCTCAGCAGCCAGAACCGGCCGGAATCGAACGTCGTATCCTCCGTGATGCGCCCCGAGACCTCGCAGACCTCCATCGAGACGCCCTCCACGGCGCCGCAGTCGATGGTCGCCTGCGTGGACACGGTATCTCCGCCCCACGCGATGACCGCGGCCAGCGCCAGTGCCGCAAGCAGGCGGCGCGCCGCGCGCCGCGTACGGGGAGTCGTAGCGTTCCGGATCATTGCCGGTTTCTCCTTTTCCTTGGTAGCGTTCCAGATCATTGCCGGTTTCTCCTTTCCTTAGGTCGAGGGTCGTCCGTACGCGCCCGGCCGCCGTCGGGCAGGGCGGGCCCCGGTCAGGGGTGGTAGGTGACGCCGAAGCTCAGCGAGCGTCCGAGGTTGTAGATCCGCTGCGTCGGGCCGTCTGCGCCCTGGGTGTACTCGTAGTCCTGGTCGGTCAGGTTCGCGAACGCCAGCTTCAGGCTTGCCTGGTTCCACCGCTTCGCGAACACGAAGTCGAGCGAGTTGCGCTCCTTCTCGACGATGTCGGGCAGACCCAGCGATCCGACGTCGCTGATCCGGTCGTCGAAGTAGTTCCAGAGCAGGCGGCCTGAATAGCCCGCGCCGCGCACCTCGAACACCGCGTTGAAGAGGTTCGGCGACGTGCCCGCCAACGGCCGAACGAGCGAGGTCTGCACCTGGCGCGCGGCGGGCGACAGCGAGACTTCCGAATCGACGTAGGTGTAGTTCGCGCCGACGAGGACGTGCGCTCCGATGAGCGAGCGCGCCTCGAGCTCGACTCCGCTGTTCTTGGCGGTATCGGCGTTGGTGAACGACGTCCGCAACTGCGCCGTAGGCTCCACGGTCCGCTCGATCGGGTCGTCGAATTGCTTGTAGAAGAAGCTGGCCGACAGCACCTCCTCGGCGCCGGGAAACCACTCCCAGCGCAGGTCGACGTTCTGGATCAGCGACTGCCGGAGGTTGGGGTTGCCGATCACGGCGCGGCCGCCGACCACGTCGGTGAACTCGAACGGCGAGACCTCGCGGAACTCGGGGCGGTTGACGGTCTGGCTGTAACCGAAACGGAAGTTCTGGTCGGTCCGGACGGCGTAGACGAGGTTCACGGCCGGGAAGAGGTCGGTCTCGTCGAGCGACGCCGTGCGGACGTCGCCCGATTGCTGGTCGAGCGTTCCCGCGAACGGGTCGAGCGTCTCGACGTTCTGCGTGAAGTGCTCGATGCGCGCGCCGGTGACCAGGCGCGCCTGCGACGTCAGCGGCAGGTCGATCATGCCGTAGTACGAGCGCACCTCCTGCGATGCGTCGTAGCGGTCGGTGCCGCGCGTCTCCTCGTTCACCTGGAACGCCGGACCGATGTTCTCCGGCGTGAAAATCCGCTCGGCCGGCAGCGACAGGTCGATCCCCGCGGCGTTGCGCGGTGCGAAGCGGAGCCGCCGGGACACGAAGTCGCGCTGGCGGTCGATGTAGCCGGCGCCGAACTTCACCTGCGAGGCGAGGCCGTCCCACTGCTCGAAGAGGGTGCTCCAGTTCCCCGAGCCTTCCAGGCTGTTGTCCAGAAGGTCGTTGAACTGCCGCAGTCCGCTCTGGGACTCGTCGGCGAGGACGAACGCCGTGCGGGCCGGGTCGAACTCGTACAGCACCTCCCGCAGGTCCGGTTCCTCGCGGTCGGCGCGCGAGAGGGCGAGCTTCCAGTCGAGCCGGCTGTTCGACAGCGTGGGGAAGAGGTGGTCGCCGCCGAAGTGATGGCTCGAGATCTGCTCCTCGACCCACCAGAGCCGCTGGTTCCGGATGAGGTTGCCGGCGTCGTCGTTGTACCCCTCGAACCGGCGGGTCTCGTTGGTCCCGACGTGGGTGAGGAAGTTCTCGAACGAGAGGCGCTGGTTCGGCGTGAACTGGTACGCCACGTTGCCGACGCCGCCGATCACCCCCGACCGCTCGCTGATCTCGAAGTCGTATGGCCCGTTGAAGCGCTCGAGCCGCCCCTCGCCCACCTTGTAGTAGGTCTGCTGCTCGGTGTTGAACTGCGCGTTCTGGGCGTGGCGGAACGTGGCGACGACCCCGAGCTTGCCGAAACGGCCGCCCAGCGTCGCGCTGTACGACTGGTCGAACGGGAGGGTCTCGGGCCGCGGGTCCCAGACGTTGTTGAAGGACTCGCCGATCTTCTCGAGCTCGTCGCGCGGGAAGCCCCTCGTTCGGGAGAAGCGCCCGGCGCTGCTTACCTTGCGGTCCGGGAACCCGGCCGGCAGGGAGCGGGTGCCGTCGTCGAAGCCGGTCCAGTCCCGGCCGCCGCCGGGATAGCCGTACCCCATCGCTCCCGTCGTGAGGCTGTTCCAGCCGCCGCCGGCGGAGATCTGGTAGGAGGTCGAGTCCGGCAGCTTCAGCGGCACGATCTCCACCAGGCCGCCGGCGAACTGCGACGGCTTGTCGGGGGTGTAGGTCTTGCTGACCTGCACGCTGTCGATGAGGCCGGTGGGGAAGAGGTCCAGCGGGACGACCCGCCGGTCCGGCTCGGTGGTCGGCAGCGTGGCGCCGGCCAGGGTGGTGTTGCTGTAACGCTCGCCGAGGCCGCGGACGAAGACGGACTGGCCCTCGACGACGGACACGCCGGTGACGCGCTGCATGGCGTCGGCGGCGTTGGAGTCGTTGTTGGCGGACATCTCGATGGCGCCGATGTTGTCCTGCACAGACGGGGCGCGCATCCGCATCATCATCTGGGCGGCGGCGGTCGACGAATCGGCCTCGAGCGTCGGGGCCGTCACGACGAGTTCTTCCGCGAACACGTTCGAGCCCAGTGCCACCTGGACAGCGGACAACCGGCCCGCGGCCACGTCGACCGTCACGGAAGTCTCGGCGTAGCCGGCCATGACGATCCGGATTTCGTACGTGCCGGCGGGCAGCTCGAGGCGGTAGCGGCCGTCGAGGTCGGTGTAGGCGATCCGACCGGTGCCGACCGCCTCGACCGGGACTCCCGGCAGCCTGATCGCGAGGTTCTGATCGATGACCGCGCCCGCGACCCAGCCGGTCTCCTGGGCCTGCGCGGGCGCTGCGGCGATGAGGGTCGACACCAGGATCGACCCAATCATTCTGCGCATGTGATTCCGTTCTCCGACTTGGTGGGTTGACATCCGGCGGAGGCGCACGACACGCCTGCGGCCAGCAGATTCGATACACGATACTGACGGCGTGTATCTGGCCTATGACCGGTTCGTTAAATCAGGGTAAAACGTCGTGTTGCGGCAGGGATCCGGCGGGATCCGGAGCGTTGTGCGGGTGCGGATCCGGACGCTGTCGGCGTGCGAGTCCGAGGCTCGAGCCATCCGGGGCCGCCGGTCCGGCGGGGTCGGCGCGATGTGCGGACATCCATAAGAAAGTGTGATTTTATTGTAATTAGTATAACTTTGACTTGCGACCTGCGGGTCGGGATAGAGTAGGAGTATCAGATCCATTCAGGCGGGAGCATCATGGCCAAGGACCGATTGACAATCTTCGACACGACTCTGCGCGACGGCGAGCAGTCGCCCGGATTCTCCATGAACACGGACGAGAAGATCCGGCTCGCGCGCCAGATCGAGGCGCTGGGCGCCGACATCATCGAAGCCGGATTTCCGATTGCATCCGACGACGACGCGCACGCCGTGGAGCTCATCGCGCAGCAGATCCGGCGCCCCGTGATCGCCGCCCTGGCGCGCTGCAACCCGGCCGACATCGAACGGGCCGGCGAGTCGCTCCGTCCGGCGGAGCGCTCGCGCATCCACACGTTCATCGCCACCTCGGACCTGCACCTGGAGCGCAAGCTGCGCATCGGCCGGGACGCGTGCTTGCAGGCGGTGACCGACGGCGTGACCCAGGCGCGCGGCTACACCGACGATGTCGAGTTCTCGGCCGAGGACGCGACCCGCAGCGACATGGACTTCCTGTGCAAGGTGGTCGAGACGGCCATGGCCGCCGGGGCGACGACCATCAACCTGCCCGACACCGTCGGCTACTGCACGCCGGAAGAGATCGAGGAGTTCTTCACCGAGGTGCGCGGCCGGGTGCGCGGCGCGGACGGCGTCGTCTTCAGCGCGCACTGCCACGACGACCTCGGGCTGGCCGTGGCCAACTCTCTCGCCGCGATGCGGGCCGGAGTGCGCCAGGTGGAGTGCACCATCAACGGGATCGGCGAGCGTGCGGGCAACGCCTCGCTCGAAGAGATCGTCATGGCGACGCGGGTGAAGCCCGACCGGCTGCCCTATGAGACCGGCATCGACACCACCCAGCTCGTCCGGACCAGCCGGCTGCTGACCGAGCTGACCCAGGAGCCGGTGCAGGCCAACAAGGCCATCGTCGGCCGCAACGCGTTCGCGCACGAGGCGGGCATTCACCAGGACGGCGTGATCAAGGACCGCCGCACCTACGAGATCATGACACCGGCGGACGTGGGCGTGGAATCGACGCTGGTCCTCGGCAAGCACTCGGGGCGGCACGCCGTGAAGAAGCGCTGCGAGGACCTCGGGCACGAGTTGAGCCGGTTCGAGCTCGACCGGGTCTACCGGGACGTCATCGCCCTGGCCGATCGCCAGAAGTCGGTCAGCGACGAGGACGTCACGGCCATCGTCGCGCGCCTGCAGGCCGCCGCGCCGGCCGCCGTTGCGGGACAGGGCGTTGTCTGAGCCCGATACCCCTCGCATGCACGCCACCATCGCACTGCTGCCCGGGGACGGGATTGGTACGGAGGTCATCGACGCCGCGGCGGACGTCCTGCGGGTGGTGGCGACGCGCCACGGCCACACCCTTGCCCTGACCCGCTCGCGCTTCGGGGCCGCCGCCCTGCGGGCCGGCGATCCGCCGCTGCCCCCGGCCACGCTCGACGCGTGCCTCGCGGCGGATGCCGTGCTGCTCGGCGCGGTGGGCGATCCGGCGTTCAGCGAAGGGCCGCGCGAGCGGCGGCCGGAGACGGGTCTGCTGGAGTTGCGCAAGGCGCTCGGCGTCTACGCCAACCTGCGTCCTGCGCGGGTCTGGCCGGGGCTCGAGGACGGGGGCTCGCTCCGGGCGGACACTCTGCGCGGTGTGGACATGCTCATCGTACGCGAGCTGATCGGCGGCATCTACTTCGGCGAGCCGCGCGGCCGGACCGCGGATCGGCGCGAGGCCTTCGACACGATGCGCTACTCGGCACACGAGGTCGAACGCATCGCCGTCGTTGCGTTCGAGAGCGCCCGCGGCCGGCGAAAGCTGGTGACGTCGGTCGACAAGGCGAACGTGCTCGAGTCCTCGAGACTCTGGCGCGAGGTGGTGACCGAGGTCGGCACGCGCTATCCGGACGTGCGGCTCGAGCACCAGCTCGTGGACTCGTGCGCGATGCGGCTCGTCTCCGATCCCGGTTCGTTCGACGTCATGCTGGCGGGGAATCTCTTCGGCGACATCCTCTCCGACGAGGCGGGTGCGGTGGTCGGTTCGCTCGGCCTGCTGCCGTCGGCCAGCGTGGGGGGCAAGGGCGGTCTCTTCGAGCCTGTTCACGGCTCCGCCCCCGACATTGCCGGACAGAATGTCGCCAATCCCGTCGGGACCATCGCCTCGGCCGCCATGCTGCTGCGCCACGCGCTCGGTCTGAGCGACGAGGCGGACGAGATCGAATCGGCGATCGGCGCCGTGCTCGACGCGGGCTGCCGGACCGCGGATCTCGCCCGGAACGGGGAGCCGTCGCTGAGCTGCACGGAGATGACGAGGGCCATCGTCGAGCGGCTCGGTTCCGGGTAGCCCACGGCTCGGCGGGTCCGGAACGGGTAAACGGATACCGGTGATCCGGCGTCTGAAAGGCACGTGGGTCGGAAGGGATTACCGTGGCAAGCCACTTCATGAGAATCGTTGTCGGGTGCGCGATGCCGCGGGCGAGAGCAGGCCTGATCGCATTGTCCGTCGCGGCGCTGCCGGCCGCGGCGCTCGCGCAGCCGGAGCCGCTCTCCGCCGCGATGGAGCGAGGCTCGCCGCAGCGCGGCGCCCTTGCCGTTGCCCCCTTCGTCAACATTTCCGCAGGGGCGGCCGACGACTGGATCGGGACCGGCATCGCCGAGACGGTGTCGGCCGATCTTGAGGGACTCGACGGGCTGTCGCTGGTCGGGCGTGAAGCACTGCTCGACGAGTTTGCGGCGGCCGGGCTCGATCCGGAGTGGATGGGGACCGGTGATGCGGAACGGGCCGTGCGCGAGGCGAGTCGTCGCCTCGGCGCCGCCTGGCTCGTCACCGGGGGCTACCAGCGCATCGGCGATCGGATGCGCATCACCGCGCGCCTGATCGACACCCGGACCGGCAGCGTGGCGGCCGGCGTCAAGGTCGACGGCGCGTTCGGCGATCTGTTCGCACTGCAGGACCAGGTCGTGCGCGAGCTCGACGCCGCATTCGATGCGGCGGTGAATGGTGTTCCGTATCCGGCCGGCAACGGGAATGGCAACGGGAACGGGAACGGCTACGCGGGCGGAGCGGTCGGCGGGGCCGCGCCGACCGGGTTCGACCCGCAGGCGTCCGCGGCGGGACGCGGCGGATCGGCTCGCGCGCCCGGGCGTCTCTCGGGTCTGCCGTCGCGGGCCGGGCGGGGTGGTCCTGCCGGCGGACCGGGCACACGCGCGGGTGGGCGCTTCGCCCCACCCGGTGTCGCGGAGCGTCCTGCGCCGCTGCCTCCGGCCGACGTGACCGGCAGCGTGGTACTGGGCGCTTCGCCGGAGGCGGGGAGCGGGGGCACGCCGGCCGCCGGGTTCGCCGCCGCCGCATGGCATCCTGACGGGGCGCCCCACGCTGCGCCCCACGCGCACGGAAGTCCGCCCCGACATCGACGGCCGTCTCGACGACCTGGTCTGGCGG
>CATQHX010000066.1 GCA_958296065.1 Vicinamibacterales bacterium | reverse complement strand
GTCGATGCGCTGAAGCTGTGGCAGAAGCGCGAGCGGCGGCGCCTCGAGGACGCGTACGCGAAGTTCGTGGGACCCGTGCCCGAGGACACGGTCATGCACAACGCCGACTACGACGTCGACCTCACGGTAGCGGTGATCGCGGCGCTCCAGAACGGCAAGACGGTCCAGGAGCTGCACGAGGAGGCCAACGACGGCATGGTGGACGTCGCCGGGAAGTTCCGTCGCGACCGCGGACGGGTCGTGTTCAACTTCGGCCCCTACCGCGGAACCGTCGCCACCGACGAGCCGTCGTTCCTCGACTGGATGCTCGGCAAGGACTTCCCCGAGTCCACGCGGCGGGTGGCCCGGGCGCTGCTGCGCGAGAGCGACGAGAAGGCCGCCGCCGACGCCGCCGCAGCCTCGGCAGCCGACGCCGCGTCCAGCCCGGACGACATCCCGTTCTAGGGCGATCCCCGCCAGGCGGGAAGAAACCCACACGACAACCGTGCGCCGCAGCCGCGGCGAACAAGCCCGGGCGCGCCGGCGGCGCGCCCGGGGGAACGACCACAGACATGACCAACACCGACACGCGCTGGCCCGCACCGCTGACGCTGCTGCAGACGCCGATGGCGATAGTACGCCAGGAGCTGAGTGAAGGTAAACGGCACAACCGCAGCCCGATCGAGATCGCAGGCCGGCTGCTGGGAGCCGACATCGGGATCACCAAGCGCGAGGCCGGAGTCGAGGTCTCGTGGATGACGAAGGAGCGCGAGGGAACCCAGATGAGTATCCGACTTCGCCAGGCGCCCTCCGGCGCCACGATCGAGGCCCGCGGGCCGGGCTACAACTACCGGACGCCGCCCCACTTCGAGCTCAAGCCGGCGTTCCGCATGCCAGACAACGACCACGCAACGCTCGCCGCGGCGATGGGAACGCTGTTCGAGATCGCCAACGACAACGCGTTGCGGCTGACCATGCTCGACGAACACGCGATCGACGAACGGGTCAAGCTGGCAGACCACGCGAGGGCGCTGCGCCGCGCGCTCGCCAACTGGCTGTCGCTCAACCCCGACGAGGCGATGATCAGCGCCAAGGCGCGGGAACACGCGCTCAACGACCTGCAGCGGCGGATCAACATCGTTCGCGGCCGCGGGCGCGTGCAGCTGAGCGGCGACCCGCCGTATCAGCCCGCCTCCATCGACATCCAGGTCCAGATGGAGGACCAGCCGGGATTCCAACGCCAGATCGACGCGGGGGTGACGACGATGCGCGGCGGCGCCCACGCGGCCGTGCGATGGAGCGCAAGGCCGATCGAAGGAATCACGCACGAAATCTGGGCCGACGAGCCGATGCAGATGTGCATCGCGTGCGTGGGACTGATCGACCCGACCGACGCCGGGCTGTCGGAGTGGAACGACGTGCTCGGTCGCATCGGCCGCCACCGGCATGGGAGAGCCTGCTCGCCAACGGCGCCGGCGAAGAGGCCGTCGAGGGAGCAATCCGCAACCTCAACTACGAGGAGTGCGGGTGGAAGGCCATCGGGAGCTGAAGCGTCACGACGCCACGGTCGGACCAACAGTCGTCGTAGAGCCGCACGAGCGAGCGGCGGCACCAGCGGACACGACAACGCACGCGGATCCGCCCTGGGCGTACGCCGCGCTGCCCGGGCCTGCGGCAACGCCCGGAAACCGAACAACAACCGGCTCCCGCTCCTTGATCCGGAGGGGGGTCGGCAGGAGCTGCCGGCGAGCAACCCGATTGACGACGAACACAGGGCCGACCTAGCGTACGAGCAGGGAGCGTCGCGAGCGGCCAGGCAACCGCGGAAGCGGCAGGAGAACGGTGTCAACTTCACGACCGGGGAACAAGCCGCGCAAGGACCGAGAAGCCGCCGAGCAGTGGCAGGGCCAGTGGAAGCTGCTGCGACAGCGCAACCGCGACGCCGTACCCGACACGCTGGGACCGCCGCTGGTCTTCAGCGACCGGGCGGCAAGCGCCGCCGAGCGGGAAAGATGCGGGCACCGGGTCGGGGACCACGAGACTGGACCGCACAGCCGCACTGTGACGAGTCGCTTGCGGATGAGCTGCGCCGGCTGGCGCACGGTGCCGACCGCTGCCGAGTTCCACGAGGCGATCCACCGACCCTCGGGCACCGATCGCGAGACGGCCATCCTGCTGACCTGGTTCCACGAAGCGGACATGGCCGAGCAGCTCGACGCACGGCTCGAGGGGGCGTACAGCTGGCGTCAGCTCGTGCGGGCGCTGCACCGGGTAGGGCTGACGTCGGGAGCAGCAGCCGAGAGGATCAATCGGTTCGCGCAACGATGACGAGCAGGAAGACACCGGAGACGCTACGCACGAAAGGCCAGGCGAGGGAGATTCTCGCACGCATGCGGCCCGCGTTCCGCGAGCACGTCAAGCCGCACACACGCAACGGCGAAGGAGAGCGCCTCGGCGGGGGCAGCATCCTCAACGCGAGGTGGGACCACCGGCTGAGCCGCGCCATCGACGTGCACGTGAACCTGGAAACCACCGAGGACGGCCGGACGGTCCTCGACCGCGCGGCAGCAGCCTGCGGGGGTTACCGGATCGAGCACAGCACGTTCCGGCGGATCGAGTTCAAGCGCGACGAGGACAACCACGTCGACGTCTCGTTCGCACAGCCGACACCGGCCGTAGGTGAACGGGCCGCCGTGGTCGACGGCGAGCCGGCACTCGTGCTGAGCACGGCGCAGATCATGAGCGGAAAGCTCCAGGGACGCGGGATGACCGCGCCGGGCCGCGACCTGCTGGATATCGCCGCATGCAGGGTGGCCGATCCGGAAGCCCTCGAGATCGCAGTCAACGGCCTGCCCGACGAGAACGTCCGGGCAATCCTGAAGGTCTACCAGGAGATGGAAGCCGCCTACGCGAAGGAGACGGCAGCACTCGAAGGTGTGCCCGACGGGCTCAAGCCGATCCTCGACAACCCGACCGCGTACGCGGGAAACGCGATCCAGGACGCCAGGTACGAGAGCTTCGAGATTCGCACGCACGCCGGCGTGGCCGAGATCGAGACGGCGACACGGGAAGGCGCGAGGGTGCGGACCTACGGGAGCGCCGAAGAGCTGCAGGCCGGCATGGAGCGGGACGGCGTCAACGCGTTCCTGACGGCACAGGTGCGGGACCAGCACGCAGTGCTGAACACGACGGTGGACGCTCTATGGGCGGGACGCGACAGCGTGGTCCTGCGGATCGAGCCGGAGCGGCTCACGCGAGTCCGAGCTGACGTCCCCGAGCTGACGTGGCAGCCTAGCGACCAGGCGGACGTCCCCGGCGGTCGAACGGGAACACAGGTGAAAACCAGGGGACGAGCCGCCACCGCCAAACCCCGGACCGGCACCGGCGCAGGGAGCCGCCGCCGCGGCGCGATCGAAGTCGGTCCTGCGCAAACGGGGATGAATGCGTTGCAGGCGCTTGTCTTGTCGTGCACGAGCCCGGATAGCAGCCGTCTCCCACGCGGGCGCCGGGAAGTACGGAGACCTCCCGAGAAAGCGTGACGCCGTCGCCGACAGCAGCACGACGCGAGAGCGAGGACGACACCGCACGCAGCCGATCCCCGGCGACCACGCCGGCCGAGACACGCAAGCGGGAGAGATCGGCGCCCGCGCCGATGCAGGGGGCGTCGACCCGCCCGTCCGCACCGGCGACCACGGTGAGCACGAGCCGGGAGTCGGGACCGACGAGAGCGCCGTGCCCCACACGCGACGCGACCAGGTACCACAGTACGAGCGGCCGAGAACCGGCGGGTCGCAGCCGGAACGCCCGGGGTACACACCCGGCAGGTCGGAGTCCGAAATACCACTCCCGGCACACGCGCCGGACGGCAACCGCCAGGCACCGGCACACTCCGGCCCCGCACTGGAAGTAGGACGCTGAAACAGTCACCCCAAGACGGGATTCGACCGGCGTCGACCGCTCCCGTGAGATTCCCGACACGGACGTCAAACCCGCGGAGCACGCGCTCGACGGCGTCAACCCGCGGACTTCACCAGCACGGCGTCAACCGGAAACCGCCGCGACCGGCGCAACGGCGTAAGCCGATCGACAAGACGGTGACGGTCGCAGGGACCACCCACGCGTAGAGCAGAAGACAGGACCGGCCAGCGGTCGGCCGAGACGCACGGCCGCGGTCAACCGCAAGGTTCGCGTACGCCCCGGCGCAACACGAAACGGGCGTCCGCCGGCACGCTCAGAACACGCGCATCGACAGTCTGACGGACAGCGCCGGCGGCCACGTCAACGTGAAGAATCAGGCACGGCGTAAACCCTCGAGACGGACCCACCAGCGTCCACTCGAAGACACCGTTCAGGAGGCGTAAACCAGTACCGACCCGAGCCGAAAACCGGGGTCCCGAAAGCGCACAAGTCGGGCGCCAAGCGCTGGGGCCAGCGGAGGCTGGCCACCACTGTCAACAGCACCTGGCGGAGACGCCGGACCAGACGCCGACAACACGCCGCCGACACCAATTCAGAGGCAGGATGAGAAGGGCGAAAGTCCGCTACTCGGACTCGTAGTCGGCAGGCGGCCGCGGGGGCGTCGGCAGCTTCTTCTCCGGGGCATGAGACCAACGGTCCGGCCGTGCGCCGTCGGACCGAGGACCGCGCAACCTTGACGACGGATCCGTGCGGCGCAACACGCCGGCAGGGCGGTAGCCAGCGGCCATCAGACCGCGCAGCCGTTCGGTCGCCACGGGAAGACCGTCGGCCAGAACCTCGCGGAGAAACCAGGCGCGCGACATGCCGAACTCCGTCGCCAGCCGGTCGAGCTGGAAGAGCTGCCGCTGGGAAAAACGAACCCGGACCTGACGGTCCAGAGGTTCGGCGTCGGGAGCGTAGATCGGCATGGATCACCAGCAGTCGTCAACACGTGGGCCGAGCGCCCGAAGGATCGACCAACAGGCGTCGAGAAGCGCCGCACAGGTTCGCTTGACCGAACCTCTCAGTCAGGCGGAAGAGGCGAAGTGTCGTCGTCGCCGCCACCGCCTAGACCGTCGTCGCCAAGCACAGCCTCGAGCACCTGCTCGATGGTCGGAGCAACGTCCTCATCCGGGAAACCAAGAGCCTGCGCATGCGCACCAAGCGCTACGCGAAGCGCCGCCGGACTGCTGTCCTCGCTCATCGCGAGGAACGAGTTCCCGTACGCCAGGAGCTGCTGATACGGGGACCCGGGAAGAACAGGGGCCGAACTCGCGGCCGGAGCCGACGGCGTCGACCCGCCGCCACGGGCAGGCTTGTAGTCGGTCGCCCGCAGCCGCTGCAGGCGGCGCAGGGCAGGACGCACTTCCTTGAGACCAAGTTCGACCGAGATTCGCAGAACCTCAGACCGACTGGCCCGATACCGCGCACCCAGGTCATTGCACTTGGCGATGGTGTCAGCATCGAGGAACACGACGGTGCGCACACGGGCGCCGTACCGAGCCATGAACACCTCCAATCAACAGCAGTAGTTTAGGGGTACCGGAGCCGGAGTAACCACCTGTCGGACGTCTAGGTGACCTAAAATCGGACCAAGGTCATTATGGACCCTAAGTGGCTTTGACCCTAAGTTTGACACCCCTTTTAGGGCAAAAAAAAATATGGGGTCGGGCGACCGCAAAGCTGCCGGGGCCTCCACGCGCCATTCCGGCCACAAAAGGGTCCCCTAAGTTTTTAGGACACGTGGGCCGAAGTTCTTGCAGAACTGCCGGCCGACTCGAGACCTGTCGGTCCGATAAGTCACGCGTACACAAGGGTATGTGAAGGGTGTCAACTCGTGGTGGTCACCACTTAGGGGCCGTAAACACGTACCCGCCCCATATTATGGGGTCAACAGCTACCAGAAACGGAAAGAGGGTGAGCGACCCGGTACCCGGGTCGCTCACCACCCCATTTTTCCCTGCGGGAAGGCTACGCTTTAGGGCACCTGGACAGGTGCGTATGGGGTTTACCGTAACGTGTGGGTCAAAGACCCCTCGAGAGCGGCCGGTTTAGGGGTCAGTCGGCGACCGTAGACCCCATATTTAGGCCAGAATGTATGGGTCAAAGTACAACCCCCCGACGATGCGAGGAACGGGGCGGGGCGAGCAGTCGTCAGGAACCTGACCGGACAGGGACGCCACCCGAGCTGAAGAAGCACAAGCAGGGCAGCAGACGCCAAAGAAACGCCCGCTCGAAGACGCCGGCGAGGTAGCCAGGCGACCGAGGACTCAAGGGCCGAAGACCAGATCGGACGGACACCAGACCGGTCACTGATGGAGGAGACACGAGACGGAACACGCCCCCGAGATGCGGTGAGCAATCTCCAAGCACCGCGAGACGCGAAGACGTGCGCAGCGGCAAAAACCGTCAAGGAAGAGCGACCGCGTTCCGTGGCACGAGGTTGCCAGGGCCGCGGTGGACGAAGACCAGGAGCAGGCGAACCACGACACGGCGACTGGTGGGGAAGAGCTACGAAGAACGTGGAGCTGGCGGTAGCGAGCGCTGAAGTGATCGCCGACGACAAAGCCGATTCGCCTGGGGCAGGCTGGGGGCAGGTTCGGTTCGGCGAAGCTAGCCGAAGAGAGCGCGACCGGAAGAAGAGCGACCGCAAGCGGAAAGAACGCCCGAAGTCGGCACGACGAGCGAGGCCAGGCAACAGTCCATGCGGCGACACGCGAGAGCTCCGGCAAAGCAAGGCGAGACGCGCGTGAAGACACATCGAGCGACACGATCACGTGGAGGACCACCAGAGCAGGTGGAACCAGGGAACGCCGCTCAAGGTCAACCGGGAACGTCAACGTGAAGGACCCGCCAGCAGCGTCAACACGTTGCGAGTGCCAGCGCCGAGGTCCGGCTTCAGGAGCCGACAGGATGAGTGGTGAACCACAACGAAGGGAGGGCGCCAACTTCACCAGAGGCCAGGGTGCGGAGCGGGCGTCGACCCGTAGAAAACAATCCGCGACGTCGACCAGAACACCGAGGACTGGCGGACGAAGAAGGTCGCCGATCGTACGCACAGGGCGAAAGTGGCGCACGACAGCGGCCGCGAATCAGACGCGAGGAAGAGGTGCCAAGAGGCGGATCTTGCCAAGTGAAAATGGGCCGCCGGACGGTGCCGCGATCGGCGCTCAACGAAGCGGCCGAGGACGACTGGAAGAGGGGTCCGAGAGGATGACGAAGAGGACGAGGAAACAGCGCTCCCGACGCAAGGCCGGACGGCCCCCGACAACCGGATCGAAGAGCCCGACGACACCCGACACGGCAGCGCCGGCGGACGGCGAAACGACCCCAGGAACGAGTGCCGGCAGAAGGCGGCGAAACGGCGCCGGACACACGATCCTGGAGCGGGCGGACCACAACGCGAGCGTGATCGCCGTGGCGCGCAACCGCGACGGCTTCGTGACGATGCGCCCCGAGCTCTTCGTCGTCAACGGGCGGACCGGACTGTACGTCAACGAGATCCGAGTAGCTCCAAGCAGGCGCGGCCGCGGCACCGGCACACGGCTGCTTCAGGAAGTGACCAAGGCGGCCGACGCCACCCAGCACGGACTGTTCGTCGAGCCCGACGAGATCGGCGGAACGAAGCTCGACGCACTGATCGTGTGGTACGAACGACACGGGTTCGAGCGCGCCGGCAACACGATCTGGCACCGCCCGCCGACACCGCAAAGCGGGTGGGTCAAGACCCTGCGCCACGCGCTGCAAAGGATACGAGCGGTCCTCCCGGTGACGCTTCGGAACCGGAACTCGGGGAACGACGAGCACACCATTCTCGAAGCAATACAAAGAGCGGTCGAGGGACAGTCCCAGCAGGCTCAGGAGAGCACGCGACGGACGTCGGCGACGCCAAGGGCATAGAACCGGCGGAGACCGCTCAGCGGCGCGCAGAGCGTCGTAACGACGAACGGCAGGAACGCCAGGGAAGGAGCAGAATCCAAACCGTGGATGACAAGAACCCGCGGTCGAGAGTCGGACGTTGGTGGCAGACCCCGGACGGCGCAACGCGTTGCGAACTCCACGTGCCGCTGGGCCACGCCGCGGCGGTCATGATCGACCAGAACGGCGAGGCGTTCGAGGTCGAGAACGTACGCGTCTACGAGGCCGGTCCGGGGATCGGACCGCTGTACTGGATCGACCCCGAGACGGAACGCCGCGTCCAGGTAGGAGACAACCTGCTGGCGGTGACCGCCACGAACCCGGAGATACAGGTGGACGCGGAGAACCTGCGAGCGTGCATACGCAACGCGTCGCGCGCGTTCGACGCCGACGCAAGGTGGGTAGCGCCGGAGGACGGCAAGCACGTCAACGGCGGCATCGGGGAAACCGACAACCCGATCACGCTGGAAACCGTGGCCACGGCGTAGCGGAGACAGGGACCCGAGGCCACTAGTGGTCCGTCACGTGTAAACATTAGGACTATCGGGAAGCTGATCTCAAGCCGAGACAGCTTTCATGCCGGAGAAAAAGTACATCGTTCGACTCACCGCCCAGGAACGCGAGATCTGTCGACAGACGGTCCGCAAGCTCAAGGGGAGCAGCGAGAAGGTGCGCCGCGCTCAGATTCTCTTGAAGGCCGATGCGGACGGACCGGGGTGGACCGACCAGCAGATTGCCGATGCCTTTTCGTGTCGCACCAAGACGGTCGAGAACATTCGCCAACGTTGCGTGCTGGAAGGGTTCGAGCGGGCGCTGGAACGCCAACGGCGGGCGTTGCCCCCGGGCCTCAAGCTGCTCGACGGCGAACAGGAGGCGCAGGTCATCGCCCTGCGTCTGGGGTCGCCCCCGAAGGGCTACGCGAACTGGTCGTTGCGGCTGTTGGCGCGCCGTGTCGTCGAGTTGGGGGTCGTCGAGTCGGTCAGCCACGAAACGATCCGGCGGACGCTGAAAAAAACGAGATGACCCGGCGGAGAATCGAGTACTGGGTGATCCCGCCGGAGACCGATGCCGAGTTTGTGGCGCACATGGAACAGGTCCTGGATCTGTACCAGCAGCCCTACGACCCGGATTGCCCCGTCGTGTGCATGGATGAGCAGCCGGTGCAACTGGTCAAGGAAACGCGCCCGCCGGTGGCCGCCACGAAGGCGCGTCCCCGACGCGTCGACTACGAGTACGAACGGGCCGGCACGGCCTCGGTCTTCCTGTTCAGCGAACCGCTGGCGGGTTGGCGGCAGGCGACGGCCCGAGCCCGGCGTACGAAGGCCGATTGGGCGGTGGAGGTCGCCGGCCTGCTGGAGGGCCGCTACGCCGAGTGCCCGAAGGTCACCCTGGTGTGCGACAACCTCAACACGCACACGAAGGGTGCCTTCTACGAAGTGTTCGAGCCGGTGCGGGCACGAGAACTGGTTCGTCGCCTCGAGTTCTGCTACACGCCGAAACACGGGAGTTGGCTGAACATCGCGGAGAACGAGCTCAGTGCCATGACGCGCCAATGCCTGCGGGAACGCCGCATCGGCGACCTGGAGACGCTGCACGGCGAAGTGTCGGCGTGGTCCAGCGACATCAATGGCACCCAACGCGGTGTCGACTGGCAGATGAGGGTCGACGATGCTCGCTGTAAACTCAAGTCCGTCTACCCAAAGATTGTGATGTGACGGACCACTAGGCTTGTGCGCATACAAGGCGGGCACCCACCGAACCGGGGCTCGCAGAACGAGGAGAAACGCGCATGAGCAGAACCAGCACGCCGGGCGCCGTACCGCGGGGCTGTTACGCGGTCTACCGCGGCAACCTCGGCGGCGACCCGAAGTCCATCGAGCGCGACCGTCCGTTCGCGTCCGCGCGCATGGGCGTCAACATGGCCGCGCCGGACGTCGGCGCCGAGGAACGCGATCAGCTGACCGAGTGGGTGAACATCATCGCCTTCTCGGACGCACTGCGCGCGAAGCTGCTCAAGTGCAGCCGCGGCGAGCGGCGTACCGTCCTTGCCCGAAGGCGGAACACCGGCAGAGGGCAGAGCAGAATCACCAGCGGGAACCGCCGACAGTACAGTGCAACGCGTCGGTGGGCCGAAAATACAAAACGCCATCGGCGGAGGCACAGACATACCAATGCCAGCCGAAGCACCGAGCCGGGCAGGCAGAAGCGCGAAGAGCGCTGCAGACGCACGCGAACGGCGGCGTGGCGCAGCCCGACTACGCGCCCCTGCGTCTCACTCAGGGCCTGGATAACCGAAGCCAACGCAAGGCCTTGTCGACAGTACGATGGTCGACCCGGAAGTGCCGGGCGACGGCCGCAACCGACACATGGGATGGGAGGCGACGCTGCTCTTCGAGACCGAATACGGACTCAAGGACGAAGCTGCGTCGGAGAGCCGATCCACGGTGAGAGCACCGAACACGCGCTCGAGGGTCGGCGAGTGGTGGCAGACCCCGAGGGTGCAACCCGTTGCACCTTGCTCGCGCGCGTCGCGACGGTGATGCTCGACCGGGACGAGCGCGCCTTCGAGGTCGAGAACGTACTCGCCGGGGGCGCGTCAGCGGCAACTACTTGGTGGCGTTCCTGCGCGCAGCCGCGCGCCGGTTCGACGCCGAGGACGTCGCACCGCTCGCGACCGGTTGGAGCGGCTTGCCGCCGTACGTCCGACGCACGCGGTCGGGCTGGCCTCGACGCTATCGTGCGCGTTGCCGGCGGCACGCTCCGGTCAGGACTCCGCGAGCACGCATCGCCAACGTGGACGAGCGAATCGCAGCCCGCCGGTTCAGCTCACCGCTACTGGTAGCGGTGGCGGTGCAGCAACGCGCGGCCGCAGATGCGGCCCGCGATGGTGTCGGCGCGCCGCGTCCGGCGCCTGTATTTCCCCGCCCTCGACCTCCCCGGTCAACCGCGCCTCACGGATCGGCGCGGGAACGACAGACCACGGGAGGGAAGGTGCAGGGAGGGAAAATAGAGAGAGACGGCCGAGGGGAACCCGAAATCACCCCCGGAACACGCACTCGCGCTTCGCGACGATTTTTCCCCGCTACGGCGCCAAGGCGCCGGTACCCCGCTTCACCGGCCAGAGGCCGGTTTCCGACAACGACATCGGCCGGATAGCGGCCGCCGGGCGTGACCGGCGCTGCCGGCTGCGCCGTAAGGACATCGCCATGAACCCGAATCCATCGGCCCGGGGCCGCGCCTGTACGCGGGGCCGCCGGCCGCGCAGGCCCGGCGAGCGTGCGAGCGAACGGGGCTTCACGTGGGCTGGTCGGCATGTCCGCAGACGCAGCGCACAACCGTCCCCGCGCGCGTCGACACCCGTACCGACGGTGTCGCGCGGCGAGCGCCCGGCCGCCGCCGGCACCCGTGCTGCCACCAGACGAAATGACAACCCACTGACAACAGGAGGTGATCAACGACAATTATTTTGGCCGGTCGACGAGGACGCGATCGGGGCCGGTTCGTGGGTGATGCGAGTTCCGTGTGAGACTGCCCGTTTTCCTCATGGAGGACGGGTTGGTCACGGACGTACAGGTTCGACGATTGCACGAGAAACGGATGTCTGGAAAGACGTTGGCTGGGGCAGCGGCGGCGGCCGGGATGAGCGAGCGCACGGCGCGCCGGTGGCAGAGCTGCGCGTTGCCCTCGACAGTGAAGGCGCCGCGGAGATGGCGGACGCGGGAGGATCCGTTCGCCGACGTGTGGCAGTCGGAGGTCGTGCCGCAGTTGGTGGCCGATACGGAGGGACGGCTGCAGGCGCAGACGCTGTTCACGGAGCTGTGCCGGCGGCATCCGGGTCGCTTTGCGCCGGGGCAGCTACGGACGTTGCAGCGGCGCGTCTGCGATTGGCGAGCGCAGGACGGTCCGGATCGGGAGGTGTACTTCGAGCAGGTTGCGGTAGCGGGTCGGGAAGCGGCATTCGACTTTACCGACGCGAGTTCGCTGGGCGTGACGATTCGGGGGGCTCGGTTCGAGCACCTGTTGTTCGAGTGGGTGTTGAGCTACAGCCGTTGGACATATGTGGAGCTGGCGGTGAGCGAGACGTTCGAGGCGCTGGTGTCGGGCCTGCAGGGCGCACTGTGGACGCTGGGGGCGGTGCCGGCGGTGCTGCGTCATGACAACCTGTCGGCGGCGACGCACGAGTTGAAGCGCAGCGGCGGGCGCCAGTTGACGGTGCGGTTCCGGCAGGTGCTGGAGCACTACGGGCTGGACTCGTCGCCGATCCAGCCGGGGAAACCGCACGAGAACGGCGTCGTCGAGCAGGCGCACTTCCGGACGAAGACGGCCATCGAGCAGGCGTTGCTGCTGCGGGGCGACAGGGACTTCGTCGACGAGTCGGCGTATCTGCGCTTCGTACGGGCGCTCGTCGACCGGGAGCGGAATACGCCGTCGGCGGCTCGGCTGGCCGAGGAACGGGCGTATCTGCGACCGTTGCCGGCGGCTCGGGTCCCTGAGTACACGGCGTTTGCGTGCCGGGTGCGCAAGTGGAGCACGATCCGTGTCGGCGGCCGGATCTATTCGGTGCCGTCGCGCCTGATCGGTCACACGGTCGAGGCGCGCCAGCATCCGTCGGTGGTTGAGGTTCTCTACGGCGGCCGGGTGCTGTGCACGATGCCGCGGCTGCGGGGGGCGGCGGACCACCGGATCGACTATCGCCACATTATCGCGAGCCTGGTCCGCAAGCCGGGCGCCTTTGCGCGGTATCGTTTCCGGGAGGAGCTGTTTCCGTCGCTGACGTTCCGCGCGGCGTATGACGCGCTGGGTCGGACGCACGGCGAGCGGGCCGATGTCGAGTATGTGCGGCTGCTGCACCTGGCGGCCACGACCAGCGAGCGGCAGGTCGAGGCGACGCTTCGGGCCCGGCTCGACGCCGGCGCCGCGTGCGACTACGCCAGCGTGCAGGCCGAGGTGCGGCCGCCGGTCCCGACCATCCCCGTGGTGCGCATCCCCCGCCCGAATCTGGCGCAGTATGACGCGCTGTTGGCCGGAGGCCTGCGCGGATGACGCCGCCGAGCACGGCGTTGACGACGTTGCTGAAGCAGTTCGGCCTGACGACGGCGGCCGAGGAGTTGGTGCCGCGACTGACGCAGGCTGGCCACCACGACGCGTTGGGTGTGCTTCTGGAAGTGTTCGAGGCCGAAGCCGAGGCGCGTCGGCAGCGGCGGATTGCCCGGCTGCGGCGGGCCGCGCGTCTGCCGCCCGGCAAGACGTTCGAGACCCTCGACACGGGCCGGTTGCCGGCCCCGGTCGTGCAGCAGTTGAAGACACTGGCCACCGGGACGTTCCTCGAGACGGCGACCAACGTGCTGGCTTTCGGTCTGCCGGGCGTGGGCAAGAGCCACGCGCTGTGCGCCGTCGGGCACGCGCTGGTCGAGGCCGGCCACAGCGTGTTGTGCGTGCCGGCCTACGCCCTGGTCCAGGAAATGCTCGGCGCCAAACGTGACCTCGACCTCCCCCGCGCGCTGCGCAAGCTCGACCTCTTTGAGGTAATCCTGGTCGACGATCTTGGCTACGTTCAGCAGAATCCGGACGAGGCCGAGGTGCTGTTCACACTGCTCGCCGAGCGCTACGAGCGCCGCTCGGTGATGGTGACGAGCAACCTGGTCTTCAGCCAGTGGGACCGCATCTTTCGGGACCAGATGGCCACCGCCGCGGCGATCGACCGCCTGGTGCACCACTCGGTGGTGCTCGAGTTCGACGTGCCGAGTTTTCGAACGGACCCGTCGCGTCCGACAGCGCCGCCATCACCGCCGCCCGCACCGCGTGGACGCCCGCCAGGTCCGCTGTTGCCGCGGCGTCGCCGAGCCTCGACCTCCTGAGCACCTGCCGTCCATCTCGATCGCCGAGTCGCTCTCGGGGGGGGTCGTGACGGAGGGTTTCGAAAGGCCCTCGCTGCGCTCGGAAGCGTTTACCTCGCGCACGGTCAACCGCGGCTGTCAAGCCGCTGCGCGGCTGCCTCGCTGCAGGGGGCTTGAGGCCGGTTACGTAACGGTGCGTAGTTGAACTTGGAAACCCACGGGCGGAAGCTGCGGGGGGCTTGAGGCCGGTTACGTAACGGTGCGTAGTTGAACTTGGAAACCCACGGGCGAAATGGTGACCCAACAGGTACACGGCTCGCCTTCGGCTTCGCGAGGCGAACCGGAGTTGCGGACCGTGTACCGCATCCACGGGGGCGCTGTGGAAGTGCCCGGGCTGGGGACGCCCGGTCAACGTCGCGCTGAATCTGAAGGTCGGCGAGGCGGGCGCCCCCAGCCCGTTGGAAATCTCGCGGGCGATCGTCGCCGATCACGCCTGCACCGGGGCCGCGAGATTCCCACACTCCCACAGCGGTCATCGTCGATGACTGACACGGGAAACGACGTTGATCAAGGTGAGCAGGGCCCTGGATGATGAACAGGGGCACGCGGGTCAGCTCGGCGAGTTAGGTTGGCCGGGGTCGGTCTTCCAGAGCAATGTGACGCCGTTACGTTACGGCATTGAAGTGATCTCTCCCGCGGCGATCCTCGCGCCAGCGTTCGTCGTCTGAATCCGACTCGCGGGACCGGCCAAAATAATTGTCGTCGAGCGGCCAAAGTAATTGACGCCGAACAGGAGGACAGATGTGCGACGAAAGAGAACGAACCACCGGCGCCGACAGCCCCACCATCCTGACCGATTTTCGGCGTCGCTTCGCCGTCGAGTTCGGGGGCAAGGGCATCGATCGGATTCGGGTCGTGCTGCCTGGCTCCGAGCCCGGCACCTACCGCGTAATCGTGTGCGAGAACGCCGATGAGGCGGCCGCCTGCCTGCACGAGCACGCCGCCGACGGTAGGGGAAGCGGATGACTGCTGAGGCTACGTCGTCTCCGCATAAGACGTTCAACTACCAAGACCCGATCTATCTGGACGCGCGCAAGGCGGCTTTCGCCCGCTCGAAGGGCAAGTGCCAGCTGTGCGGCCAGCAGGACGCCGTCGAGGCACACCACTGGGCCACCCAATACCCGCCGGCGCACCAGACGACCGCCGCCGACCTGACGGCGCTGTGCGCCGGCTGTCACTTCATCGCCACCACGCTCCGCCGTTTCACGCGCGCCGGCGGCTCGCGGTACCAATTCTGCGCGCTTTTCTCAGAGGTAGTAACACGATGCGCCTTGGATTCACCATTGCCGGCCTCTCCCCCCTCATCATGCACAACGGGGAGGCCGGACTCGACACGCGAAGCCCTCTCAGCTGCGAGATCGCAGAGATCGCGAAGAAGCGAGGCGGCAACCGCACCGAAGTCGACGACCGGAAGCTTCGAGAACTCGAGTGCCTGCGGTCCCTCTATCTCGACGATGACCAAAGACCCACGCTACCGGAAGCAGCGCTTCGGACAATGATCGAAACCGCAGCCCGCAAAACGAAACAGGGCGCGGCGGTGCGCGAGGGATTGATGATCGAGAGCGTGACGTTCGGCTACGACGTCGAACGCTACGGCGAGGACATCGACAAGCTGCGGAAGACGGCCCAGTTCGTCGCGGCGGTGGTGGTGAGTCGCCAGCGCATCCTGCGTACGCGGGCGATGTTCAACTGCCCGTGGTCGGTGGTCGGCGTGGCCGACGTCGATCCGGAGTTGGTGGACAAGGCCATGCTGACGGCGTGGTTGGCGGTGGCCGGTCGGCGCGTCGGGCTCGGCGACTGGCGGCCGGAGAAGAGCGGCCACTTCGGGCGGTTCGACGTCAAGGAGGTGACCGAGCTGCCGGACGCTGCTTGAATGCGGCATCCGGCGGTTGAATCTGTCGCGGCTTGGCGTGGCGTGGCGGGGCGGGGCTTGGCATGGCTTGGCGCGGCTTGGCGGGGCGAGGCAGGGACGTTTCACAATAGACCCGCACCAGCCGCCGGCAGCTCGCGGGACCGGATGGACCGCGTCGATCCCGAGCGCTGCGTAGCGGCGCCGGCCCGACGTTGGATTCTGCGCGGCGATGCGTTTGTCGATCCGGGATGTTTCGATACGCGCAGCCGCGTGCGTCGTGCACATGCTCGACAACGCCGAGCCGGCCGTCGCCCTCCTCGAATCGCGTGCCGCCGCACCGGATGCGCGGAACGACACGCGTCATGTTGCACCCAACGAAGGGGCGGTGCTGCCGCCCTCGTGCCCGCCACGGAGGCGGCACGGTCGGCGCCGCAGCCGGCCTCCAGCCTCGACGGGGACGACTGCGCTCCCCGCACCGCCGATGGGATGAGGCTGTCGGCGGCTGCCGGCACCGTCCCGCGCCTTCCGTTGCTTTCCGTGAGCTTCCCTCTGCTTCCAGGTGCCGGCGGGTGACGAACCGCTTGCACTTTACCTGACGCGCGCGTCACCGCTCCCCGCGCCTCCGGCTCGACCTGTCGGAAGGGGCAGATGCGTCTGCGGATCGCCCGCGCGTGAGTCTGGGAGACCGGAGCGAATCGCACAGCCCTTCTCCATCGGACGACTACTCGCCCGGACCCGTCGCCGGCAACGGGACCGTACCGGTCGCTTGAGAAGGAATCCTGAAGGACGACCTACCGATGCGCGTGAAAGTACTACGGCGGAAAGACACCAGCACGGTGCTGCTCGTCTATCCGTCGACACTGAATGAATACCGCCGGACGCTGGAGAATCCCCGGCCTCCAGCCCTCACACCAGTGGAGTCCCGCAGTTGCGGTCGGGACCGGACGGAATGCGGACCGGCACGCGGCTGCTACGTGGTCACGACCGAGGAGCAGCGGCGGCGGTGGAGCTTGCCCGACCTCGCCGCCCGCGGCCTTGCGCGCGTGGTGAACGAGGCACAGGCGCTCGAGCTGCTCTACGAACCGGGCGACTGGTCCGCGACGGTCGAGCTGCCCGCTGACGCCGAGCCCGTGTCGGCTGCTTCGGACGCCGAACCCGACACCGCGGGACTCGCGGCCGTGCGCGAGCTCGTCGCCCCCGGACCGCGCGTTGATCGGGTGCTTGCGGCGCTGCAGACCGGCGTTCCGCCGCCATTCGTCTGCGAGACGCTGCGGCGGGCACTGCTGGAGTCGACAGAGTCCGGGAAAGAGGCAGTCGAGAAAACGCTGGCCCGCGCGGCGATGGCCGTCGCCCTGCCGTGGCGGACGCTCGGGCCCGTACGGTTCGACCCGGCCCACCTGAAGCAGATCCTGGGCCGCACCCACGGCAGCCTCGACCGCGTCAAGATCCGGCTCGTCGACGTGCTCGCGGCAGACCCGCAGCTGGGTGGCGTGCTCACCGTGGAGGCTCCGCGCCGAGGCGAGGAAGTGGAGACCGGAGCGTCGGCGCTCGTCGTGCTCCCACGCACGCCCCCGGCCGCGGCGCGTGTCCCGTGCCTGGTCGGGCCTCCGGGGACCGGCAAGATGTCACTGGCCGTGGCCGTCGCCGAGGCGCTCGGCCGCGCTCACGTGCGCGTGGCGCTGGACGAGCACCACACCGAGCAAGTGCTCCGCGGGAAGGAAACCGACGCGCCCGGACGCATCGTCCGCGGTCTGCGCGAGGCCGGGGTGAGAAACCCGGTCTTCATCCTCGAACTGCTCGACGAGGTCAAACCCGGGGTCGCCGACGCGCTGCTGGATGTTCTCGACCCGGTCGTCGGCTCGGCATTCCAGGACCATTACCTCCAGTTGCGGTTCGATCTGTCGGCGGTCCTGTGGATCGTGACAGCGACCGATCCGAAGGCGATTCCCGAGCAGATGCGCAACCGCCTCGAGGTGATCGAGCTGCCGGGTTACACCGAACAGGAGAAGCTGGTCATCGCCGAACAGTACCTCTTGAAGCGTCCGTTCGAGGTGACCGTGCCGGTGTCGGCCGGGTACCTTGCGCCGGAGCCGGCAGCGTTGTCCTCGATCGTCGCACCGGAGGCCGGCTCGGACGGTCCAGCCGTGATCGCCGATTGCGAGGTGTCGTCGCTCGAGGAGTTGAAGGCGCTGTCGGCCCAACCGCCATCTCCCGGCGCCGACGCGTGGCGGACGGCGGCATCCGAAGGCGGCGTCCGCTTCGAGACCGAGGCGGTCCGCCAGGTGATCCGCGACCACACGGATGAAGCCGGCGTGACACAGCTGAACGCGACGCTGGCGATGATCTGCCGGCAGGTCATGAAGCGCCGGCCGCCGGGAGGGACGGAGCCGGAAGTGATCACGCCGGCCGCCGTGCGGGACGTGCTGGGCGCCGGCACCGCCGACGCGCTGCCCCCGGCCGTACGGGAGGCCATCGCGCGCGAGCGCCGCCGCCTGGGGGAAAAGCCGGACGGTGATACAGAGCGCACCAACGGCTGGACCGAGTGGCTGGAAGCGCTGCCGTGGACCCGCCGCGACACGGGGCCGATCGATTTGACGCGTGTCCGCGCGGCGCTCGACGCCGGGCACGCCGGCCTCGGGCACGCCAAAGCGCGCGTCCTCGAGTACCTGGCCGTGCGGCGGCGGAACCCGCACGGCACGGGCGCGGTGATCTGCTTCTCGGGCCCTCCCGGCGTGGGCAAGACCTCGCTGGCGCAGTGCACGGCCCGCGCGTTGGGGCGCGGTTTCGTCAAGCTGGCCTGCGGCGGGCTGCACGACGAGACGGACCTGCGCGGCCACAACCGCACCTGGCGAGACGCGCAGCCCGGCTCGATCCTGCGCGAGATGCGGCGGGTGGGGAGCAACGACCCCGTGTTCGTGCTCGACGAGATCGACAAGCTCGGCCCCGCCCCGGCCGCCGTCCTGCTCGAGGTGCTCGACCCGGAGCAGAATCACTCTTTCCGCGACGCGTTCGTCGAGCTGCCGTTCAACCTGTCCGAGGTGCTGTTCATCACGACGGCAAACGAGGTGGCCCGGATCCCGCCGGCGCTACGGGACCGGCTGGAGATCATCGACCTGCCCGGCTATACCGAGGCCGAGAAGATCGCCATCGCCGAGACGCACCTGGTCCCCGCCCAGAACCGGGCCGCCGGCCTGTCGGCCGCGCCGGTGCGGTTCACCCGCGGCGCCTGTCGTCGCATTGTTCGCGACTACACGAGCGAAAGGGGCATCCGTCAGCTCGCCCGCTGCCTGCAGACGGTCTGCCGCAAGGTGGTGCTGGGGCTTGAGACCGGCGACGCGGCGCTCGTCCGCAACCGCGTCACGGCGGCGCAGGTGCGCACGTTTCTCGGCGCGCCGCTCGTCGACCCCGCCGACGGTCTCGACCGTCTCCGCGAACGTGTCGACGCATCGACGTTGCCGGAGGCCGTGCGGCAACGGGGGCGGGAGGTCCTGGCGCGGCTGGCCGGGCTGCGACCGACGGACCCCGAGCATGTGCGAGGGCGGGAGCAGCTGCGGTACCTGACGAGTCTGCCCTGGACGAAGCGCACCGCCGCGGCGTCGGACCTGGCGCGCGCCAGGGCACTGCTCGACGCCGGGCATGTCGTACACGGGCCAGTCACGGAGCGCGTCCTCGACTACGTCGCCGGCCGCCTGGCGAAACCGGACCCCCCGGCGCCGCTGCTCTGTCTGGTGGGTCCGTCGGGAGTGGGAAAATCGTGGCTGGCGCGGCTGGTGGCCGCGACCCTCAAGCGCGCCTGCGCGTGGGTGGCGTGCGGCGAGCTGTGCAGCGCGGCGGATGTGCACGGCGCCCGCGCAGGTGCGCCGGGTCGCATCGTTGAGCAGTTGCGGCGCGTCGGCGTCGCCAATCCGGTGTTCATTCTCGACGAGCTCGACCGCCTCGACGAGAAGGACGACGTGGCGGCGGCGCTGCTCGAGGCGCTCGACTCGGCGCCGAACGCGGCGTTCCGTGACCGCTATGTCGACCTGCCCTTCGACCTGTCGGACGCGCTCTTCGTGGCCACGGCGACCAGCCTTGGCCGGGTGCCGGCGATGCTGCGGGAAGGGATGGTGGTGGTCGAGCTGCCCGGCTACACCGCCGCGGAGAAGCGCGTCATCGCGGCCGCGCACCTGCTGCCGTGGCAGCTTGCCGACCACGGCCTGACCGCCGAGCAGGTCCAGGTCACCGACGAAGCGATGGAGGCCATCATCAGCGGCTACACCCGAGGAGCGGGGGTGTGGGAACTGGCGGATGCGCTGGCCACGGTCTGCACCAAGGTCGTGCGCCGCCGGGCCGAGGGGGACGAGGCGCCGGTCGAGGTCACGCCCCAGCTCCTCGCCGGGATGCTGGGGCCGGCGTCACATCGCAAGGCGGAGGTCGCCGCCCGCACCGGTCGGCCGGGTGTCGCCCTGGGGCTGTCGGTTACTACGATGGTCGGCGGCGACGTCATGTTCGTCGAAGTCAGCCCGGTGCCCGGCACGGGCGCGCTGACCCTGACCGGCGGGCTCGGCGAGGTGTTGCAGGAGTCGGCGCGGGTGGCGCTCTCGTGGGTGCGGGCCAACGCCGACCGGTACGGCATCGACCCGGGCTTCCATCGCAGCGCCGACATTCATGTGCACGTGCAGTCGCGCGCGGCGCGCAAGGAAGGGGCCTCGGCCGGCGTCGCGATCGTGGCCGCGATGGTGTCGGCGCTGACGGGGCGCGTGGTCCGCGGCGACCTGGCCATGACCGGCGAGATCACCCTCTCCGGGCAGGTCCTGCCCGTCGCCGGCATCAGGGAGAAGGTGCTGGCTGCGGACCGCTGCGGCCTGGCCCACGTCATCCTTCCACAGGAGAACAAGAGGCAGGTCGACGAGGAGCTCGGCCACGACCTCCGGCGCGCGGTCGATGTGCACTACGTCGCGCGGATCGAAGACCTGCTGGACCGGGCGTTGCGGCGGCCTTCGTCGTCGTCGGCTGCCACGCTCGCCGGGCCGGCGCCTTGAGAATTGGCGGGTCGGCGGCACGCGACACCGAGGTGTCCGCCGGCCGTGGTCGTCCGGATCGCCGAGCATGGGACCGCATCCTGCACGCTGCGCGCGTCGAGGGGAGACTGGTAGCCGATCATGAGCGACGACCGTGCGGTTGTCCGGCTTGCGCCGAGGGTTTCATCCCTTGATGGGCTGCGCGGCGGGCGTGGGCGCAGGCTGTGCTTTTCTCATTGCGTTGCTGGGTGACTTCAGGGCGCAAACGCTGCGGACGATCGCCGCATCGTTGGTTCGATGGTTGCCATCGCCGTCGTCATGATCGCTGCCGTCGTCGTCACCGGTACCGTCCCCGTCGCCGCGGGCCGTCGCCGCCATCGCGGTCGTCGCGAGCACTGCACACGTTCAGTGCTGTTGCACAGCCGAACGCTTCGACCGACGACGGTCGCCAGGTCCGCACGACAGATGGGCGCCGCCCGGGATGCGGATGGCCGATGCGCCCTTCGCGGTCCCGCGCTCGACATCGACTACTGCGGGAACCTCGGCGTTTCGTCCGATGAAGCACGGCCCGGCGGCCGCGGCACACCCGCGGGAGCACGGTGTCGAGCCACGCTCACCAGGAGGAGTCCACGCGAGCGTTGTGCTGCCGGGTCCAGATGCTGCCCGAGCTCCATCTGCCTCCCGAGATGGCGAATTCCGCGCCGCAGCGTGGGCGCTCAGCCGACCCCAACCGCCGGACGACTTGCTCCACAGGGGCGGAGAGCGACAGGATCACGCGGATGCGCTGGTCCGAGGTCCCACGGGAAGCGAGTCGTGATCTTCCGGGCCGGTGCGAATGGTGGGGAGAGCGGCAGTCGGAGTACGTAATCGGGGCCGTCGCGCAGCAGTGATCGAATCGGAAGGAAGCGTTCCGGCTGCGCGGCGTCCGGCAGCGTTTCCTTGCTGGTTGTTGCGTGCCGGCAACCGCCGCGGAATGTTGCGGGCGGATCGTCGAGAAGAAAGGTGAACGATGTCGAAGAGTGGAATCCTGGACGCGTTGCGCAACGAGGAGCGCTCGCTCAAGAGCCAACTCGTTGCCATACAGCGCGCGATCTCGGCGATTGAGGGCGACGTGCCGCCGGCCGCCGGGCGCGGCAGGAAGAAGGCGGCCAAGGCGGTCGGAAGGCGCAAGCGCGCGATGAGCGACGAGCAGCGCAGGGCCGTCGCCGAGCGGATGCGCAAGTATTGGGCGGCGCGCCGGGAAGCCAAGGCGCAGGAGGAAGCGGCGCAGGAGTGACGCGACGCGACGGACGCGCCGGCGTCTGACCCCTGGACGCCCTGTACGCCGATTTCGGAACGGCCACCGCCCGGAACGAAGCGGAGGCAGGCCGAACGCCAGCGCTCGGACACGAAAGACAAAGGACTGCGGCCGAGGAGATGAAACATCCGAACCGAAAAGCCGTCTGGTCCTGAACCGGGAAGTCCCGTACACGCGGGAATCGCCAGCAACATGCAACTGGTTGCATGTTGCTGGCGGTCTCGCCCCGCACCGGCGTGGACGAAGCGTCGATGCGGAGCAGCTGTCAACGAGCCTTGAGAAGTGACGGAAATTGAAGCCATATCGGTTCAAGACCGCCTGTCAATGGTCACTGAGGAAATCGCAGGTGAGTCCGCGAAGCGCGGCGGTGAGCCCCGGGAGGGGGTCCGGGGGGGGGGGACGAAAGCGCCAAGGACCCGCGGGCCTGCCTGCTCTGCGGCCGGGCATGACGTCCCGGACGTCGGTGTTGGTCATGCCCGGCCGGGGTACTCTCGCGAGACGGAACGGCCGGGTTGGGCCGGACGGTGTGGTCGACGACGAACCGGCGAGGGCGTTCCGTCGAGCGACAACTCGAGTGCCGCGGAAGGCTCGGCTGGCGCACGCGGCGACCGTGGGAACGCTCGGTGTCGGTTGTTGCGCCAGGCGAGCCTGGAGGCGGCGCTCTCGCGCGCGCGGACCACGTCCGGATGGGCGTTGACGCTCGGCCGCGCGCGAATCCTCCGCTCCGCTTCGCGACGCCGGGGCACCTGGCGGAACGCTGCGGACGCCAGCGCAACGCCGGCATAAACCGCCAGTTCGCCGATGAACGGGTCGTCGTTGGCGCGCGTGCCTGACCGGAGGGAGTCCGGGACGACCGCTGGGCTGGCGAGGTTCCACCGCAGTCGGGTAGCGTTGAAGCGGACTCAAGCGTGGGGGTGAGGGCCCGGGATAGAGCCGGACCCTCGTGACCGCCCCGAGCTCCGACAGACCGAGCCGGTCACCGTTGTTGTGCCACGGCGGGCGCGGCGCTGTCCAGTCGGAGCTTGGCCCGCGCGCTCCGACGCCGTGGACCAGCCGTTACGCCAGAAGACCTGCCGATACTGCAGCCGCCTGTTCGCCATGCTTGGCCTGTCGTGTGCATGGATGATGGGGTGGACGTCTCCTCAGCGGCATCGGAATGTGCCAAGGTGGAGCTGTTGTGACGGACCACCTGGAAGAGGAGGCATCCTATGGCGCACGCTACCATCATCAGCATCGATCTGGCGAAGCGAAGTTTTCAGTTGCACGGCGCCCTTGCGGACGGGTCGGTTGCGTTCCGCAAGAAGCTGAACCGCGACAAGGTGCTGGGCTTCATGGCGTCGCAGCCGCGATGCATCGTAGCGATGGAGGCCTGTGGGAGCTCGCACCACTGGGGCCGAGAGTTCGGGAAGCTCGGTCAGGAGGTGAAGCTGGTCCCGCCGATCTACGTCAAGCCGTTCGTAAAGCGCCAGAAGAACGACGCGGCCGACGCCGAGGCGATCTGCGAGGCGGCCTCGCGGCCGACGATGCGCTTCGTGGCGGTGAAGACGCAGGAGCAGCAGTCCCAAAGCATGCTGTTCCGCACACGCGATCTGCTGGTTCGCCAGCGCACGCAGACGATCAACGCGTTGCGGGGCCACTTTGCCGAGTTCGGCGTCGTCGCGCCGCAAGGGCCGGCGCACGTGGAGCGGCTGGCGGAGGCAATTGAAGATGCCGATTCGCCACTCCCGGGCCTGGTTCGGGAGCTGGGCGCGCTGTTGTTCGTGCAGATCGGCGACCTCGACGAGAAGATCGCAGAGCTGGAGAGGGACCTGCGGGAGCGGGCGCGCGAAGACGAACGGACGGAACGGCTGATGAGTGTCCCGGGAATCGGACCACTGGGCGCGATGGCGATCCAGGCGTTCGCGCCGCCGCTGGAGAGCTTCCGGCGCGGCCGGGACTTCGCAGCCTGGCTGGGTCTGGTTCCCCGGCAGAGCTCGACCGGTGGGAAGCCGAAGCTGGGGAGGATATCGAAGATGGGCCAGCGCGACCTCCGGCGACTGTTGGTTACCGGCGCGATGGCGACTGTTGGTTGGGCGGCGCGGCGCGGCACGAAGGACCCGTGGCTGGCCGGGATGCTGGCGCGCAAGCCGCGCATGCTGGTCGCGGTGGCGCTGGCCAACCGGACGGCGCGCATCGCTTGGGCGCTGATGACGAAGAACGAGTACTATCGCGCGCCGCTGCCGACCGCTTGAGAGGCAAGCGTCGGCTCGGCGCCGTCGGGAATGCGAGCAGGTCGGAAGATGGTAAGGGCAAACGGTCAACGAGACGGGGTCGGGAAAACCAGCGGCTGCGCCAGGGCCTTCGAGCACACTTGGACGATTTTGGACTCGACCCGCGTATCTCCATACGGGCCCGCGGCGCGTGATATGCCGCAAGCAATGAGGCCGGACACACGACAGCACCTGACCGCATGCACCGAACCATCCGACGAAATGGAGCTTCCTGAAACGGCGGTGCACGGCTTCGGACGTGCCCAGAGGCCCTCGCTTCGCTCGGAAGCGTCTACCTCGCGCACGGTCGCCCGCGGCTGTCAAGCCGCTGCGCGGCTCCTCCACGTGTGCCGAGCATGACCGACAGCTTGGAGGTGCAAGTCCTCTATCCAGCCTGATGGCGGCGAAGGATTAGCGAAGCGCAAGGGCGTCGTCGCGAGGCGGGGTCTGAAGGAAGCGCGGAGCAAAGCTGCGACCCGATGGACAAGAACCGGATGCGAGGCCTACCCGGCCGGACGAGCGAGCGTGGAACCGCGAAGTCCACAGCCATCAAGGGCCGGGGTGGTAAATCCGGCGGGGATGCAGTGAAGGCGGTCGGTCTTACCTCGGGAGGTCTGCGCCGTGTCCGGAAGTCCCGGACTGAGCGGGTCCGCAAGGCCCGTGACCGCGGCGCAGAAGTCAGCAGAGGGCATAGTAGCCGGCTCGCCGGCGAAGGCCCGAACGACGGACAGGGTCAGTAGGACGGCAACGCTCATGCGGACCAGGCGGCAGAACATCCAGTTGGAGCTGGCCTTGGAGCCGGCGGCGAAGGGTGAAGCCCGGAGCGCCGGAGCCCGAGGGACCGAAGCCCGTACGGCGCGTGCCGAAACCGAACGCCCGGCGGCTGGCCGCAGGCCATGCCGCTTAACTCCGTCGAACCGCCGTGTACGGACCCGTACGCACGGTGGTGTGGGAGGGGCGGAGCCGCGAGGCTCCCCCCTATCCCGATTCCGTTGCGGCCCTCCGGGTGACAGCCGCGGCCGACCGTGCGGGAAGCCCTTGCGGGCCAGCCAGAAGGCTGGCCCTCATTCCACGGAAACAATCGCGGCGCCGGGGAGCCGCTCCGTTGTCGCGGAGAACCACAGGAGCAGACTGAGCGCAGAAGGAGAGACTCAGAAAAGGCTTGCATTTTCGGAGGCGTCCACACACGAGCAACCGGTGCAACTGGTCAAGGAGACGCGCCCGGCGATAGCCGCCACGTCGCATCGACCCCGCCGCGTCGACTACGAGTACGAACGGGCGGGCACGGCCTCGGTCTTCTTGTTCAGCGAACCGCTGGCGGGTTGGCGACAGGCGACGGCGCGGGCCCGGCGTACGAAGGCGGACTGGGCGGTGGAGGTCGCCGGCCTGTTGGAGGGCCGCTACGCGGCGTGCCCGAGGGTCACCCTGGTGTGCGACAACCTCAACACGCACACGAAGGGCGCCTTCTACGAAGTGTTCGAGCCGGCCCGGGCCCGGCAACTGGTTCGTCGCATCGAGTTCTGCTACACGCCGAAACACGGCAGCTGGCTGAACATCGCGGAGAATGAGCTCAGCGCCATGACGCGCCAATGCCTGCACGGGCGTCGCATCGGGGACTTGGCGACGCTGCACGGCGAAGTGGCTGCGTGGTCCGCCGACGTCAACAACACCCAACGCGGTGTCGACTGGCACATGAAGGTCGACGATGCGCGGTGCAAACTCAAGTCCGTCTACCCACAGGTTTTGATGTGACGCACCACTAGGGTGACGAAGACAACAACCGTGCCGCACCTTGGCCTTGGCCGTTTCAAAAATATAGTATTACGTTACCGGACGTCCCCACACAGCGTCTGTTGTCAAGTCGACTGGAACTCCTGTTGGCACTCGTCGACGACTCGTCGAATCGACTGGGCCAGTCAGGCAAGCTAGCTGCACGGTTTGTAGCAGAGGCGCTCGGATGAGAAGGTCGTAGGAGCGTGCTATGATCGCGACATGACTGTCAAGATTACTGTGTCGGATCTCATCAACTACCTCAAGGGCCATCTGCCGCTGGGGTTTGTGACGCTGGCAGGTACTGGCCTGCTTACGCGGTTTCTGGTGGAGGACGTCCTCGATCCAGTAATAAGGTCGAATTGGTTTGGGTGGATTCTATGGGCACTTGCCGCGCCTGGGTTCTTCGTGGGCGTTGGTGTCATGAAGGAGTGGCTGGCAGGGCGGCGAGAAGTGAAGGCGTTCAATGACTTGCTCCAGATAGCAGAGAATACAAGGACACTGGCGGCGAGAGCCGAGTTCGGCAACGGTGGGGCGATGGCCGAGGTAGTGCCGAAGCTGTATGAGCTGCGCGAGGAGTTGAGCCGACTGGAAATCTATCCAGACTGGTCCAGGGACAAGCTGCAGGGGACGTTGTCAACTCTGTGTGCTCACATGAAGAGGGAAGAGCTACGTGAGGCACGGGATCGCTGGCCACTTTGGAAAGTGGCCATGTCTGGTGTCGTCGAGCAGGGCCTACTACAGCCGGAGACAAGAATCGCACCAGGCACAGGGCAGAGGGAATAGGGAAATCGGTGGAAGCGGTCAGTAGACTCTTCGTGACGAGGCCGAAGAATCGGTAGGCTCTTGCGTAGCGCAACATTTTGGACTATGACTTTCAACGAGTCAACACAGTCGAAACGCTCACTCGCGACATTTTCTGCGGCCGCGTCATCCACGACGTGGCTGTAGGGCCGGGACTCGCTCGCCGGCACAGGGTGGTCGTGGGCGTCGGTTTGGCACTACCTCGAGTCACAGGATCTGGCGCGGCAGGCGCAAGAGGTGCTGGTCGAGGGCCAGCTGCGCGACGCGCTGGTTCGCCTCAATCCGGATATAGCAGTGGAGGCGGACCGGGCTGACGACGTGCTCTACCGGCTTCGAGCCATTCTGATGAACGTGCGGACCGACGGGCTGGTCAAGGCGAACGAGGAGTTCGCCGCGTGGCTCGCCGGGGAGCGGTCGATTCCGTTCGGCGCGGACGGCGAGCATGTCACAGTGCGACTCGTTGACCTGGAGGATGTCGAGCGAAACCAGTACGTCGTCACGACCCAGTACACCGTCCGCTCGGGGGCGAACGAACGGCGCGCGGACCTCGTGCTGCTGGTGAACGGCCTGCCGCTAGTCGTCATGGAGGCGAAGACGCGGTGGTTTCGTCGGCTACCGGTCTGGCTCGGGAGAAGGCGGTACGGGTGCTCGACCGCTTCCACATCATGAGCCAATTCTCGCAGGCGATCGACGAAGTGCGCGCGGCGGAGGCCCGGAAGCTCGCCGCCGAGGGCCGGGCGCTGGTGCTCAAGCAACAGCCCGCTGGCTCCTGCTCAAGCGTGCGGAGAGTCTGACCGACGGGCAGCAGGAACGGCTCGCGGAGCGGTGCGTCGCAACCTGCGCACGGTTCGCGCCTACCTACTCAAGGAGGACTTTCAATCGCTGTGGTTATGGGGCGCTGGCAACGGGGATAGTCCAAGTTCCTTCAAAAAGGCATTGTGCTTCGCGGCTGACTTCTGAATCTGCTTCTCGACCTTGACCAACTCTTTATGCGTGGCCGACAGGTCAATCGCAACCTCCTGCTCGGCCGTGCTGACATAGCGCGAGATGTTCAGATTCCAGTCGTTGGCCTCAATCTCGTCTACTTCCACGCGTCTGGCGTACCGCTCGATGCTATCCGGACGCTGCTGGTAGGTGTCGACGATCTTCTCGATATGTTCGTCGGACAGGTAGTTCTGGCGCTTGCCTTTCACGAAATGCTCGGACGCGTTGATGAACAGGACGTCATCGGGCTTCTTGCACTTCTTCAGAACGAGGACGCAGACCGGGATGCCGGTCGAGTAGAACAGATTCGCCGGAAGTCCGATGACGGTGTCGAGGTGCCCGTCCTCGAGGAGTTTGCGGCGAATCCTTGCTTCCGCGCTCCCGCGGAACAGCACCCCGTGTGGCAGTATGATCGCCATCACACCGTCATCCTTGAGGTAGTGAAACCCGTGCAGCAGGAACGCCAAGTCCGCCGCCGACTTCGGGGCCAGTCCATAGTTCTTGAAGCGCACGTCCTCGCCCAACGCCTCCTTCGGGTCCCAGCGGTAGCTGAACGGTGGGTTGGCAACCACGGCGGCGAAGTGCGGCCTTTTTGCCGGGTTCCTCTCGCGGAGAAAGTCCCAGTCATTGGTCAGCGTATCGCCGTGATAGATCTCGAACTCCGAGTCCTTCATCCCGTGCAGCAGCATGTTCATCCGCGCGAGGTTGTAGGTGGTGATGTTCTTCTCCTGCCCGTAGATCTTGCCGATGCCGTGCGGCCCCATGCGCTTGCGCACATTGAGAAGCAGCGAGCCCGAGCCGCAGGCGAAGTCCATCACGCTGGCGAGTTGCTTCCGCTTCCCGGTCCCCGGCTCCTGGCTGTCGAGCGCGACTATCGCGGAGAGGATGTCCGAGATCCGCTGCGGCGTATAGAACTCACCGGCCTTCTTCCCCGAGCCAGCGGCGAACTGGCCAATCAGGTACTCATAGGCGTCGCCGAGGGTGTCGCTGTTCGCGGAGAACTCCGCGAGGCCCTCGGCTATCTTCGTTATGATCCTGCAGAGCTTCGCGTTCCGCCCTGCGTAGGTCTTGCCGAGCTTGTCGGAGCTGAGATTGATCTCCGAGAACAGCCCCGAGAACGTGCTCTGGAAGGATTCGTTCTCGATGTACTTGAATCCGGCCTGGAGGGTGTTGAGCAGCCCGCCGTCCTGTGTGCGGGCCATGTGCGCGATGCTGGCCCATAGGTGCTCGGGGCGAATGACGTAATGGGCTTTGAGCCGCATCTGCTTCTCGAACGCCGACGCATCATCGGGGTTCTGTTCGTACCACACGGACAGGGAGGACCGCCCGCCGTTGCCGATGGCGTTCGGGTCGGGGTAGTCCCGCCCGAGTTCCTTCCTCGCGGCCTGCTCGTAGTTGTCTGAGAGGTAGCGCAGGAACAGGAACGCGAGCATGTAGTCCCGGAAATCGTCCGCGTTCATCGCCCCCCGAAGTTGGTCGGCGATGCCCCAGAGCGTCTTGCCGAGCTGTTTCTGGTCTTGGTCAGTCATGGGTTGGTTCTCTGCGGGGTGGTGTGTCAGGGAACAAGTTCGGGAAGTGCAAACTGGAAACGGTCAATAACATCCTTGAGAATTCTGCGAAACAGATCCTTATTGTCGTCCACCATCTCAACCGGTTCATTGATGGCGTACTTGCCGTGACTTAGCAGATTCAGTGCGCGGTTGTAGAGGGCTTCGTCCTGCAGTCCCGCAAGGCAGACTCGGAGGTCTTCATGTCCGAGAAAACTGGCGGTCTTCTCCAAAACGCTGCGTAGGGCATTAAAGTGGAACGTATAGAGATTTCCTGCCTGCGAACACCTCTGCAACTCAGCGAGCGTCGCCACATGCTGAAAGTAGGGTGTGTCTCCAGTGGCTCGTAGCGTAAAAACTCCCTCGGAATTCGGACGGTGCAGAAAATACCGCTTATGCCTTATCTTCTCTTGGCCTTCCCTTGTCCTCCCCAGCTCGTTGCACATAACGTTGAAGAACAATGCGTGGTGAGAGGAGAAGACCATCCTCAGCGGATCTGGCTCCCCGCTCGTGTTCCGGCGGACCGCAGCCTTGCGGATAAGTGACGCCAGATCACAGCCCATAGCTATGGCATTGTTATCATCCAGCGACGAGATGGGGTCATCGATGTACAGGTGCTTGACCCACTCATACGATGGAAGTCCATCAATGACCCGTTCGCAGATCGCCATGAACATGCACCAAATGAAGATATTCTCCTCGCCCCGGGAGATCTTGATCCGCTCGTCACGGCCCTTGCGAAAAGTCACGATCCACCGATCATAATCAATGTCGAAATCGAAATCGGCGTAGCGTGATAAGTAGCCGGCGATGGTCTCGTCCAGTGCAAGGTCAGTGAGGCCATTGAGGAAGGACGAGTCCTTGTTGATTGTCAGGTGCCGATCCGCGTCACTATCAAGGTCATTGTGCCAGACGAAGAGGTCTTCGGTATACGCATTGAAGTAGAGCGTGTCCGGGGTTCCTCGGCCTTTTCGCTTTCCTTGATCCTTAAACTCCATCGACAGACGAGTTTTCCCGGTTCGGTTGTACGCGTATATTAAGACGCAGTAGAGGTCCTTGACGTCGCTACGGAGGCGACGCGCGAGAGTTGTCAAACTCTGGTACCGATGGATCTTCGGTGAATTGCTCATTTGCTCATTTGCCGCGCAAGCGACGGAAAGAGCTGCTGCAGCAGGCCCTGCTTGTGCTGCTTGAGGGAGGCGATCATCGAGGCCTGCGCGGCGATCTGTGTATCGACCGCGGACAGGCACGCAGCGATTCGCTGCTGCTCGGCAGGCCTCGGTACAGTGAAGCGGTAATTGAGAAGCTGCCTCCTATTGATCGAGTTGATGGTGGCGCCCAGATCCGCGGCCACCTGCTTCTGGTATGCCGTCGTTTGTAGAAGTACACGGGCGAAGTGCGGGGCCGAGGCTCTAAAGACGATCATAAATGCCCCATGCGTACAGTCCGGCATTTTCTTCGGGGCTATCGCGTTTTTCCCAATGAGCGACCTGGAACCGTTGCGGACGCAGATCAGAATATCGTCCGGCTGAGTGAGGTTGGCACTGTTCACGTCGCGTCGGACATAGACGCAATCGTCAAGAGTGATTTCGCCGTTCTGGATGTTCGATGAGCGCAAAACGAGTAGCCCGCCATCTCGCACATCCTTCGGACTATAAGTCAGGCCGGAGATGAGCGTCCCGAGACCACGCAGTCTCTTCTCCTCCCACTCCCCCGCGTCGCGGAACTCCGGGAACCGAAGACGCGGCACGGTCTCGCCCGGCTGGGGAAAGAGCTGCTGGATCAGCCCTTGTTTGTGCTGCCGCAGGGCTTCGAGCTTCCGGACCTCCGCCGCGATCAGGTCGTCCAGCGAGGCGAGACAGTCCGCGATCTTCTGTTGCTCGAGACGCAATGGGTAAGCCAGCCAAACTTGCGACAATTGCCTTGGGTAAAGGTGAGCGACCGTATCGCCTTGAGCCATTCGCGCGATTGTATGGCGAAGCGGACTATTCAGCAGGTAGCTCAAAAACGGGCCGTATAGATCCGAGCGAAGAATATTGAGATCGCTCCCCAGTGCTACGCGTTCGGGCAAGACGCAGGCAGCCCTTGCAATGTCTACCCTTGTCTCTCCGGAAGCGGGGACAATGACATCCTCAGCCTGGCTGAGCATGAGATTTTCGTGGTGTACGTTCGTGCGGGACACCACCTCGTGAATCACCTCGCGGTAGTGGGTGTAGAGTTCCGCATATCTGATACAGGGGGTCGCTCCGCCCTTCGTAATGTCGGCTTTTGAGACACGCTTTCCCTTGGTGATGCTCGCGACATTGTCGATTTGATCACGTTTCCAATCACCAGCAGGCTGAAACTCCGGAAATCGCAGCTTCGGCACAAGGTGCGATGGCTCGTGGGCCGTCATCGCGCCCCTCCTTGCTCGTAAGCATTGAGGCCCGAGATGTCCCGGCCTTGGGCACGCTTGATCAGGAGCGGGACAAGGTCGGCCATGAGGGCGAGCTCCCGCTCGCGGCGTTCACGCCAGCCGAGGCCGAGCGGCCCCATAAGGTCGGTGAGCTGCTCGCCGTCGAAGATCATGCGCTGGAGGATGGTGTCGACGAAGGCCGAGAGGGCCTGGGTCGTCAGACCGTGGGTCTGGGCGAGGTCGGCGATTGCCGTGGCCCGCTTCTCGGCCTGGAACTGCTGGTAGCCGGCGCGAATGGCGGCTTCGTCAAGGCCTTCGCCTTTCTTGAGTAAGCGGACGTACTCGGTGATCTCCTCCCGCTCGTCGAGGAACTTGGCATCGGACTGGATCAGTCCGATGAGCTGCTCGCGGCTGATTTGGACCTTCTTGGGGTCCTGTTTGGAGTACTTGGCGATCAGCTTCATGATGTAGTCGTAGTCGATGACGGCGGAGGCGAAGAGGACGAACTCGAAGTTGAGCTGGTCGACCTCGAGGTTGGCCGGCTTGGCGTCCCCGCCGGGCGTGCCCTGCTGCTCTTTCAGGCGCTGGGCCGTTTCGAGGTAGGCGCCGCGGAAGGCGCGGAGGTCGTCCTTGGGGAGGGCCTGGTCAATGTGCTCGCGCTGCTCGTCGGTGAGGTCGGTGTACTGGTCGAGCTCGGTCTGGAGGCGCTGGACCTCCTTGAATCGCTTGATGAACTGTGCGCGGGCGTCGTCGCCCATCAGGTTGTTCACCTGATCGGGCTTGGCGTCGAGGCCCTGCGACTGCATGAACTCGGCAAGGTCGGCCAGGGCCTGCTCGAAGTTGTCGATGACGACGGGAGCCTTGTCGACCAGCCAGATCTCGCGGGCGCGGTCAGGCGGTGCACCGGAGAAGAGAGCGATGGCGGCGTCGACGCTGTCTTGCTGCTGGCGGAAGTCGAGGATGTGGCCGTAGGGCTTGGTCGCGTTGAGAACGCGGTTGGTGCGGGAGAAGGCCTGGATCAGGCCGTGGTGCTTGAGGTTCTTGTCGACGTAGAGCGTGTTGAGGTACAAGGCGTCGTAGCCGGTGAGGAGCATGTCGACGACGATGGTGATGTCGATCTTCTCGGCGCCCTTGCGGGGCAGGTCGCGGTTTGGGAACTGCTGGTCCTTGATGCGCTGCTGGATGTCCTGGTAGTAGAGGTCGAAGTTGTTGCTGTCGTGACTGGTGCCGTACTGCTGGTTGTAGTCGGCGATGATGGCACTGAGCGCGGTCTTCTTTTCCTCGGGGTTGTGCTGGTTGTCCTTCCTCTCCTGGGGGAGGTCCTCCTGGATCTGCTGGACGTCCTTGTTGCCCTCTGCTGGCGGCGAGAACACGGCGGCGACCTTGAGGGGGACGAACTCGGGGTCGTCTGCCTGGTGTTGGGTCTGAAGCTGCTTGAAGACCTTGTAGTACTCGATCGCGTCGTTGATCGAGGCGGTGGCCAGCAGCGCGTTGAAGTGTCGGTCTCCGGTAGCGGCATCGTGTTTGTCGAGGATGGCCTGAGCGACCGCCTGCTTGGCGAGGGCCTCACCGGGATTGAGGGCGGGGACGTCCCTTGGCTTATAGTAGTCAACGTGGAAGCGGAGAACGTTCCGATCCTCGATCGCGTGGGTGATGGTGTAGGCGTGCAGCTGCTTCTCGAAGAGGTCCTTGGTAGTTCGAAGGGTGGCGACGTCTCCCTCGATCTGCTTGACGGTCGCGTTGTCCTCGAAGATCGGGGTGCCGGTGAAGCCGAAGAGCTGGGAATTTGGGAAGAACTTCTTGATGGCCCTGTGGTTCTCGCCGAACTGCGAGCGGTGGCACTCGTCGAAGATGAAGACCATCCGCTTGTCGTGGAGCTGCTCGAGCCGCTGCTTGAACGTTGACCGCCCCTGGGCGATGTTCTGCTGGTTGTGTTTGCTGTTTTCGTCGAGGGCGAGTCCGAGCTTTTGGATGGTCGTGACGATGACCTTGTCCGCGTAGTCGTCGGACAGGAGGCGACGGACAAGCGCCGCGGTGTTGGTGTTTTCCTCGACGCAGTTCTCCTGGAACCGGTTGAACTCCTCGCGGGTCTGGCGGTCGAGGTCCTTGCGATCGACGACGAACAGGCACTTGTGGATGCTGTGGTTGGTCTTGAGGAGTGTCGAGGCCTTGAAGGACGTGAGCGTCTTGCCCGAACCGGTCGTGTGCCAGATGTAGCCGTTGCCACAGTTCTGGCCGATGCAGTCGACGATCGCCTTGACGGCGTAGATCTGGTACGGACGCATCATCAGGAGCTTCTGTTCGCTTGCGATGAGGACCATGTACTTGCTGATCATCTGGCCGAGCGTGCACTTGGCGAGGAACCGATCGGCGAAGTCGTCGAGGTGGGCAATCTTGGTGTTGTCCTCGGCCGCGAACTGGTAGATCGGAAGGAACCGCTCGTCAGCGTCGAAGGCGAAGTGCCGCGCGTTGTTGTTGGCGAAGTACCAGGTGTCCGTACGGTTGCTGACGATGAAGAGCTGGACGAAGCACAGGAGCGTCTTGGTGTATCCGTTACCGGGGTCGTTCTTGTAGTCGACGATCTGTTCCATCGCGCGCCGCGGGCTGATCCCAAGCGTCTTTAGCTCGATCTGAACCACGGGGACGCCGTTGATCAGGAGTACGACGTCGTAGCGGTGGTGGCTATTGTCCGCGTTAATGCGGAGCTGATTGACGACCTCGAAGTGGTTCTTGCACCAGTCCTTGATGTTGACGAGGGTGTAGTTGAGCGGCGTGCCGTCGGCGCGGACGAACGCTTCCCGATTCCGGAGGGAGCGTGCGGCCCCGTACACGTCGGGTGTGACGATCTCATCGAGGAGTCGCTGGAACTCGCCGTCGGTGAGTGTGACACGATTCAGGGCTCCAAACTTTTCCCTGAAGTTTGCTTCAAGCGTTGCTCGATCCCGGATGTCGGAGCGATATTCGTACTTGAGATCCCGTAGCTTCGTGACAAGGGACTCTTCAAGATCGCGTTCGGGTGTAATCATCGCCATCGTGGGGACTCACTCCTCTTGGCGTCTGCTGAAAGCGTCCGACTGTCCGGTGTCAATGCGAACGCGCCCCGAGGTTGGCTTCGACGCCACGGATGAAGGAGAGGATCCGCGTTCACGGCCCCCGCTGCACCCAGTGACGGCCCTCGGTAAGCCCACGCGCCCGTCTGCAAGATGCGCGTCCGGTGTGAAGGTGTCGAGGGCCGGGACGCCTCCGTCCCGGAGGGTCCGCAAGGCCCATAGTTGCTCTCTGAGCGGAGGGGCGGCCGGCGTGTCACCCGCCAGGGCCGATGCGCCAGCGTAGAACGGCCGCAGCTCGTTGACACGCCGGTCGGCCCGCAGCTACGCCGGTGAATTGCAGCCGACCACCGCGCCCGCCGCTCGGTGCCACCCGCCGAATCCGCCTCGGTTCCGTGCCATCCCTTCGTCATCGCTCCGCCCCTGTCCGCCGAGCCGAGTAGCTCCATGCGTTCGGCGACGGCCTTGCACTGCTCCTCGCTCATCATGCGCTTCCGTCTGACGACCGGCTTGGCCGGCCTTCTTCCTGTCGCGTCCGTCGACGGGCTAGGCGTTCCCCTAGATCGCATCGATTGCGCGCTGTATGGCGACGAGCTGACTCTTGAGCGAGTGTTCCTCGGTCGAACCCGCCCGAACGAGTTGCGCCGGTCGCCGACACGCAAGACAGCCAGGAACACCGCCAGACGCCACCGAGACAGATCGCGAATCTGGCGACAAGATCATAATCCGATCAACCGACGCGCCGGCCTTGCTCGACCACCGCTCGCAGCAGAGCCTGCGAGACGAGTCGATCCGCAGTGTGCGCGGTCTCTCCCCGCCGCGCGGGCTGGGCATACACATCACGCTACAGACGGGCCGAGCGAACCGCCGCGCGCGCGGGACCCGCTTCGACACTGCCGGATCAGACCAAACGAGCCGGCTCTATCGCCGCCGGTCCCAGTGCTCGCCTCGCGCGTCGGGCAGGAGCAGGCCGATTCCCCGAGCATGAGCAGCCTTGAACTCCTCGCGTGTCTCGCGCCCTTCCTCGTCCGGGTCAGGATGCCCCTCCGCCTCTCGCTGCTGTCGTGCCATACGCGCCCTTCGCACGTGCCGCGCTCGGCTTCCTTCCGGCACCACACACTGAAGCCGTCGCGTTCGATTCCGCGACGCAACGGCGAATCCTCGTCGCCGAGGTGCCGCCATTCGCTTTTGGGCTGCGTCAGAAATGGCCGGCAGCGCCTCGGCCGTAAACACTCAGGTCGTAGACGAGATGTCGGAGCGCCTTGCGGCGCTCGGCGGCGCCGTTGGCCACGGCGAGGCTGGCCGCTTGGGACCGGTCCCCCCGGACGCCGAGGAGACGCAAAAGCACCTCAGCGTATCATGGGCCACATGATGGCCACCGGCCCGCTCCGGCCCGCAGCGCTATTCGGGGCACGGGCAAGGCCAGTTCCTCAAACCCGAGCCGGCGATCCAGTATGGGCGGCTACCTCGACGCAGACGCTGCCGGAGCCTTCCCGACGTTGTGGGGTACATCGTGGGATACGACCTCTAGGTATCCGGATAAACGTATGCATATACAGTCATTTACAGAGGCACTCGTGCTGACGCTGCCGGAACGCTAAGCTGGGTCCAGCGACTCGTCATCCGTACCCGGCGCCGTGAACTTTGGAATCGGTGACCCGCCTACCGCCGCGCGGTGTGCGCTGTAACCACCCCCCCCAGAATCGATTCGGCCGCCGACGGTCCTCGCAACCGCCTCTCTTGCTCATTTGGTTGCGCGTCGAGCAGACCCCCAGGTCGACTCTGGGGCCCTGAGCGGGCGAGAATCGACCATGGATCCCGTCCTGGAGAACATCCTCGTCGAGCTGCTGGTGACCTGCCGGCCGACGCCGACGTTCCGGTCGTCGCCGGCGCACCGAGCGGGGCACCATCGTCACTGAATGGCCGAACGGTGTCTACCAGCGTGGAACACGAGTCTGGAGCGCAGGCAGTGGCCCAACAGAAGATGCGGCGCCGTGAAGGGTTGGCGGCGCACGAGTTCCCGCACCGTCCGCGGCCGGCCGACAGGTCGTGAGGCGACCGCGACCGATCCGCTGCTGAAAACCGATGGAGAAGTGAAATGCAGATCAGGGATTCGGACTTCTTCAGCCAGCTAGCCTGTTGGGCCGGCGCCGGGTCCGCCGAGCCTGCGCTGGAGGAACTGGGCGAGCTGTTCGCCGACCGGCGCTTCAACGAACGACGCGGGGTCATGCACTACCTCGGCGAAGAGCCGATCGACGTGTCGTCGCTGCCGACCCTCGAGCTTGCGGACACGGTCCTGTTCCCCGACGAGAGCGCAACGCTGACGGTGAGCCGGACGGACCCGCTGCTGCGGCTCGTCGAGCTGGGTGACGCCGTCGTGCAGTTGGGAGACGCTCCGCCGGCGACCATCGTCAAGTTTCGCCCCGGGTTCGGCCAGCGGGGCGAAGATGATGACGTCCTCGACGAGGTCTGCACGCTTGGCACGGTCTCGGTCACCGCGCGGTACGGCCCCGGAGAGGCGAGCCTGCACGTGTTGACGAGCGCCCGCGTGATCGGCGACCAGGGTGAGGAGGATCCGCTCGGGCGCAACCCGGCGTACCCCGTCTTCGGCGCCTGCGCCGACTTCCCGGAACTGCGGGAGAACTTCGTGAAGCTGATCGGCGAGTCTCCGGGCATCGACGCCGTTCCGGGAAGCAACTTGCTGGACACGCTGGAGGCGATCGAGCAGGTCGGGCGCGAGTACGACCGCTGTCGCAAGGAGCGGCCGCCGAACGAACCGGGAGGCCGGGGCGATGGCGGAAACGAAGCGGCGGAGCGGCCCCTGCGGTTTCTCGACGTGGCGGCCGACTTCATCGCGGTCAGCCTGATCCGGGGGATTCCGGATATGGAGGTTCCGGTCCGCCTGCAGCAGGAGTGGCTCGAGATGCTCGATCCGTGCGCACGGGTGCGCGCGCTGAACGCGTTCGTGGTCGAGGCGCTCGACGACATGATGACGCCGGACAGGGCTTACGCACGCGCCCTGCAGGCCAGGATCGACCGCTACGAGCGCGTGTGGGTGTACCGCGTGGACGACGCCCGGAAGGAACGCCTGCGATCGAACGGCGACAAGTTTCTGAAGCAGAGGCTCGAGGATGCGCGGGCGCAGTTGACCGACCCGGTCGCCAGACTCCGCGGCAAGCTCGACACGTGCGGCATGCCCAGGGCGGTGCGGGCGCAGTTGCAGCCCGAGCTCGACCGCCTCTCGGACAAGAGCGACGCGAAGACGATGGAGTACCTGCGGTGTCTGACCGACCTGCCGTGGACCGGCGGCAAGGCCGAAAAGCTTGATCTCGAAGGCGCCCACACGGTTCTCGACGCGCAGCACTTCGGACTCCGGAAAGCGAAGGAGCGCATCCTCGAATACCTTGCCGTGCGCCGGCGGAAGCGTGACGCGCGGGGAGCGGTTCTCTGCTTCGCCGGGCCACCCGGCGTGGGCAAGTCGTCGCTGGCGGCGAGTATCGCAGAGGCGCTCGGCCGCCGGTTCGCGGACGTATCGTGCAACGGCATGCGGCAGGCTTCCGACGTGCGCGGCGAACACCGCGCCTGGGGTGGGGCGCAGCCGGGGCGGATCATCCGGCAGCTGCAGAGCGTCGGGGCGAGGAATCCCGTGTTCGTGCTCGACGAGCTCGACAAGATCGGGGAGGGTGCGGGCGTGGCGTTGCTCGCCGCACTCGATCCGACGCGGAACGCGATATTTCACGACCACTACCTGGAAGTGCCGTTCGATCTCTCCGAGGTCTTGTTCATTGCCACGGCGAACGTGCTCGGCCGGATTCCGACGACGCTGCGCAGCCGCCTCGAGGTGATCGAGATCGGCGGGTACTCGGAGGACGAGAAGCTGGAGATCGCCAAGCGGATTCTCGTGCCGGCACGGATCCGGGACCACGGGCTGACGAGCGGCCTGATCGAGTTCGAAGACGAGGCGCTACGGACGATGATCCGCGACCACGCGCAGGAAATGGGCGTGCGCGCCCTGGACCGTGCCGTCTCGGCGTTCTGCAGGAGGGTGGCGCTCCGGCTGGAGACGTCTGGTGATCGCACGCCCGCGAGGGTCACGGTGACCGAGAGCATGGTCGGCGAGGTGCTCGGCGGGCGGACCGGCAGCGGCGAGGTCGTGCCCGACGTCGAGCGGCTCCGGGCGGTGATCGAGCTCGGCGATCTGCCGCCGGAAGCGCGGCGCCAGGGGAAACGCGAGCTGGAAGTGCTGTTGGCGAGCTCGCCGGGCGATGCGGACTACAACCGCAGCTTCGCCTATCTCCGGTGGCTGACCGGCCTGCCGTGGAACGCACGCGACGAGGCGCGGATCGACACGCGGCGCACCAGGCAACTGCTGGACGAGCGGCACAGCGGGCTCGCGAAGGCGAAGGAACGGATTCTGGAGTACCTGGCCGCGCGAAAGCTCGGCGGCGCAGAGGGATCGATTCTGTGCTTCATCGGCCCGCCTGGCGTCGGCAAGACGTCGCTCGCTCGCAGCATCGCCGACGCGATGGGCCGACAGCTCGCCGCGATCTCGTGCGGCGGCTTGAGCGACGAGACGGAGCTGCGCGGACACAACCGCACGTGGAGCGGCGCGCAGCCGGGCCGGATCGTCCGCCAACTCGTCGACATCGGGGTGAAGAACCCGGTGCTGGTGCTGGACGAGATCGACAAGATGGAACGGACGGCGCGCAGCGCCGGCGACCCGGCGTCGGCGTTGCTCGAGATACTCGACCCGGTACAGAACGACAGGTTCGTTGACCACTACGTGGAGGTGCCGTTCGACTTGGCGGAGGTGTTCTTCGTCGCCACGGCGAACGTGCGGGAAATGATCCCGGTTCCGCTCCAGGACCGCCTGGAGGTGATTGAACTGCCGGGCTACTCCGAGGACGAGAAGTTCGAAATCGCCGCCTCGCATCTGGTCGGGCGGCAGCTGGCCGGGAACGGGCTGACGGCCGCGCAGGTCCGTCTCACCGACGGGGCGCTGCACGCCCTGATTCGCGGCTACACGCACGAAGCGGGGGTCCGCGAGCTCGAACGCCGGATCGGGGCCGTATGCCGCAAGGTGGCGCTGCGGCGAGCCGAGGGGGACGAGTCGCCGGCCGAGATCACGGAACGGACCGTCGCCGACCTGCTGGGTGCGCCTCGGCGCGTCGACGCGGTGGTGGCCGAGCGCATGGGGCGCCCCGGCGTGGCGATGGGGCTGGTGTGGACGCCGGCGGGCGGCGAGGTGCTGTTCGTCGAAGCGCGCCGGATGCGTGGCCGCGGCGCGCTGACCCCGACCGGACACCTGGGCAAGGTAATGAAGGAGTCGGCGCGCGCGGCGCTGTCGTGGGTGCGCGCCAACGCCGCCCGCTACGGCATCGCCCCGGGGTTCTACAAGAAGACCGACGTGCACCTGCACGTGCCGGCGGGCGCCTTTCCGAAGGACGGGCCGTCGGCCGGCGTGACCATGGTCGCCGCCCTGGTCTCCGAGCTCACCGGCCGCCCCGTGCGCAGCGACTTCGCGATGACCGGCGAGATCACGCTCTCCGGAAACGTGCTCCCCGTCGGCGGCATCAAGGAGAAGGTGCTGGCCGCCCGCCGGGGCGGGGTAGTCCAGGTGATCGTGCCGAAGCAGAACGAGAGCGAGGTCAACGATGACCTCGGCGAAGATCTGCAGCGCGAGATCGGCCTGCACTACGTGTCGACAATCGACGAGGCCCTGGCTCTGGCGCTGTCGCCGCCCGCGCAGGCGCAGGAGAAGACCGGGTAAGGTCAACGGTCCCGGCCGATGTCGGTACGCTCTCGATCGGCGTCCGGCTCCGGCATCCGCGCGCGCTCGAGGGTCGGATGCTCCTCCACCTCGGACGTGTCCGTCGGATCCGTCGACACGCCGGCCTTGGCCAGCTCGTTCCGTACCAGCTCGTGGACCGTGTCCCGGATCTGATCGAGCACCGACGCGGTGATCCGCTCGACGGTGCGCTCGCGGTGCGTCTGGAGGACCAGCCTCTGTTCCGGGGTCATGAGCAACTCGGCGAGATCAACGTCGAGGACGCGCGCGACGCGGCGCAGCGTGCGGGTGTCGGTCTCTCCCCCGTGCCGGATGATCGCCGTCAGCGTGTTCGGACGCAGTTGCGCCGCACTGGCCAACTGCTTCTGCGTCCACCCGCGTTCCTGCAGAAGGGCGGCGATTGCGGCTCCCCACCTGGTTGACGGCACGAGACGATTGTACGCCGGCCGGTTTCGCGTAAGTCCATGGCATGCAAGCAGTTGGACGAAGTAACGCTCCACCGTTATTATGTGTTGCTATGAGAACGGTCTAGGGGATATTATCACGTCCCGATGAGGATCTCGCCACCCACGACTACTCGCCAGCGAGTTGCGGATATCGATCTACACGGCGCGCAGACCGCAGGCTGCGCCGGGAACCAGCGCGCCCCCGGCGGTTCATGGCTGCGGTGATGCTCCGCGGCCCCGTCCCGGGATCGACATCGACGCCGCACGCGAACGGATCGCCGCGCGCGCCGAGCGCCCCGAAGTGGCCCGGGCCGTCGTCGATGACGCGCTCGGGCAGCTTTGCGGCCGCCGTGGCAGAGGCCCGGAGCCTGCTCGATCAGGAGCAGGCTCCTTCCTCGCGCAAGGCAGCAACCGTGTGCAGCCACACCGCCGGTGACTTCGACACCAACGCGTTGGAGCCGGAAGACGAACATGCGCGCCGATGCGGCGCCGGGAAAGGAGAGCTTCGATGAGACAGCAGCAACGGGGACGCATCGTTACCGCCAGCGGTCTCGCAATCGCGCTGCTGGCCACGGCAGCGCCGGCGGCCGGGCAAGGACTCCTCGACCGCCTGAAGAGCGTCGCGAGCAGAGCCGCAGGGGACGCCCAGGAAGAGGGCTGGAGGCAGATCGAACGCCACGTCGAGCGCCACAAGGACCGCGACAATCCCCTCACCCTGCGGCCGACGGCGCGGGAACACCGCCGCGTGGAGATCCTGACGGCGAGCCGGCCCGGCGTCCATGCCGTCCACGAGGGCGACGAGCTCTTCCCCGTGACGGAGGCGGTCCAGGTGCGCGTGAAGGATGCCGATCCCGAGCCCGACCACATCGAGATCGACATCGAGACGACGGATGGCCGCGAGGGGCGGATCAGCTTCTACGGGGACGAGCCGACGGTGGCGGAGTTCCGCATCTGGATGGACGAGATCTTCGAGACCGAGACCCCGGAGGAGGAGTTCGAGCGCTACTTCGCCGACACGCTGACCACCGTGTTGCACGTCCGCGGCTCGGAACACCAGGTGCCCGCCAATGAGCGCGTCGGGTACAGCACCCTCGCCGAAGCCGCGGTGCACGACTCCCGCCGCTGCATGGTCTGTTTCCACCCGGAGCCGCAGGTCACCGAGTGGGAGGTCGAGGAGGAGCTGCAGCGGGCGGGGCTCGCGCAGGCGCGCGCCGAGTACCGCGTCGTGCCGGACCGACAGGTGCAGGCCGAGCTGCAGCGGCTCGGCGAGCAGTTGCTGTCGCAATGGCCTGCGCCGTTGAAGGGCTACGGCTACGAGTTCACGCTGGTGGACCACCCGATGGTCAACGCCTTCGCGATACCGGGGGGCCGGATCTTCGTGACCACGGGGCTGGTGGGCGCGCTGGAGACGGAGGCCGCGTTGCAGGCCGTGCTCGCGCACGAGATCGCGCACGTCGAGTCGCGCCACAGCTACCGCAGCAACAAGGGCGTCAGAACGGCCGAAGCGATCGGCGGACTGCTGAACGTGTTCAGCCGGACGACTGGCAACCGCAGCGTCGCCGGAATCGGCGGACTCGCGACCAACGGTATCGGGAACCTCGTGCTGGCCAACTACGGCCGCGACCGGGAACGCGAAGCCGACATGTTCGCCAGCGTCTTCTTCGCCCGGGCGAACGAGGGGAACGAAGGGCTCGCCGGGACGTTCGAGGCACTGAGAGACGCAGAGGAAGCGAGCCCGCCGTCCGAGAGCCGGGGCATGGTCACCGACGCGGTGGATAACGCCATCGAGCGGATGCTGGCGTCGCACCCGAGCGTCACCGAACGGCTGGAGCGGGCACAGGGCACGGTGACGGGGGAGTTCCCCGAGACCGCCGTGTTCCACGGCGAGCGGCGCAATGGCGAGCGGGTCGCGACGCTGCGGTTCGAGCTGCAGCAGGCGTACGACGACGAGCTGAACGTGCTGGTGAACATCACTACCACCGAGGCGCTCGGGCGCAAGGACAACGTCAACGACATCGACCTGCGAACGGCAAGCGGCAAGCGCATCCACCTCGACGAGCAGACCGCCGAAGAGGTCGAGAAGAACGACAGCGTCTCGTCGCTCTTCTCCACGAACGACGCCGGCGGCCTGATCGAGGAACCGATCACGGAGTTGTCACTGAAGCTGCGCAACGTGGATCGCTGGGTACGCGCGAGCAAGTAGAACCCCGGACACCAATCGGACCAGCGGAGAGCCAGGACCAAGCCACGGGCGAGAGGCAACGTCCCTTGGCGGCCGACGCGCGCGAGTACCGCGAACCACGCGCGACGGCCGGCGTGACCGGCCCTTTGCGGGATCCGCCTAACGATGGAGAGAGCCATGCAGTTCGACAAGAAGATCAACCGCCTCCTCGCCGAATGGGTGAGCGTCATCAACGCGCTGGTAGCCGTCGGAATACCGTCGGTAACGGCACTCCTCACGGCCGGCTTCGCATCGAGCGGCCCCTTCACGAGCGACTTCTCCTTCCTCGGATTCCTCGGGGGCCTCGTCTTCGGCGGTGTGGCCGGGATGTTGATGGCCGGTGCGCTGTGCGGCGTCCTGGCGACGCTGATCGACATCCGCAACTCGCTGGCCCGGAAGGCCGAAAGCTGACGGTCCCTTTCAAACGAGGCCTGCCAAGAAGCACTCGACAAAGGACAGGAGAGTCCGCCACTTGCAGAAGTCATCAACAGCAACCGGGCAATCGCCCCCGAGTGGGCAGGGAGGGAACCATGAAGACGAGGTTGAGCGTGGCACTGGCACTGCTGGCCACCGTGGCTTGCGGCGGCGGAAACGGCGTGACGGGTCCGCGCGTGACGCCCGACAACGTGGTCGAGGTCACTCTCGAGCAGGCCGCCGAGACGCTGCCCGAGATCGCGGCCCTGGTGACCGAACGCACCGCACCGCTGGTGGCGGCGCTCGAGGTGGTCCCGGAGTGCCCTGAACGGCAGCAGTCCCCGTTCGAGATGCGGTTCGGCGGACCGGCGGACCCCACCGACGCCCGCGCGTGGGACAACTACGGCGCATTGATCGGCTCGTGCCGGGCCGGCAGCACGAACCTCGGTTTCACCGCGCGGCGGGTCGAGAGCATCAGGACGGTATACGAGACCGAATACGTGGAGACCACCCTCGCCCGCATCCGCGAGCGGGTGACGCCCGAACGGCTGGAACGCAACGCCGTAAGCCTCGAGAGGCTTGCCGAAGCCAATTTTCCGGCCCGGTGGTCGCAGCTTCACTACATCGCGTATCAGCGGGCGTACGGCTTCCGGCGTGCCGGCATGCTCGACCCCGGCACGTGGCCGGACGTCGACCAGGCGCGGGTCGAACGAACGCTCGACACCATGGCGGAGCAGATCGACAACCGCGTGTTCGACATGCGCGACGCGGGCAACGACGCAACCGACCTGTACGAGCGCATGGTGGCGGGTGAGCACCGGTGACATGGGTGGGGTGCGGGTGACGCCCGCACGGCGAGCAACGCGCGCACCCGCGCAACCAGCGCCGTGCGCCAGCGCTCGCGGGTCAAGACCGCAGGAGCACGAACACGCGCGGGACGCAGAGGATCGTAGCGGCTCTCACGGCGCTCGACGAGACCGTTGCCTTCGACCAGGCGCTGGCAGTGATCGAGGTGGCGGCGGCGCCATCGGGGCTCGCCGACCACGGCGACGAGCGCGGCGAACGCGTGCGATGTACGCGCGGCCGTCGGCAACGGCCAAGCCCGAAGTGCGTACGCTCGCACCGGCGGCTCGTCACGAAGGCGGCAGGCGACCCGCACAGGCGCAATCCAGGGTCCGCTCGACGGTCGCGAGCGCCAGTCCAATGACACGGCAGCCAGCCGCGGCGACCTCGGCAGCCTCTGTCGTATCGCGCCCGAGTCCGCCCTCGGCCCATGCGTCATGGAGAGTATCTGCGACGAGGCGCACCGCCGCGACGTTGGCCGCGACACGGGCTGCGAAGACGATGAGTCGCTCCTGCTCGCCGCATGCGGCCGAGGTGCCGTCCTCCTCGTAGAGCGCATCGAGTTCCGCGTCGTTCAGATAGCGGCCCTCGGTCGGCGGCCAGGGCGCGTCGGCCGCCACGGCGACCACGCGCCGGTCGGAGAGTGCTCGTCGACGGTATTTCGCAAGGCAGCGTCCGGCCTCCCGAACACTGCGATGCCGATGCCCGCAGCACCCAGACTCGGGTCCGAGCGTCGTGAATATGTCCTGTGCGATTGCCATTCCGGCTCCTTGTCGAACTGCGATTCCCCACGTCGGTATCCGCCACGGAACGCAAGATGCGCGCCAACTGTTTCTCTTTGGCGGAATCGTGTTCGTACTGGCCGTCACCGGCTGCCCAACGCTGAGAGGTGCGAAGCGATGTACGCAGAACGCGCGTACGTGCCTGGTCCGGGACGTGAACGAGAGTGCGATTCGGAACGCTGCCGGACAAACGCCTGCGCTGCAAAGCACGCGGCTCGGCGCAATCAGCGGGAGAGCTGTTCAGCCGCTAGGCCGTCGAACACCCAGCCACCGCGTTACCGGCAGCCAAGTGCCGGGTGGAGTCTGCAACGGGCAGCCACGTCAGACGTGCGGCTGACGTGGTCAGGAATCCCAGGGGACGTGCTCGGTGTCGCCGCCCCTTGCATGAGCCTGTCCCATTGAAGCGGGCTGGGCGTCCCATCGGCCAAGGTGCTGTCCCAATGTGTTGGACTCCGGATTGGGAGACCGCCACCGAACCGCCCGGTCCCGGGCCGGGGTACAGCGGGGTTGGCGACACCGGCGGATGAAGCGGGCTGGGCGTCCCATCGCCCCCCACACGCAACCGGACGGTGGATGCAGTCTATGGATGCCGAACACGTCCAGACGGTGCATTACCCTCCCCGCCCTCGGCTCGTGTCAGGCGACATGGAAAACTGACCCCCGAGCGACAGTGAAAACTGACCCCCTTGTCCAAGGAGGAGTCAGCAGATGAACGGATGCGAGGATGTCGGCCCGTGGACGAGGAGGCCACGGGCACAGACGATGATGAAGTCAGACGAGGTGGAGGCGATGCTGCATCTGCACGCTCTCGGTTGGGGGTTGAAGCGCATAGCGAGGGAGTTCGGGTGCAGCAAGAACACGGTACGACGCTACGTGGAGGCCGATGGCTGGATGGCGTACGGCCGACGGACCGGTGGCGGCAAGCTCGAGGATCAGGAGGAATGGCTGAAGGAGCGCTTCTTCCGACACCGCGGCAACGCGGAGGTGGTACGGCAGGACCTGCTGCGGGAGCAGTCGATCGACGTAAGCCTGCGCACGGTCGAGCGCGCGGTGGCGCCGTTGCGTCGGCTGCTGACGGCCGAGGCGAAGGCGACGGTGCGGTTCGAGACGCCGCCGGGACGTCAGCTGCAGATCGATTTCGGTCAGCAGCGGGTGCCGATTGCCGACGAGCGGGTGCGCGTTTTCCTGTTCGTGGCGACGTTGGGCTATTCGCGACGCTGCTATGTCGCGGCGTTCAGGCACGAGCGGCAGTCGTCGTGGTTTCGCGGCCTGGAGGGCACCTTCCGTCACTTCGGCGGCGTGACCAAGGAGGTGCTGATCGACAACCCGCGGCCGCTGGTTCTCGATCACGACGCGAAGACGCACGCGGTCGAGTTCAACGACCGGTTCCTGGCGTTCGCTGCCTACTGGGGGTTCCGTCCGCGGGCGTGTGCACCGTACCGGGCCCGGACGAAGGGGAAGGACGAGCGCGGTGTCGGCTACGTCAAGCGGAACGCCATCGCGGGGCATCGCTTCGAGAGCTGGACGGGGATGGAGGCGCATCTGGGGTGGTGGCAGCGCGAGATCGCGGACCGGCGGCGCCACGGCACCACCGGGGAAGTGCCCCTCATCCGATTCGAGCGGGAAGCGGCGCTGTTGCGTCCCTGTGCGGACCGGCCGCCGTTCGGCCAGTTGCGGGATCTGATCCGGACGGTCCACGCCGACTGCGCGGTGATGGTCGACACCAACGCCTATTCGGTGCCGTGGCGGCTGATCGGCGAGCGGGTGCGGGTGGTGGTCAGTGGCGGCCGGGTGCGCGTTCACCACGGGCCGGATGTCGTCGCTGAGCACGTCGAGCACACCGGCCGGCACGCGCGGGTCACCGATCGCGCGCACCTGGTCGGCGTCAACGGCGGTCCGCGCCCAGCCGCGGTCGCAACGGCCCGGCCGAAGCCGGCGCTGCTGCGCCCGCTCGATGAGTATGCGGCGGTCGCCGGCGGGAGCTTCTGAGATGAGTGTCATCGACCACGACACGCTCCTCGGCTGGCTGACCCGGCTGCAACTGACCGCCATCCGCGACCAGCTCGACAGCCTGCTCGACGAGGCCGCGGAGAAGCAGCTGACGCTGCGCGAAGCACTCGCGTTCCTGGTCGAGCGCGAGGTGTCGCGCAAGGACGAACGGCGCATCGAGATGGCGTTCAAGATCGCGCACTTCCCGGCGGTCCGCGAGCTGGCGGACTTCGACTTCGAGGCGCAACCGAGTGTCGACGAGCGTCAGGTCCGTGAACTCGCGACGTCGCGGTGGGTCGCGCACGGAGACGCGGCTTTGCTTCTCGGGCCTCCAGGAGTCGGGAAGACGCACTTGGCGATCGCGCTCGGGCGCGAGGCGATCCGGCAGAGGTACTCGGCGCTGTTCACCACAGCCCAGGCGCTGATGGCCGCGTTGGTCAAGGCGCACAGCGACGACCGACTGGAAGAGCGCCTGAGCTTCTACGCCAAGCCGAAGCTGCTCATTTGCGACGAACTGGGCTACCTCCCATTTGAGCCGCAGGCCGCGCACCTCTTCTTCCAGCTCGTCTCCAGACGCTACGAACGCGGCAGCATCCTGATCACGTCGAACCGCTCGGTCGGCGAATGGGGCGAGGTGTTCGGCGACGCGGTGGTCGCCACGGCGATACTCGACCGGCTATTGCACCACAGTCACGTTTTGACGATCACCGGAGAGAGCTTCAGGTTGCGCGAGAAGCGTCGTGCGGGCGTCCTGAAGCTCTCGGCGCCGACGCCTGTCAACCGGCCGCAGAAGACGAGATGAGCACTCGACCGTCAACTGCACCGTTGCGACGACCACGGCCACCGGCCAGTAGGTCGGTGTCACTCGTGACCGTCGCAGCGGGTCCGGGCAGCCTGTGGATTGTGCCGCGGCGTGGAAAACGCGCCCGCTGCCCTCGGTGGCGACTGAACCGTCCGGGAATGCGCGTTTACCACCCCGCTTGGACGCCGAAGACGGCGCCCACACAATCCACAGGCACTGTCGTCTTCGATGAACTCAGACACGACATACGCCGTTTCTTCGGGGGTCAGTTTTCGATGTCGCCAGGGGGTCAGTTTTGAGTGTCGCTTGACAGCTCGGAAAGAACCGCCCCGGCAGCGGCCTGCTCCGGCCGGAATCGAACCACCTGGAATCGACCACTACGACTATGGTCTGCGCTCGGCACCTGTGACCTGGTCTGTCACACTCGGCATCGATACTCTGCCGATGCCCCCCGAGGAGCAGGAACTCCAGCGAGACCTCCGTCGCTGGGCGAACGCCGTGCTTGAAGCGCTCGGAGGCGACTCCCTGCGCTACGTCGTCCCCATCATCGGCCTGCAGCGCGTATCGCCGGGCGGTGGTCCGGGTCGGCGCCGACGTCCGGGCGGGGCCGCCTGCCGAGCAAGACGTTTCCTCGGAACGACGCGTAGCTGGCCAGATGCCATCCAGCTCGGCGGCGGCTGGAAGGACGCCGGCATGGTAGTTCGCCCGGACAACATCTCGACCCGCCCGCGTTGGGCAGGGCGGCTTCTTTACTGGGGTCGGCGAGCGACCTTAGGATCTCGCTCCATGCACGCACATCGACGCCGCACCTCCACTTCACTCGGCCTCATCGCCGTCGTCTACCTCGTCGTCGGCGCTGTCGGCACCATAGACAGCATCCCGGAGGTCAGCGAGCTTCATGCCCAGTCGTCATGGCGCGGCTTGGTCGTTGCGCCGGAGCAACGCTGCTCACCCTACGACGCGGACGATTACCGGTACCCGCAGTCGGTGGAGGACCGGATCGTCGACGAGCTCGGCGGAGTCTACGGTCCGTACACGGGGCGTTGGTTCGCGAGCACGTCCGACACGGACATCGAGCACATGGTGGCTCGTTCCGAGGCGCACGACAGCGGTCTGTGCGCCGCGGACCCTGCGACCCGGCGCCGCTTCGCGACCGACCTGTTGAACCTCACACTGGCGGGTCCGCAGGTGAATCGCTACGACAAAGTCGATCGCGATGCTGCCGAGTGGCTGCCGGCGCAGAACGGTTGCTGGTTCGCGGCCCGGGTGATCGCCGTCCGGGAGCGCTACGGGCTGACCATCGACCGACGCGAGGCGGACGCGCTGGACCAGGTACTGGCAGGATGCACCTCAACAGAGTTGATCACGTTCGTGCGTGGCGAGGTCCCGGCCGCGGCCGCGGCCAGCGTTCCCGAGGAGATCGCCACGTGGGACGACAACCGGAACGGCCGCGTCAGTTGTGCGGAAGCTCGAACGCACGGGATCGCCCCGGTGACACGCGACCATCCGGCGTATCCGTTCATGCGCGACGGCGACGGCGACGGCGTGGTGTGCGAGTCCGGCAGCCGCGGCGTGTCGCCAGTAGGTTCGCCGTCCTCGCCGCGGGCGTCGGGAACCGGGTGCGGACCGTACCGCAACTGCACGGCGCTGCGGCGCGATCACCCCAACGGCGTCCCGCGTGGCCATTGTGCGTATCAACGGCGGATGGACCGCGACAACGACGGACGGGCCTGCGAACGGTAGGAGGGGCTCCTCGCCCGACACGGCCACGAGGAAGACCGCAGTGCGGCGAAGACTGGCGGCCCAGGTTTCGTGTCGGACTCCGAAGAGCCAACGTCGACAGCGACGCGTACCCGCCCGTTCCAGGACGTCGCCGAGAATCGACTGTGAGGGCCGGCGCTGCAAACGCCGCCGCCCGGGCAAGGGGCTCAGCCCCAATCAGGGGTGGGCCGTTCAGCCGCCGGGCCCGTCGAGGGCTCGGTTACCGCGTTACCAGCAGCCACGTGCCGGGTGAGTCTGCAAGGGGGCAACCGCGTCCGCCGGTCGGCTGACGCGGTCAGGACCCCGCGAGACCTGCTCCGCGTAGCTGCCCTCGCATGAACTGTCCCATTGGGGGAGAACGAACGTCCCGTCGGCAAGAGATGCCGTCCCGCCGTGTTCGACTGCCGATTGGCGGGACCGCCACGGAACCGCCCGGTCCCGGCCGGACTACGGCTGGGCGGGCAGCGCCGCCAGAACGACGGTACACGTAACCTTGGCGCATCGGCCTGGTGTTCGCTGGCGTTTGTGATTCGGCCCGAGTCGTGGTGAACGCCTGTAGCAACGGACAGCAGGCCGGTGTGGCCTGGGTGCCGGAGAGCTGTCCCATCCGGCCGGGCCGGTCGTCTCATCAGCCTCGGGTGCCGTCCCGTCAGCGCTTACCGCTGTCCTCGGGAGGGATCCGCGCGGCGATTGCCGGAACCGACAGTTGCCGGGCGGTTACCTCTGCACGCGGGGCGGTGGATGCAGCCTGTGGGTGGCGAACACGCGCTGACAGTGGATCATCCGGGCCGTTTTCGGGTCAGAACGACGGACCCGGTGAGCGGGTCTCCAATGACCGCGTCCGACCCGGCGTGACCGTCACGGACGGTAGCGTCACGCCGGCTTGACCTCCAGCGGCGGCGGCTCGTCCGTCTCCACCTTCATCTCGTGGGACTTCGCCAGCCAAACTCGCACTTGGTCGGTCGTGAGAGCCCACGGCTCGCGCTCTGGACCGATCCTCGCAAGACAGCCTTGTGCGAACCATGAAGCGTACTTGTAGGCTTCGTGTCGGTCCGTCACCGCCAGCAGGATCGTGAAGGCCAACCGGTTCGGCCCAGCACCGACGTATCCCCACTCAATGCCTGTCGGACTCCACTCGGTGACGTCCGACGCTTCGTGCCACGCGAAGGGCTGTCCGTCGATCGTGACGACTGGCCTCCCGTCTATCCGCTCACCGCGGATGATCCGGTTGGGAGGCGTGGCGTTCCTGACGGCGCGCTCGACCGTCCCGCGCCCGCACCCGAGTTGCTGTGCGATCTCGCGATAGCTCAGGCCCGCGCCGCGCAATCTGCGCGCCTCGGCGTCACGGGTGCTGCGCTCCTCAGGAGACGCCAAATGTCGGCGGCGCCGCCGGCCTGCCAGGTCACGGTAGGTCTCGTCGTCTTGTGCTGCCATCGGCCAAGCGTATCCGGCACGGGACGCCGCGGGCGCTGATGGGACGGCCGGACGGACGGTGGGACGTGCTGGTCGGCGCTCCCTCACCAGCGGCGAGCCCGCGCTGCCCACGCATTCGGTTCAGTGCGGTTTCGCCTGTCCGGCCGAAGGGCCGCGGGATTGTTCAAGGTCCACCAGATGGCCGGTACGTCGTCGACGGCCGGGCATGCGGTCGTGGCTGTGTCGGTCAGTTCCTGGCTGGTCGTCCATCAGGTGCTGCCGGTGAATCCGGCCGCAGCGGTGCGGGGACCGAAGCACGTCGTCACCAAAGGGGGCGACGCCGGTTCTGACGCCGGCCGAGACGCGGTCGCTGCTCGATGGGATCGACGCGGGGTCGCTGGTCGGTCTTCGTGACCGTGCGCTTCTGAGCGTGATGGTGTACAGCTTCGCGCGGGTGAGCGCGGTCGTGGGGATGCGGCGTCAGGACTATTTCCTGCAGGGGACGCGGGATGGCTGCGGCTGCACGAGAAGGGCGGCAAGCGGCACGACGTGCCGGCCCATCACCGTGCCGAGGCCGCCGTGGATGCGTATCTGGTCGCCGGCGGGGTCGACGACGCGAAGGCGCCGTTGTTTCAGAGCGTCGACCGGTCGTGCCGCCGCCTGAGCGGTCGGTCGCTGACGCGTCGCGTGGTGCTGGCGATGATCAAGCGCCGGGCGGCGGCCGCGGGTCTGCCGGCGTCGACATGCTGCCACACGTTTCGGGCGACGGGCATCACGGCGTATCTGTCGAACGGGGGGACGCTCGAGCACGCTCAACAGATTGCCGGGCATGCGTCGCCGAGGACGACGAAGCTGTACGACCGGACGGCGGACACGGTCACGCTCGACGAGATCGAACGCATCGTGATCTGACGGGTGCGCGAACGCGCCCGGCCTGGGGGGCACGCCCGTCAGTCACGTTGTCGTCGCCGGCGCTGCTCGGTTCGACGTGGCTCGCACTTGCACCCGGGTTCATCAGTTTGCCCGCTCGCCCTTGCGCCTTTCAGCCTTATCCCGACCTGCTGGTTATCCCGCCGTCATCGAGCGCCGTCGACCCGGACGCGGGCGCGCGACCGTACGCACCTGGTCCACGGCGTGGCTGAACGCTGGCCGGTCCCGCGGCCCGGACGGATTCAGACCCGTGCGCATTGGCCGGAACCGACCGATCCGGCACGGGTCGGCCGCCATTCGCCCCGGAGACGGTCCTGAAACTGCGGTTCTGAGCGATTTCGTGGCTCTCGCGGCGGTCCAGCAGCCGGTTGGCGTCGGCGGAATTGCTTCCCGGCTCGAACTGCCTGAGCCAGACAAACCGCGTCACCGCGGCGTGTGTTGGTCCGGCGCTGCCGACCTGTATCGGGCGTTCATCGGCGACACCCTGGCCGAGCGCCCCCGCCTGAGCATCCCGCGGGATGACGAGCTGGTCCGGCAGCGCGGCCGCCCGGGTTCGGTAGTCCGGGTCCAGCGCCGCGTCGAGCATCCGCGGCTGGAGTCCGGCCGCCGCGTCCATCGCCAGATGGTCATCCTGCAGCCGGCGGTCGGCCGGGGCGGCGTCTTCAGTACCGTCCGCCTCGGCTACGGCGAGCGCCCGGTCCTTGGACGGGTCATGTTCCTCAACAGCTGGCTGGCCGCGGTCGAGAACGGCTTGTACGTAGGCGCGCGTCTCCGCATATGGCGGGATGCCGTTGTAGCGCCGCACGGCGCCGGGCCCGGCGTTGTAGGCGGCGATGGCGAGCACGGTCCCGAACTTGTCGGTGAGGCGGCGCAGGTAGGCGACGCCGGCGTCGACATTCTGGCGGGGGTCGAAGGCGTCGGCGACGCCGAGGTCGCGCTGCGTGCCCGGCATCAACTGCATCAGGCCCTGGGCTCCGGCGGGCGATTGCGCGGTTGCGCGGTACCCGGACTCGACGGCGATGATGGCGTGCACCAGGTCGGGGTCGACGCCGTGCCGCTCGGCAGCCGCGTCGACGATGCCGGCGAACAGCCGTTTGCTGGCCTCGGCCGGTCGCGCGAGCAAGCCGGCGGCGGCAACGAGCAGCAGGACCACGAAGCAACGGAAGGGGGAGCACGACGGCATGGCGAACGCGCACCATACCACATCAAGAACCGTACGCCTCGCGTAGACTGGAGGTCCTACCCGGCTGAGCAGAGAGTGGTCGAGCCGCGGCGGATCTGGAAGTCAGGGACGGCAATCGGTGAGCGGCCAGCGGCTGATCGGCGCTCATCTTCCGGCGATGCATCCCGCGCGGCGGGAGACGAGACCGGGACGGTGCTCGGGTTGCCTGGCGCGCTTTGCGGTCGACGTGCGTCTGCCGTCGCCGGCGACGTGCCCGGACTGCGGAGGTGATGTCGTCGCCGCCGGGGAGGTCGAGCCGGTGACACGTCACCTGCCGTTCGACGATCCGCGTCGACCGCCCGGCCGGTGAGACGACCTCGAGCGCGGTGACGGCGTCCGGACCCGGACCCGGTGATCTCGATGGCCGGGCCAGGCTTGCGATGGCCCGCCGTTGAACGGCGATCCGGATCGCGAAGCAGACGTAGAGCTCCGGCCGGCCGGCCACGTTCGATACGTTGTTCGTTGTCTTCCACGTTGGTAGGAGACACCTTGTCCTCCAGGGGTCGCGGCGCGGACCTTGGTACACTCGCGCCGCGGTTCCGCGTAACGCTGTGCGGCAGATCCTCCAGCGCACATCCTCCTGTCCGGTTCGCCTTGGCGCAGCATGTTTCCTGGCCTTGCGGCCAGGACCGTGATCCGAGGTCGAGCAGATTCCGGCTCGGGCCGAATCGACGATCTGTTGCAGAGCGGCCGCCCTTCACCCTGGAGGGCGGTCCTGGAACTGCCGCTCTGAGTGATTTCATCGCCCTCGATTGGGCTGCGGGACGACTCTCGAGCACGTCTGGAGACCGTGGTACGCTGCCGGTCGGATGACGATCCGGGGCGAGCGGCGCAAGGTCGAGGTTGTGGTGACGGCCGACGGAGCGCCGCTGGACTGGCGGTCGTCGCTGGCGGTGCGGAACCACTTGCCGACGGGACCGGCGTGGGGCTACGGCGGGTCGGGCCCGGCCCAGACTGGCGCTGGCCATCCTGCTGGCGGTGACCGACGAGGCGACGGCCGAGCGGTTCTATCAGCGGTTCAAGTGGGACGTCATCGCGCCGATCGAGGCGGACCGCTGGGCGCTGGACTCCGGCGACGTCCGCGGCTGGCTGGAGTCGGCGGCAGCGGGGACGGACGACATCGTGCGCGCCTGGCGGTGGAGGAGCGTTGAGCGCACGCCGGTTGCTGGGGGCGCATCTGCCGGCGGCATCTCGTTGAGCGCACGCCGGTTGCTGGGGGCGCATCTGCCGGCGGCATCTCCGGAGCGGCGGGAGACGGTGGCGGGGGAGTGCCTGGGCTGCCTGCCTGACGCAGTTCGCCATCGACGTGCGGCTGCCGCTGCCGGGCGGTGTGTCCGGACTGCGGCGCCGACGACGTACTCGCCCGCGCGGACATCGAGGGACCGTCCCCGCCGGGCCGACCGCCGTTCAACGCGCTACGGATCCAGAGGGCGAAACGATGACGTTGCGATTCGTCGTGGGCCGCATCCTTGCGGGAGCTGATCGAGCTGGCCGAACACGACGCGGACGCGGAGCTGGTCGACGCGCTGCACGACGCGCTCGATGTCGCGATGCCGGCGGCGTCGAACGGAAAGATGTGAATAAGTCTCGCGGTCCCGGTCCGTGGTTCGCCGGCTGGGAACATTCCGGTGGGGCCGAACGGCAGGAGGGAGCGGGCCGGGACCGCGATTGCCTTGCGCTGTGGAAGGATGCCTGAACGTCGCTGGCGCGTGGTGGGTCGCGGCCGTGGGTTGTTCGCGACCGAGGTGGACGATGGCAGCGGGTTCCGTCCGGCGACGGCGGCCGAGGTGGACGCGGCGCTACGGTAGCGGGAGCTGTTTGGGGCGGCGGAGTACCCGTCGCGGCAGCGCGTCGGCTTGGCCTATCGCGCGAGCGACGTCGACGCCGGCTGACGGTTCCGGAACCAGGCGGTGATGGACGAGCTGTACGCGGTCGGGTGGCGGGCGGCAGGCCGGCCGCGGCAGTGGGTGTGGTCCGTGTTCCCGTCGCTGGGGTTGGCGGTGTGCGTGGCGCGCGGCTACGCGGCGTGCGACGGCGGCGGCCGGTGGCGGGTCGGGTGGCTGCCGTCGGTGACGGCCCGCTCGAGGTGTCCTGGATCGCCGGCTGGCCGAGGGGCAGACGCATCGACAGGACTGATGCCGGAGCAGAAGCTCGTGGTTCCGGTGTGCCCGCGCCGCGGGAACGGACACTTGTGGCGATTCGACCGGGAGCGTTCGACTGTGGATTGCCAGGCGGACGTGTGCCCGGCATGCGGATTGGTGCGGCTGACGTCGTATCGGACGGGGCAGGTGGTGCGCTACATGGAAGCGGATGCCGGCGGAGCATGAACGGGTCTCCCGCAACCGTGAGATGAATCGAGGGTTACTTCAAAAATGGTCGAGAGAGTTGACGATGCATCGGTCAGCCGTCTGCCGCCGCCGCGCGTACAGCATGCCGGTTTGCCGCATGCTCCCGAGGACGTCACGACGATAGGGAAGGGGGTCGTCGTCAAGGGCGATGTCAAGGGGGGCGAGGATCTCGTTATCGACGGCAAGGTCGACGGGACGATCGAGCTGCGGCAACATGTCCTGCCGGTGGGTCCCACCGGCAGGGTCAAGGCGCAGTTGTCGGCGAAGTTCGGTGGTGGTTCTTGGCAAGGTGAACGGGAGCATCCAGGCGAGCGAGCGGGTGAGCATCGGCGAGACCGGCTCGCTCGAAGGTGCGATCTCGGCTCCGCGGTTGGTCGTGGCCGACGGGGCGCACTTGCAGGGCCGCGTGGACGTGTAGGCCACGATGACCTGGGCTGAACAACAGGACGCGTCAGATGCCCCGGATCTGTCCTGCGGTCGTGGGTTCGAGGTGACGACCGAGCTCGACGCCGACCGGTGGAGCTGACCGAGGCAGTCTGCGCCGTCAGTCGACGCTTGTAGGTGATGGGACCGCAGTCGATAGGGACGAGAGTGCTAGCGGTGCCGATGCTCCGATGTTGGCTGCCAGGATCGGATTCAATTCAACGCCGGAACTTTGGTACATCAAGACCAAGACAGCACCGAACGTGATCATGAGGATGGTGACCACCCAGTAAAATGGCCTCTTCGCCCAATCTGGCAGAGGCTCGTGCCGGATGCGGAACCATTGAGGCAGTTCCCCCCCAACGCCACCCAAGAGCCCCCACACCCAGAGTGGCAGATCCAACAGATCCATTTACTGGCTGGCGAACGTCAGCAGGTCGGAGAAGAACTCGCGAATCTTCTTCCGCGGTCGGGATTTCAGCGTGTAGACGACCCGCCAGCCCCGCGCTCGCTCGCTTCGCGAGACGGCCCGGCGAACCGCAGCCTCGTGCGTACGAAGCAGGCGCTCCACGTGTTCCCGGGGCAGGCTGGTTTCCCTCGCGATGCCCTCGACGGTCCTGAAGTCCCACTTGGGATTCGCAAGCGCCGCCTGCACTCTCGCCCAGTCGTCGGCCCGGTGCTCGGCAGCGGCCTGATGCTCGGTCATGAGGATCTCGGGGCTGACCATCTAGGTATACCGTAGCAGCACGTTCGTGTCCGCGTCTACGTCCCACGTCCGCGTGCGCGTTCGGATCTTGCCCATTGCCATGGTCGTTTAGTGTACAGGGTTCGATCGCGCCGGGGCCAAGCCGGATCAGCGACTTTTCGCCACAGGCTGCAAGGGGCGTCACGGGCGTCTACCCTTCGACCACGTCCTTGAGTTGCTTCGCGATCCGCGCCTTGACCACCTGCTTGGCCGAGATCTCGACCCTCGCCCCGGTCGCCGGGTTGCGGCCCATACGCTTCTCACGCTGCTGCACCATCAGCTTCGCGACCCCCGGGAGCACGAACTCTCCGCAACGCAACAGCTCCTGCTCGGTTCAACTGCTGCAGCTCGTCGAAGAACTCGCCGGCCTCCGTACGCTTGATGCCGAAGCGCCACCTCCAGACGGTTGCACCGACAAGTCGTCAGCCTCGATATAGAACCCCGAACGTCCGATGTTGAATCCGGCCTTCACCCGGCCGTAGCCCAACCACGCAAAGGCCCCGACACCAACGATACAGGCAGCGAGCAGACACACAAGTACCACGATGAACAGCGTTCCCATCTCGCCCTCACTTGTCCGTCGGGTTGATGAGTCCGTTCACCGCGGCCGCCAATTCTTGGGCCGGCGCGACTTGTTTCTTCAGCCTACTCGCCGTGGCATCAGTGGCCTTTACGAGGGCCTCAATCAGGTCAGGAAGCTTATCGACGGCTTTGACGCGCAGGTGGCGTGGTGCATCGCTAAAGGGCCATTCCTCGAGAGACATCCGCTCCGGGTTGTGTTCAGGGCCCTCAATCGTACGAATGGCCAAGCACCAACGGCGGTTAATCCGGCTGTAGCCAACTTCTCGGCTCCAGTAGTGGTCTTCTCCTTCGGTACCGCTGTTTATCATCGTCCAGCAAGCGACACCGAGATTCAGACGCTGCAGGGACTTCTCCAAGAACGCGATCGGCTTGGCGAGTTGACCCGAGGCATCGTTGATGCTCTTACCTGATGCGATGAGAGCGTTGAACGCTACGGCGATGCGTTCGGAGGGATCAGACGAACTACTCGCTACAGTCACACTAAACCTCCAGGGCCTTCGTGGCCCGAAAGACGGAAGCCGTTTGACGGCTACCGCGTGTCTGTGCTGGCGAGTGGGAGAATGCCCTCTCGCCTCAACACTTAGAGTATAGCAGATGCGCGGCGCTGCCTCTGGAGAAGTCCGACATCGAGACGGTGTTGGCGACGTCGGGGATCGACCCGTCGAAATCCTCGGGCCGGGAACACCGGCTGTCAGGGTATGGCGCGCCGAGCGCTCGGTGTTCGGCCGCGACCGGCGGCGGCGGCATCGGCAGAGCTCGACCTGCGTCCCACTGCTCGGCGATGAGGCGGCAGTTCACCGCCCGACGGCCGCGCTGGAGGACCGGCTCGAGGACGCCGTGGTCGCGGGCCGGGTCGGCACAATAGATCCGCTGGCGGTGGAGGCTGCGGATGCGGGGACAGAACCGCATGCCGACCATGCCGAACGCGGCGAAGTTGATCTCGGTGTAGCCGTGGGTGTCGGTGTAGTGCTCTTCGAGGTTGAGGTCGCTCTCGTGGTAGAGCACGCCGTCGAGCACGAAGGGCGCGTCGCGGTCGGTGCACTCGACCGGACGGCTGTAGAACGGGGCGTAGTTGTCGGCGACGAAGGAGTAGAACTCGAGACCACCCATCAATACGTCGAGGCGGACCTGCAACTCAAGGAAGACGCCCTGAGAAAACTCGAGCCGCTCGGCCAAAGAACGCAGCGGTTCAAGGCCGATTCCTCGCTGCTGGCCTTCCTGGGGAGCCTCTGATTATGACAAGCAGACGGCGTGCTGGATCCCGACCGCCGCCGTCTCGCCGAACGGTCACTTGTCATAACGCGATGCTGGTCATACTGCAGAGTGAACGAAACCGCCACGGCGGTAGGCGCTCAGTCGACCCGCCACCACTGACCCAACCGTCCACATTTTCCGACCGCCGCAGCTCCTCGTGAGCTCCGCCTACGCTGCTCGGCGAGCGCCTGGAATCCCCCAGGCCCTTCGCAGAGGAGCGTCCGATGACATCCCTTCGTCAACGCATGCTCGAAGACATGCAGGTGCGACGGCTGTCGCCGTTCACCCAACGCGCGTACGTCGAGACCGTCGCGCGGTTCGCCCGCTACTTCGACCGGTCCCCGGATCGGCTCGGTCCCGAGCAGATCCGCGCCTACCAGGCCTACCAGGTCTATCTGGCCACCGAACGCGGACTGGCAACGAGCTCGCTGCTCGTCGCCGTGTCGGCGCTGCGCTTCCTGTATCGGGTCACGCTTCGGAAGCGATGGTCCTTCGACGACGTGATCCCCGCGCCGAAGAAGCCGCAGTCGTTGCCGGTCGTGCTCAGCCCGCAGGAAGTCGTCCAGTTTCTCGATGCGGTCAAGCCCGCGAAGCATCACACGATCCTGACCGCCTGCTACGCCGCCGGGCCTGCGCATCTCCGAGGCCATTGCCCTCACCGTGTCCGCCATCGACAGCGAACGGATGGTGCTGCGCATCGCGAAGGGCAAGGGTCAGAAGGACCGCTACGTGATGCTGTCGCCGAAGCTGCTCGCCATTCTGCGTTCCTGGTGGAAGGTCCAACGGCCCCGGCACTGGCTCTTTCCCGGCGAACGGCCCGAGGCGCCGATCACACGCAGCGCGGTCCAGCTTGCCTGTCAGCATGCCTCAAGGCGCGCGCGCCTCGGCAAGGCCGTCACGCCGCACTTGCTTCGCCATACTTTCGCGGTCCACCTGCTCGAGGCCGGCACCGACCTGCGCACCATTCAGCTCCTGCTCGGGCATCGGAGTCTGCAGACCACCTCGCGCTACCTGCGGGTCGCGACCACCACGGTCTGCTCGACCGCGAGCCCGCTGGACCTGCTCCCACGGCCTACTTCCCGACGCGCCCCGTCGAAGTGAGCGACACTCGGTGCCGCGCCCCACCCGCACCGTGGGGGAGGTCTTCCGCCGCTACGGCGACGCCTTCCGAGCCCAGGTCGGAACCGTTCTGTCCACTGCGCAGCACCGCGTGATGACGGCCATCG
>CATQHX010000065.1 GCA_958296065.1 Vicinamibacterales bacterium | reverse complement strand
GGCCGAGTCGGTATCGACGATGAGGCGGCGGCGCATGCGCCGATAATGCGCCGAGGACGGCGCTTCTGCCAAGCCCGCTGCCTCCGCCGCCCGGCGGCGCGCGGCCGGGAAACGTCGTGGACCGATTCCTCCCGCCGCGGCCGCCGTGCTACAGTCCTTCTCCCGGCGGCCGCCCCGGCCGTCCGGATTGCCGCGGGAGGTGTCGCGTGAGCGAGATGGTGACCTTGGCGTTGGCGAACCTGTTCTTCGGGTTGCTCGGCATCGCGGCGCTCGGGATGGCCGGTGCGGCGGCGGTGGGGCTGCTGAACGCGCTGAGCCCGGGAGCGTCCGACTTCGGTGCGAAGGCACTGGTCGCCGGCGTGGCGGTCCTGTTCGTGCTCGGCCTGATCACGCTGGCGTCGGGCCTGTAGCGTCGCCGGGCGGCCGTCGTCCCTGCCGGAGGGCGGTGGTTCCCACGGCCCGGCGCGCGGTGGCCCGGACACAGCCGGCGCGCAGACCCACCGCGCGCCGGGCGACGCCCCGCTTCACGGGTAGATGATGAACTCGAGCAGGTTCCCGTCCGGATCCCGGATGTAGCGGCTCGTCCCGGTGTCGACGCCGCCGTTGCGGCCGCCCTGGCGGGGCCCCGTCTCGATGACCACCGCACCGACCCGCTCGAACGTCAGCTCCAGCTCGGCCGCGCTGCCGCCCCAGACGACGCAGAAGTCGCCGCACGGCGGCACGGCCCGCGGGGCCCGCAGCGTAAACTCGCCGCTCTCCCAAATCTCGGGCCGGTGGAGGTTGATCTTGGCGTCGCCGAAGTGCACCGAGCAGATGCGGTCTCCCTCCATCACCTCGAAGCCGAGGTCACGGTAGAAAGCCAGCATGGCCCCGGTGTTGCGCATGGGGAAAGAGACATGATCGAACCGCACGTACCGATCCGACGCCTGGGCGCGGCCGACGCCGCCTCCCACCCCGGTTGCCGCCAGCGTGGCGCCCGCGCCGATGGCCTGCTTCAGGAAACGGCGCCGATCGGAAGCCCGACGGCGTGTTGCGTGTGATGTCGTGGCGCTCACTGGATCCTCCTGCCGGGAAAACAGCCATCTCACTATAGCCCGACAAACGTCGCCCACGGCTCCGTTTGCCGCCCAACCAGGCCTCTCCAGAAGATCTGCACCGTTACACGGCGCAGACTTCCGGCCCGACCAAGCGTCGCCTACGGCTCCGTTTGCCGCCCAACCAGGCCTCTCCAGAAGATCTGCACCGTTACACGGCGCAGATACACGGCGCAGACTTCCGGCCCGACCAAGCGGCGCCGCAGGCGTTCACGACCCGATGCAGTTCGACCGTATGATCGCCGGGACCGGACGCGCTCCGGTCAACGTTCGCACAGGCCCGACCGTCTTCTCGTTCTGGAGGGAACGCCCATGAATCGCAGCATGCTCGTCGGCGCCACGTTCGTAGTCGCGGCGGTGTTCATCGTCGGCTTCAACCCTCGCGCCCAGCAGGCCGTCGACTGGGACGCGGTGGAGATCTCGACGCACCATGTCGCAGGCACCGTCCACTACCTGGCGGGACGCGGCGGCAACATCGGCCTGTCGATCGGCGACGACGGCGTCGTGATGATCGACGACCAGTTCGCGCCGCTGACCGACCGCATCGTCGAGGCGATCAACGGCATCTCGAACGGCAACATCCGCTTCCTGATCAACACCCACGTCCACGGCGACCACACGGGCGGCAACGAGAACATGGGGCGCATGGGCGTCGACATCCTGGCCCAGGACCGGGTCCGGCTGCGGCTGGCCGAGAGCCTGCCCGGCATCGCGCTACCGGTGCTGACCTACAGCGACGCGATCCGGATCCACCTGAACGGCGAGGAGGTCGAACTGCTGCCCGTTCCGCCGGCCCACACCGACGGCGACACCTTCATCCACTTCAAGGGCTCGGACGTGCTGCACCTCGGCGACGTGTTCCGGACGGTCGCCTTCCCGGTCATCGACCGCGGCAACGGCGGAACGCTCGACGGGACCATCGAGGCGCTCGGCATCGCGGCCGGCATCGCGGGTCCGAACACGAAGATCGTGCCGGGGCACGGCGTGGTGTCGGGCCGCGCGGACGTCATCGAGTTCCGCGACATGATCATCGACGTCGCGGCGAAGGTGACGGCGCTGGTCGATGACGGCGCCAGCTACGACGAGGTGCTGGCCGCGGGGCCGACCTCCGACTACGAGGCCAAGTGGGGCGACCCGCAGCGGTTCCTCACCGCGGTCTACGAGGAGCTCGCCGGGGACTGACGGGAGTCGTCGGCGGTACGGAAGTCGGCGTGTCGCCGCGGCGACGGGTGATCGATTTCACCGGATTGCCCACTCGACGCTGCGGTGACCGCCGGTCGCGCCCGCACGCGATGTCCAGCGCGGAGGAGCACGCGGTCGGCGACCTCCCCGTCAACGACGAGATGCGAGAAACGCACCGGCAGACCCATGCCCCGGAAGAGGTCGGCCGAGTCCTGCAGGTGAAAATGGAGGTGCGGTTCGGTGCTGTGACCGGTGTGGCCGCAACGGCCGAGGATCTGGCCGCGGCGCACCCGGTCGCCGGGCGCGACGGCGACGCTGCCCCGGACGAGGTGCGCGTACAGTCCGAACTCGCCCTCCGCATGCGCGACGACCACGTGATTGCCGACGAAGCTGCGAGCCGTGAAGTCGCAGACGCCCCAGCCGAGGAACCCCTGATGTACGCGGTCTTCCACGCCAACGACGGTTCCGCCGGCCGCCGCGCGGATGTCGCGGCCGAAGCAGAAGTACTCCTCCGCTTTCGTTCCCCGGCCGCGGTGACTTCGAAATCCTCCGTCCGCCTGCACGAAGTCGAGCGCGAATCGTTGTCCCAGAACGTCCCATGAATGCGAGGTCTTCGGCGTGCTGCCGCCGTTGACCACCAGCCACTCGCCGTCGAACGGCAAGGTGTAGACGACCCGCGTTTCGTAGCCCCGCCCGTCGTCGCCGCTGCGCTTCGCGCGTCCGGCCAGCGTTGCGTTGCCAACCGCCTGTCGAACGAGTTCCATGAGCTGAAACGGATTGAACAGGCACAACAACTGTGTCGAGTAGAAGGCCGCAACGAGGCCGCAGGGTCCGAAGCGGCTGATCGGACCGGAGACCGGCCAATGTGTACGGTCCACGGCGGACTCGTCGTCGTGCCCGGCGATTGGCGTCGGCCTGCTCCGCCGCACCAATCGTCTCGTCGTCCAGAGGAGTACGCTCCAGACCAGATAGATCGGGATGATCGCGAACTGCGGAAACCGATAGTCGAACAGTTCGAGAGACGCGAAGAGGACGATGACCGTCAGAATGAGCGCGGTCACGATGCAGAGAACCCCTTGTGTCCCGGGCAATGGTTCGCCAGAACATTCTGCCCCCCGTGGGGCGCAAGCGCCCGGCGCGCGAATCCGCCGCTCCTGCCGCCGCTGTCGTCAGCGCCCTTCGTCCACGCGAACGGCTGCAGGCCGCCGACGACGGAACGTTCGCGTACCCCATCTCTTCTTGTCCGTGCTGCTGCAGGGAGGAGCCGGGGATGCCGGAATTCAGTAGTGTCGGACTGAAGGTTGCGTAGACCGCCTGATCGCGGCCAACGAGCGCCACCGCCACGAAGATGTGATTCAGGCACCGGACGCATCGGATTGGATCCCCTACCGCTCAGCACACGACCCGGCGTCGCGAGAAGCCCAGACAGGCTGCCGGGCACGCACATCCCCGGTCGGGGATGCGGACGAAGATGGAGTCCTCCGGGTTGGTCATCTCATTCGACCGCGTCAGCCCACCCGCATTCCGTACCGCCATCTTCTCCTCCGCGCTTGCGCGCCTGTGAGCGACGCTCGGACTCGATGGTAGGAGCCGCGAGAAGAACGGTCAACGGCTCAAATAAGCGATTCCACGGACAAGTGAGAGCAAGAACTGCCCCTCGATGCTGTCCAGCGACAAGTAATACTCAAGGCCGGTATGGAGCCGTTCTGCAGCGCCGCGAGGAGCGCCCGACGGGAAGTAGCGTGAGAGGACCCGGACCGGCAGGAAGAATCAGGGGCGGCAGGCAACCCGCGCGCTCCCGTCCGTGGCGAGCCCCCGCCCGAGATGACGTATGCGGAGAGGCCGGGGGTCCGCCTGCGGGAAGGGCGGATCTCAGTCCAACCGGCGCATCTCGAGGGCGGCCCCGCCCTGGCGCCACACGAGCGCCTGGACGGCGTCGCCCTCCACGCGGAAGGAAATGCGGGCGTTGCGGTCGCGATAGAAGAAATCGGTCTCCGACTCCGCGAAGATCGCGACCGCGTCCTGATCCGTCACCTGCGCGAGCAACTGACCGCCCTCGCGCGTGATGGCGAGGCCGAAACCGGGTTGCTCCTCGTACCGCCCGACGTAGCGGTCCAGCGTCGCCGCGGGCAGTGCCAGCGCGGGTCGGGTGGCCGGGTCGACGCCGACCTCGGCGGAGATCCGGTCCGCGCGCCGGCCGTACCCGGACTGCTCGAAGACCAGGTGGTCGACCCGGCGCGTGTCGGCGCGGATGCGGAACGTGATGCGCAGCCCCGACTCCACCTCGATGAACTCCGTCTCCGAGGTGGGCACGAGCAGCCGCGTGCCGCGGTTCGGGGCACGCACGTACAGCCGGTCGTTGTCCACGAGGATGCTCAGGACGTAGCTCGCCGACAGTTGGTACTGCCCGACGTACTGCTCCAGCAGCAGCGGGTCGACGTGCACCGGACGCTGGGCGGAAGCGGCGCCCGGCGCGAGCGCCGCCAGCAGCAGCAGACCTGCGAGGCGGCGCCGCGCGCGGTGACAGGCCATCAGTACTTGTCCAGCCCTTCGGTGAGCTCGATGTAGGTGCCCCACGGATCCGTGAAGAAGGCGATGGCGATGCCGAGCGCCTCGATCTCCTGGTACGGGCGGTCGAACGTGACGCCCTTGGCTTCCAGCTCCCGGCAGAACGCCTCGAGGCCGTCCACCTCGAAGCCGATGTGGTCGAGGCTGCGCCCCTGGGTGCCGTCCAGCTCGGCCGAGTTCGGCGAGTAGGTCAGGTTCACGCCGGGCAGGTCGGCCGCCTGGAACGAGCCGCGCATCCCGGGCGCCGCGCCGAACATGTCGACGTACCAGGCCTTCATCGCGTCGACGTCGTTGGCGTCGAAGTGGATGTGGTGCAGCGCGATCGGCTCGGCCTGCGTCCGATTCTCGACCAGCTCGACCTTCACGCCGTCCGGCCCCATCACGTAGGCGATGTAGGTGTCCTGGTCGGCGAGGTAGGCCATCTGGTCGATCACCGCCACGGCCGGCGGCAGCTCCTGGCGGGTGACGATGGGATACCCCGCCCCCCGCACCTTCGCCAGTGCGGCGCGCACGCTCGGCACCCAGAAGCCGATGTGGTTGACCGTGGTCCCCTTGGTGCCGCCGGTCGGCTCGCCTTCGCGCGCGAACACCAGCACGTTCGCGAACTTGTAGATCTCCGACTGCCCGAACGGGGTCGGCACCCCGCCGAGGGTATCGGCCCAGAACCGCTTGTGCGCCGCCGCGTCGGTCACGATCAGGTGGTGGTGACCGTAGACCACGGGTCCTTCGCTCGCCGCCGTGAGCTGCGCGGACGCGACCGCCGCGCCGCCAAGCACCAACAACGCCGAAACCCCGAGAACAGCTACTGATTTCATCGTCCGTCTCCTTCGTGGGGAAACCCCCAACCGGGGTCCCGCCTGGTTCACTGTGTCTTCGTCGACATCATGCTCTTCGACGCAGACCTAGTAGCGGAACAGATACGAGAGCTTGCCGAATAACGCACGGTTCGTCCGCTGCAGCGCCGCGGTCGGAAACAGGAGCTCGTCTATGCGCCGGCCCTGCCGGTAGCGGTCGTCGTAGCCGAGAAACGCCACCGTCCCCGCGTTGATGCGATAGGTCATCAGCAGGTTGTTCCCCAGCGTCCTGCCGAACGTGTTGTGCTCCAGGATATAGCGCAGGAGCAGCCGGTCGGTGAACTGGTAGGTGGTGCGCGTCCGAAAGATCTTGACGTCGACCACCTCGGCCGCGGCGGTCGGGTCGACGAGCCGGCTGAAGATGCCGGTCAGATCCGATCGCCAGCGCGACGACGGCCTGCCGCTGATCAGGAAGTTGCCGGTCGTCGACTCGCCGAGAATCGCACGCTGGTAGGGGCTGGCGGTCAGCGGGTTCGTGAAACCGTCGTAGCTGTAGAGAATTCCGTCGCCCCGGTTGAGGCCGCCGACCACCGAGACGAGCCGCGAGCTGATCACGCCGTAGAAGCCGTATCCGCCCTTCCGGAAGTCCGCCTCCTCGAAGCGCTCGAGATCGCGGTTGACGTTGGCGGTCACCGAGATGTTGTGCCGGAACTGGAAGCTGGCCATGCCCTGGATCTGCTCGTCCTGCAGCACGCCCACGTGATCGTACAGGCGCAGGTAGTTGACCGTCGGTCCCCAGGTGATGAGGGTCGATTCCGGCCACCAGCGGTAGCCCACGTTGGCGGTCGCCTGGCGCAGGTTCCAGCGGGGCAGGAAGCCGGTCTCGGTCCAGAACTCCGGATCGACGCTGCCGTAGGCGGCCCCGTAGCTCAGGTTCCGCCCCTGCCGCGTGAAGTCGGCCTCGAACGCCGGCCCCCGGAGAAAGCCGTACTCCGTGCTCTGCGTCTCCGAGGCGACGCCCATGAAGCTGAAGCGGTGCGTGCGTCCCAGCCGAAAGCGCCCGTCGATGCCGCCCACGCGGTTGTAGTCCTGGCCGAACTCGCGCGCCGTCATGATGGCGCCCACGTACGACTCGGAGTACAGGTCGTAGCGCGCCCGCCCGACGAACGTCTGCGAGGTGGTCCCGAAGCGGGAGTCGGCGCTGTCGTCCAGGCGGCCGGCCGCCTCGTCGTCCGCGACGATGACGCCCAGGGTGGTCCTGCCGACCTTCCCGGTCAGCTTGCCGCCGAAGCGCGGGTCGACGATGGTCCGCGTGTGCAGCAGCGTCAGCGGCGTGGCGGTCTGGAAGATCTCCTGCCCTTCGAGGAAGAACGGGCGCTGCTCGGGATAGAAGAGCGCGAAGCGCTGGTTCGTCTCGATCTGCGGCTGGTCCGACTCGATCTGCGAGAAGTCGGGGTTGTAGGTCATGTCCGCGGTCAGGTTCGGCGTGATGCCGTACTTGACGCTCACGCCGATGTCGCCGAACGGATCCTGGTTGTCGAACGCCCCGTTCGACGTGTCGAGTGCGCCGAGCCGGGCGCCGGTCAGCTCCGGCAGGATCTCCAGGTTGCGGCTGCGCGACAGATCCGAGAGCCCTTCCAGGACCCCGAACTGCGTCAACTGCCCCGCGACGCCGCGCGAAATCGGCGACCAGGACTGCGCCTCGGACTTGCCGCGGATCACGCGGGTGATCTGGAAGCCCCAGCGGCGGCCGCCCTCCCCCGCGAGCGCGGGATAGCGAAGGCTCTTGAACGGGATCGCCATCTCGGCCGTCCAGCCGTCCTCGACCATCCGGCCGCGCGTCTCGTAGAGCGCGTTCCACGAACGGTCGCCGCGGATGCCGAACTGCCCCGAGTTGCTCAACCCGCTGCCGCCGCCGCCCGACCGACCGCCCCGGCCGCCGCCGCCTGAGCGCGACTGCTGCGGCGACCGGCTGCGCGACGCGCCGCGGCTGCCGTCGGCATTGACCAGCTCGTCGCTCTGGACGCCGTAGCCGTTCACGCTGAACTGGTACGCCCGCTGCTGATCGAGAAACGTGTCGAAGAGCACCGACATGCGGTCGTCGCCGCCGATCTCGTCCCGGTCGGCCCGATTGGCGCGGATCATGCCCGGGTCGGTGTAGTGGACGTGGAACGCGAAGTAGAGGTTGTCGCGGTCGTACGCCATCCAGACCTCGGTCGCCTCCGTTCCCGGGGCGCCCTCCACCGGCGCAATCTGGACGAACTCGTCGACATGCGTCGCCGTCTCCCACACCGCGTCGTCGAGCCGGCCGTCGAGGTTCGGAGGCTGCGCTGCGCGGCCGATCGTGACCTGCTTGCGTGCGAACGGCGCCGCGGCGAAGCCGCCGCCGGGGCGAGGCGCGGACACACCGGACGCACGTCGTGGTTGGGGTGCGCCGCTCCCGTCGCCATCGGCATTCCCGTTGCCGCCGCCGTTACCGCCGTTGCCGGGAACGGCGTCACCGAACGCGGCTTCCAGATCGAGCATGCCGGTCACGCCGGTTCCGCCGGCGGCGGGACTCCCGGTGCGGGTGCCGGCACCGAACGGGCCGGTGCTGCCGCCGCCCCGACGAGGAGTCGCGGGCTCGACCGGACCGGTAACCGACCCCATCCGCTCTGCGGCCGGTTCCGGGAACGACCCGGCCGACGCCGTGGCCGCGGCCGCAGGGCGCTCGGCGAGCAGCGTATCGGCGAGCGTCGCGACGATCCGGTCCTGCACGTCGAACAGACCCGCGAGAGATCCGTCGATCCGGGTGCTGCCGCGCACCTCGCCCGTCGTCACGTCGACGAGCCGCGCGGTGATGCGCAGCAGATCGCCGACACGCTGATAGGCGCCGGCCACGAGCCACCGCGCGCCCAGCCGGCGGCCGGCGGCCAGGGCCTCGTCGTTCCGGTACCGGCCATCACGCGCGCCGCGTGGCGGCGCGTCATCGCCGACCACGACCACGCGCACGCCCAGCCCAGGCAGGTCGCTCGACACCGTCTCGGCAATCCCCCGGCCGATCCAGGCGTCCGCGGGCTGCCGGCTCAGGTTCGAGAACGGGACGACGAAAACCGCATCGGCGGGTTGCGCGGCGGGCGCCCCGGGAAGCCCGAGACCGAGCCATGCCAGGGCCAGCAGCCCACGATGGAACCCCGCGTAGTGTCGGTAGCCAGACATCTTCCGACGACACCTGTGGAACAGGCAAGTCTAGTCGGACGCCGGGAAGACGGCAATGTCAGGGCGACATCTCGACCGGGACCACGACAACGGCGACGGCGCTTCAGCCGACACGCGCCAGCGGCAACAGTCGCCTGTCGACATCGAAGGCGCCGAGACGCGCCCAGCGGGCGGCCCGATGCCGGACGAACAGCTCGACCGAGACGTCGACGAACTCGCGATGCGTCAGCAGCGCGTCGATCGACTGCGGGCCGGTGTAGCCCCGCTCAGATCGAAGCGTGAACGGACCGGCCGACGCCCCGGGGGCGAGCCCTTCCCGCCCCACCGCCCGCACGAGGACGCTGCCCCAGTTCAGCTCCTCTCCGGAGCGGCGGAAGATCGCATTGACCTGCATCACGCCCAGCGGCGCTCTCCCGGTGTTCTCGAGCCGGAACGACAGCACGGGCACAATCCTGTTGCCGGCCTCCGATTCGGTCGGAAGCCAGGCGGTCGTTACGTCGACGAGGCGCAGCACCTCGTGTGCGTCGGCGGTCGCCCCGGAACAACCGGCCGCGGCAATCCCGGCGGCGAGCGCCAATACCCACAGACAACGGTAGAGAGTCCTTGCCATGACTTCCTCCCCAACCTCCCCGACGCGAACGGAACCTCCCGTGGCCTCCGGCCGCGGCGTCCAGGAGTCACTGCAGTATTCGACCCCGCACACGGCGGTTGGTTCCGCCGGCCACCGCGAGCCTCACGGCACGCTCGTCGTCGATTCGGGCCGGCCTGCGCGCCGACCGCAGGTCTCCACCAGCGGCGACGACACCCGCATCGCTGCTGTGTAGAATGGGCGCATGTCTGCCCATTGCGCACCGCGTGACCGGCATGTCATCCCCACCACCGGCGGCCGCCGTTTCGCCGCGGCGTTCGTGGTTGGAGCGCTGGCCTGCCTGGCGCTCGGATCGCCCGGCGGCGCGCAGCAGGCGGAGACCTGGGAGCCCCTCGTGACCTCGCGCGGAACGCGCGCGTTCGACGTCGAGTACGAGCTGTGGTACTACGTCAACGTGATCTTCGAGTCGGAGGTCGAGCGAACCGCGGACGGCTACGAATACCGCTACCGGCTCACCAACAAGGGCGACACGTCCGTGCGCGTCGAGTGGCGCGCGCTGGAGGAAAGCGCGTTCGGCGAGGCGGTCGACGACGTCGCGGAGCTGCGGATCGGACCGCTGGACGCGGGGGTCGTGTCCGACTGGCTGGTGCTGACGAGCGGCTCTCCGCCGACCGTCAACGAGCGGGCCGCCCGCATGTTCGGGAGCGCGCCGTCCGGGAACGAATCCGTCCAGTTCGCCGGACCCGCTCCCGCGTACGTGCCGCAATAGCGCGGAGTGCACGATCACCCCCCGCGCGGGTGCTGCACCGTGCGGTCGCCGCGTGCCGGTACACGGGATTATTCGATCGCGACCCCTTCGGCCTCCAGCACCTCGCGCGCCAGCCGGAAGGCCTCGACGCCGGCGGGAATGCCGCAGTAGACCGCGACCTGCAGCAGCGTGTCGCGGATCTCGGCCACCGTGCAGCCGTTGCGGAGCGCACCGCGCACGTGCGTCTTGAACTCCGCGCTACGGTTCAGGGCCGAGATCATCCCGAGGTTGATCAGGCTGCGCTGCCGGTCGGTCAGGGTGGACCGTCCCCAGACCTTGCCCCAGCAGTACTCGGTCACGAGCCGCTGGAACTCCTCGTTGAACGCGTCCGCCCCGGCCAGGGCGCGGTCGACGTAGTCGTCGCCGAGCACGCGTCGGCGAATCGCCATTCCGGTGTCGTGCAGGTCTTTGCTCATGGGTGTCTTTCGTCCTCTCGCGCGGGGCGGTGCCGCGCGAGACTCCTGCGGCGCCGACGAGCCGGCGAACCGTTCGATCGCCGGGACACGACAGGGGCCTGCCCGCGTACCGCGCGAGCAGGCCCCTGTGCGAATTGCGCCGCGCCTGGCGGACTCCTAGCGGAGTGCCGGATCCGGCCGCCCCATCAACTCCGTGAAGCTCGCCCCTGCGCTCGGAACGAGCTTCTGCACCCGGCCGAGGACGTTGTCCACGCCGTAGAAGTTGCGGTCGGCGTCGACCGAGAACTGGTGCAGCTCGCGGAACTGCCCAAGCCCCTCGCCCGCCGCGTCGAACTCGAACTGCGGGTTGCCGTTCCAGTCGAGCTTGACCATGCGCGTCGGCATGTTGTCGGCGATCCAGACCTCGTAGCCCGTGGCGTAGATGTCGTTCGGGAACTCGAAGCCGGGCCAGGTGGCGATCGGCGAGATGTTCGGGTGGTACCACACCGAGCGGGTCGTCTCGTTGAACACCTGCACCCGATCGTTGTTGCGGTCGGCGACATAGATGCGGCCGATGCTGTCGGTGGCCACCGCGTGCACCGCGTCGAACTCGCCGCGGCCGTTGCCCTGCACGCCCCACGAGGTGACGAAGTTGCCCTCGGCATCGAGCTTCACGACGCGCGAGTTGTCGGAATCGGCAACGAAGATCGAACCGTCCTCGAGAAACGCCACGTCCTGCGGGCGGTTGAAGTGGGCCTCGTCGTCACCCGGTCCGCCGGCCCCCAGCGACATCTGGAGCTCGGACCCGTCGTTCGAGAAGGCGTGCACCTGGTGGTTGGTCTCGTCGACCACCCAGACCTTGCGGTCCGCGTCGAACGGGTTGATCTTGATCTTGTGCGGGCCGGCGCCCCCCTCGAACATCTCGTCCCACTGCGTCCAGGCGTCGATCAGGTTCCCGTCGCCATCGACCACGAAGATGGAGTTCCGCCACACGCGGTTCTCCCCGGCCTCGAGCGCGTTCAGGCCGATCGAGCCGACGTAGCCGGTGAAGCCGTCCGGGACCGGATCCGGCAGGCGGATCTCGCCGCGCTGCACGACGAAGATCCGGTCGGGCGACTCGGCGAAGACCCCCGTCGGCGACCCGAACGCGTAGCCGTCCTCCGCGAACGGCTTCAGCCAGCCGTCGACCGCCTCGTACGGACCCGACGTCTGCTCCAGCAGGGCCGGCCCGGTGAACAGGCCGGATGCGACTACCACAGCGATGACAAGAAGACTCTTGCGCATGGTTCAGGCTTCCCTTTCTTCGTGATTGCTCTGCCGCCCAAGCTCTCCGCTATCGGTATTCCCGGGTGCTTTCCGGCGGCCCAGGCGACGCCCGGCTGCGTCGTGGCCCACACGCCGGAACCGCGCGCCCGCGCGGATCATAAAATATACAATCGTGAAGCTTGTATTTGAACAGATTCGCACCGGCGGCGACCGGAATTTCGGCTACCTCCTCGGCGACCGCGACGCGCAGGCCGCCGTCCTGATCGACCCCTCCTATTCGCCCGGCACGATGGTTGAGCGAGCCGCCGCGCAGGGGCTCACGGTAACCCATGTCGTCAACACGCACGGACACCCCGACCACACGGAGGGAAACGCGGAGGCCGTGCGGCTGACCGGGGCGGCGGTGGCCGCCCATCCCGCCTGTCCGGTCGACCCGAGCGTCCGGCTCGACGAGGGGGCGCTGCTGGAGATCGGCGCGCTGGCGCTCGACTGCCTCCACGTGCCGGGACACGCGGCGGACCACCTCGTCCTTTACGAACCGACACACCGGCTGCTCTTCACGGGGGACCTCGTGTTCGTGGGCAAGGTGGGCGGCACCGGGACCGACGAGGACGCGGCGACCGAGTGGAACAGTCTTCAGCGTGTCGTCGACACCTTTCCCGACGACGCCACCGTCTGGCCGGGGCACGACTACGGCGTGCGGCCGAGTTCCACCCTGGCGATCGAGAAGCGGACCAACCCGTTCCTGCTGTGCGGGGACCTCGATGCATTCCTCGACTTGAAGCGCAACTGGCCCGTGTTCAAGGCGCGGCACGGCCTGAAGTAGCCGCGCAACCACGCTTACCCTCGAAGCGCAATGGCGGAAGACACCCCGACCGCGCTGTTCTTCGAGTTGTTCAGCGGACTGCCCCGACAGGGACCGGGAGATGCCGCGAGCACGCTCCGGGCCCTCGCCCTGGTCCCGGACATCGGGCCCGACACCCGCGTCCTGGACGTAGGCTGCGGGACTGGCTGCCAGACTCGGGTCCTGGCGCAGAACGCACCGGTCCGCGTCGTCGCCGTGGACAACCATCGACCGTTCGTCGAGGTCCTGAATCAGGAAGCCCGTCGTCTCGGTCTGGCCGACCGCGTCGAGGCTCGCGTTGGCGACATGCGGCATCTGGACTTCGCGGAGGCCTCTTTCGACCTGATCTGGTGCGAGGGCGCGATCTACATCATGGGCGTGGAAGAGGCCCTGCGGCACTGGCGCCGCCTGCTCGTCGCAGGCGGTCACGTCGCCTTGACCGAAGTCTGCTGGACCAGGCCGAACCCGCCGCAGGAATGCGCGGCGTTCTGGAGGCAGGAGTACCCCGCGATCCGCGAGACGTCCGCCCTTCTGGAGGCCATCGATGATTGCGGGTTCGAGACGGTGGGCCACTTTCCGCTTCCGGCGTCGGCCTGGTGGGACGACTACTACAGGCCCCTCCAGGGGAACGTAACCGCATTCCGCAAGCGCTACGCCGACGCGCCGGACGCACAGGAGTTGGCGGACCAGTGTCAGCGCGAGATCGACGTCTGGGGCGCCTACGCGGATTGCTACGGTTACGAGTTTTTCGTGCTGCGTGCCCGTTGAACGGATGCCCAGGCAGGAGGTCCGACCGCGCGGCGGTGCTCGTCAACCGGAACGGGCGGCGTACGGCGCGTCCGCCTCACGCACCCGCACGCTGGCACCCTGCCGGCGGCGCACGATGCGAGCGACAGCGTCGATTCGCTCCTGAACGGTCATGCTGAACCGAACGCCATCTACCGCCTCGCGGACGTCATCGGACGTCAGACCGCCGAGGACGTCCGATGCACGGACTGGGCGCGGATCCTCTCCGGATCGAAGCGCGAGGAAGTCGACCCGCAGATCGCGGGTCCCCTTGCGGCCATGCAGCCGCCACAGCTCGCGCACGCCCAACTCCGCGTAACGTTCGATCTTGCCCTCGTCGGCGCTGGTGATCTCCACCTCCACCACGAGATCGGGCGCGGTGTTCTCCACAAAGGCATCGGCTGCCGGCTCGCCCGCTACGAGAGCCGCCTGATAGCCCCGGGCGCGCTCGCCGACGTAGAACGCGCAGTCCGGCTCCAGGCCGGTGCCGGGGGGATCGCCGCGGCCGCGGAGGCGGGTAGTGCGGAGGCCCTTGGAAGCTCCGGAAACCGCGGAACCCGCGGTATCCACGATGTGCGAGAGAATCTCCGACAGGTCGTCGTGCAGGCGCGAGGGGGTCATCAGCGTGACGAGGCCCCGAACCGGATCGAGGCAGACGCGCGGGAAACATCGGTTCCAGTCGAGCGCAGCCAGGGCCGCTACCGTGGCGGCATCGGCATGCAGAACATGGATGGTGGAGCCCAGCGGACCGGCAAGTGTCGTTGAGGGGCGTTTCATGATGTCGAGGCGGCCCCGGCGCGGCCCCGGCGCGGCCCCGGCGACAGGCCGCATCGACGCCGCGCCGGAACGTGCAATCGCGGAGGAACCTACCGCTCGAGCGCCTCGGCCTTCAGACGGAACCCGCCCTCCGGGTCGGGCTCGCGATAGACCGTGTGGCACGCGTTGCAGGCCGCCTGCACGTCGGCGGCGAAGCGCGATGCGGCCTCGGCATCGACGACGTCCACCGACATCGCCGCGTCGAGGTCGTCCATCGCTCGAACCACAGTCCGGACGAAGCCGATGCCGTCTTCCCGCTCGCGCTGCCGCCAGAAGGTGATGGTGGTGGCCATCTGCTCGCGCGCCCGGGCGAGCCGCTCCTTCGCCGCCAGATAGTCGCCTGCTTCGAGGGCGCGCACCGCCGCGTTGAAGTTCGGGCCGAGCGGCTCCATGGTGGCGGCGAGGTGATCGGCCGTGTAGATCGGGTAGGGCTTCGGGCCGTCCTGCGCACGCAGGCCCTCACCGACGAAGATCGATGCCGCGGCTACCAGACCGAGTGCCAACCCGCGCGCAACGCAACTCCTCACTTCCACTCCTCGCCCGTCAGTCCTAGCGCCCCGAAACGCCTCGCTGACTCGGCGTTTCGGCCCATCCCCCCCGCTCCCCATGACCTTGCGCCGCAGCACTTCGCTTCGCTGCGTCCTGCGGCGCAAGCTCCTAGACGCCCGTAAGCCGGTCGACCTTCCCCGTGCTGTCCCCGAGCGCCTCCAACGGTACCCCCAGCTTCTCCAGGATCGTGATGTGCATGTTGGCGAGCGGCGTGTCGTCCGCGTAGCGGATGTAGCGCCCGCCCTCGATCCCGGCCGCCTTGCCGCCGACGAGCGCTATCGGCAGATCGTCGTGGAAGTGCGTGTTGCTGTCGCTGATGCCGGTCCCGTAGAGGAACAGCGTCGAGTCGAGCATGTTGCCGTCGCCCTCGGGAAGCCCCGCGAGCTTCTCGACCAGGTAGGCGAACTGCCGGAAGTGGTACTCGTTGATCTTGTGCAGCCGCTCCAGCTTGGCCGGCTCGTCCTGGTGGTGCGACAGCGGGTGGTGCGAGTCGGAAACCCCGATCTCGGGATACGCGCGCCCGCTGACCTCGCGCGCCAGCATGAACGTGCTGATGCGGGTCAGGTCGGTCTGGTAGGCCAGCGCCAGCAGATCCATCATCAGCCGGGCGTGCTCCTGGTAGTCGTTGGGCACCCCGACCGGCTGATCGACGACCGGCAGCTCGCGCGCGCTCTGCTCTTCCGCCATCCGGATGCGGCGCTCGACGTCGCGCAGCGCGTCCAGGTACTCGTCCAGCTTTATCTGGTCGCCCGGTCCGATGACCCGCCCGAGGTCCGCCAGCTCCGCGCCGACCGCGTCCAGGATGCTGCGGTCGCGCCGCAGCCGCTCCCGGCGCGCCTCGGGATCGGTGCTGCCGCTGGTGCCGAACAGCCGCTCGAACACCGCGCGCGGATCGTTCTCGATCGGCAGCGGGGTGGTGGGCGTCCGCCAGGCGATGGTGTTGGTATAGGCGCAGCTTGCGCCGCCGTCGCAGTTGCCCACCATCGCGTTCGACTCGATGCCCAGCTCCAGCGACGCGATCTGGGTCTCCTTCGAGAGCTCCCGCGCCGCCATCTGGTCCATCGACACCGCGGCGTAGACATCGGCGCCGTTGGTGATCTTGAACGGCACCCCGGTCAGGAACGTGCCCGCCGACCGCGCGTGGTCGCCGCCCCCCTTGACGAGGTTCGCCGGCTCGTCGTCCAGCCCGCCGCACAGCAGCACCCGCTCTCTCATGTGGTCGAGCGACTGCAGCGTCGGCGGCAGGTTCTGCATCGGCCCCGCGGCCTTCGGGAACCAGTAGGGCATCGACATCCCGTTGGGAACGTAGAAGACGCCCAGCCGCCTGATGGGGGCCGCCGCGGTGCGGCTGGTGGCGGTCAGGGCGGGAACCATGCCGTCGAGCAGCGGCAGCGCAACCGTCGCGCCGAGGCCGCGCAGTACCGTGCGCCGGGACAGATGCTTCTTCGTGATGAACATGCCGGAACTCCCTTCGGCAAGCGCGCGTGCCATCCGGTCGATTGCGTTGCCCTCGATTCGCCGCAAGCTACTGCTGATTCGCCGTGATGCTCTCCTCCGGACGCGGCGCCCGCCGCAACCGGAACTGGTTGCTCGCGACCACGGCCTGCACCAGCGACGACCAACGATAGTCGTCCTCTCCCAACTCGTGCGCGATCCGCCGCAGGGCCGGCTGGTCGTAGTAGTCGACGCCGCGGCCCAACGCGTAGATCAGCAGCTTCTCCGCCACCGTCCGGATGAACTCGTCGTCGCCCTCGGCCAGCAACGCCTCCCGGAAGGCGCGCGGAGAGTCGATGGTGCGCCCCGACAGCTCGATGGTCGAGTTGATCTCCGCGCCGCCGTCGTCCTCCCGCCAGCGGCCTATCGCGTCGAAGTTCTCCATCGCGAAGCCGAGCGGATCCATCCGCCGGTGACAGCTCGCACAGACCGGGCTGCTGCGGTGCAGCTCCATCCGCTCGCGCAGAGACGTCGGGTTGCGCCGGTCGTTCTCCTCCAGCGGCGGCACGTTGGCCGGCGGCGGGGGCGGCGGCGAGCCGAGCAGCGTCTCGAGCACCCACTTGCCGCGCAGCACCACCGACGTCCGGTTGGCGTACGAGGTCACCGTCAGCAGGCTCGCGTGGCCCAGCAGCCCGTGCCGGCGGTCGTCGTTCCACGTATGGCGCCGGAACCGGCTGCCGTAGACGTCCTCCACGCCGTAGTGGCGGGCCAACTGCTCGTTCAGGAACGTGTAGTCCGCCTGCAGCAGCTCCGGGATCGGCCGGTCCTCGCGCACCTGGCTCTCGAAGAACAGCTCCGTCTCGCGCACCATCGCGGTGCGCAGCGAGTCGTTGAAGCCGGCGAACAGCGCCCCGTCCGGATCCTGCGAGTCGATGTTGCGGACCGCCAGCCACTGCCCCACGAAGTCGTTCATGAACCGTACGGCGCGGCGGTCGGCGAGCATGCGCCGCACCTGTGCCGCGAGCACGTCCGGCTCGCTCAACCGGTCGGCAACCGCAAGGTCCAGCAGCTCGTCGTCCGGGATGCTCTTCCAGAGGAAGAAGGAGAGCCGCGAGGCCAGCTCCAGCTCGCTCAGGCGGTAGATTGCGCCCGGCTGGGTATCGACCGGCTGCCGCTCGACCCGCAACAGGAAGCTCGGCATCGACAGCAGCGCCTCGAGAGCACGCTCGATGCCCGCCTCGAAATCGCGGGCGGCGCGGCCTTCGCGATAGACCGCCAGCAACGGGTCGACGTCGGCATCGCTCACCGGCCGGCGGTAGGCGCGCCGCGCCAGGGACCCGATGATCTCGCGGGCGCACGCTTCTTCGGCCGCGGTGCTTGCGCCGGCCGGGCGACACGTAAAGATGCGCTGCCGGCTCGGCGTATCCTCCGGAACGGTTCCGTCGAACGGTCCGGAGATGTACAGCATGTCGATGCCGGGCAAGTCGGCCGGCACGTTCGGCGAGGGCGCCGAATCGGTGAACCCGGCGGACACCAGGCGGGTCCCGGCGTTGACCTGCACCCGGATCTCCAGCTCGTGGTCGGCGGTCATCCGGTACTCGTGCAGCCGCTGCCCCTCGACGTCGTCCTCCGGCACCGCGATCAGCATCCCCGGGTCCGGCCCCGGAAACTTCCCTCCGATATCGAAGCGCCGGACGAGCGCGTGGTCGATTCGCAGCTCGATCTGGTGCTCGTCCTCCGCGATGCCGTCGATGGTCTCGATGGTCTCGTTCCGCTTGAGCCGGATCGCGAACAGGTACTCGCCGTCGAGCGGGAACGTGTGGCGCACCGCCAGCCCGCCGTGCGTGGCGAACGGCATGTCCTCGTTGCGCCGGACGTCGCGCCGCTCGTAGCCCACCTTGTAGACCTGCATGACCGGCCGGTTGTCCGGGCTGCCGACCGCGACGCGGCTGATCTTGGTGGCCGCGGCGATGTAGCGGCCCATCAGTGCCGGGGTGATCGACAGCACGTCGGCGTTGTTGTCGAACCCGAAGCCCGCCATGTCGCTCGGCAGCAGCGCCTCGCCGTCGATCTCGAGGTCCAGCAGATCGCGGACCGCGTTGACGTACTCCAGCCGGTTCAGCCGGCGCGAGGCGACGCGACCCGGGTTCGGATCGACGGTCGCCGCATGGTCGAGCGCCGCTTCCAGTGCGCCGGCGAAGGTGTCGATCGTCCGCGCATCGGGCCGTGGCCGCCCTTCCGGCGGCATCTGCCCGCTACGCAGCTTGCGGACGACCTTCTCCAGGGTCTCGGCGTTGCCGTGGACGTCGCCGACATCGAGCCGGTCGAGCATGAGCCCCGCGGTCTGCAGCCGTTCGTTGTGGCAGGTGACGCAGTAGCGATCGAACAGCTCCCGGGACGGCGGCTCAGGCGCCGGCGCCTGAGCCTCGGCCGCGGACGGACCGCCACGCACCTCGGCGGACGCCGCGTGAAGCGGCAGCACGCCCAGCGCCGCAGTCAGTCCGACCAGACCCGCCAGCCGCGCAGTCAGCATCTTCGACATGGTCGTTAGCTCCTCAGCTAAACGGCTGACGACCGAGCCCGGAAATCGTCGCCTCGCGGCTCCGCTTTCCGCCCCAACCATAACCCTCCGGCGGACCGCCGCGCTCGACGGCGCAATCTGCCGGCACGACGAGTGCATCAGTATACCGGTGGACAGCCGTATTCCGGATCACAAACGGCCCGCGCCGCCGGCCTGCGGTAGGGTTGTGGCGATGTCCGGGCTGCCAGCGGTCGGAGAGCGCTTGCGAAAGCGGACCCGCGCCCTGCGCTTCGGCGCCCCGGTTGCGCACACGTACGCGCCGCTCGACTATGCCTGGGCGCCGCACCGCCTCTACCTGGAGCGCTACGGCGGGGAGCCTCGCGAGATGCTGTTCGTCGGCATGAATCCCGGCCCGTTCGGGATGGCGCAGACCGGGGTGCCGTTCGGCGACGTGACGATGGTGCGCGACTGGCTCGCCATCGAGGCGCCGGTGGGCCGTCCCGCGCACGAGCACCCCCGGCGCCCCGTGCTCGGCTTCGGGATCGGCCGCGGGGAGGTCAGCGGAGCTCGCCTGTGGGGCTGGGCGCGGGAGCGCTGCGGCACCCCGGAGCAATTCTTCCGGCGCGCCTTCGTCTGGAACTACTGCCCGCTGTGCTTCCTCGACGACGGCGGCCGCAACGTCACCCCCGACAAGCTGCGCCCCCGCGAGGCACGCGAGCGGCTGTTCTCCATATGCGACGAGGCGCTGGAGGCGACCGTGGCGCACCTGCGACCCAGGGTGGTGGTCGGGATCGGCCGGTTCGCGGCCGATCGGGTCCGTCCCGTCGCGGAACAAGCCGGTGCACGATGCGGCGCCGCGCCCCACCCGAGCCCGGCCAGCCCGCTGGCGAACCGCGGCTGGCCCGGCGTCTTCGACGCCGCCCTGCGCGAGCTGGACATAGTGCTGTAGCGCCGTGAGACTGCCCTCACGTTCGCGTCGTGCCACGGCGGAGAAGTACTCCACCGATGCGCCCCACCACACCGCCATGCGGTCGTCGGCCTCGAGCGCATTCACCGCGAACGACCGCCGCGGATCGTCGAACGCGAGTGCCAGCAGCGCGGACGTATCCCAGAACGTCATCGCCCGTCACGGCGCTCTTCCAGCAGCGCGTCCCGAACCGGAGCGCCGGACCGGACGGGCTGTCCCAGAACGTCCAGGGGACTTCCCGAGCGCTGGCGGACCACGACGCCCGCCGCCTCGAGGCGCGTCGCCCGCGAATCCACGCCGCTGTCTTCCGGCACGTGACCCGGCGGAACAATGCAGGCCACCGGGACCTTCCGATCCAGAACGAGGACGGTCTCCCCCCTGCGGACCTGACGCAGAAAACCGCTCAGGCCGTTCCTCACCTCGGATATGGTCGCTCGCACCAATCGGCCACCCTCCTTCGCTAAACGCCATGTTAGCCATGATGAGTTGGACACTCAAGCGCCTTCATGGCGCGCCGAGATGTTCCAGCCCGACGCGGCCGACGCTCGAAACGGTAGACGAACACCCGCGGCGTGCTTATAGTGGGGTCATGACCACGACAGCGAGCGCTTCCTCCGTGCGGGCCCGCCGCGCCCCGGCGGTGACCTGGGTGCCGATGGCCATCCTCATGGCTTCAGCGCCGGTTCTGGCGCAGGAAGCGGGCCGCAGCGCCGCCGCCGACTGGCCGACCTACAACCGCGACCTCGCCGGCACCCGCTACTCGCCACTCGACCAGATCGACACGACCAACGTCGCCTCGCTCGAGGAGGTCTGGTCGTATCGCTTCCATCCCGACGACGGATTCATCGAGGGGCCGAGCCCGGCCGAGCTCTTCCAGCAGGTCACCCCGATCGTGGTCGACGGCGTGATGTACCTCGCATCGGGCAACCGCGTGGTGGCCCTGCGGCCCGAGACCGGCGAGGAAATCTGGCGGCACGAGCTGAGCGAAGGGCTCGCATCGTTCCGCGGCGTCGCCTACGGGCCGGCCACCGACGCCCACGAGGCCCGCATCTATTTCACCAGCCTGTCGAAGGTCATCGCGCTGAACGCGGCGACGGGGGAACGCGATCTCACGTTCGGCGACGGGGGCGAGGCGGCGGTGCGCATCCCCTACACCGGGGTGCCGGTGGTCTACGACGACACCCTGATCCTGGGCTCGAGCGCCTTCGGGCCGGGGCAGCGGCACATCGCGCCCCACCTGAACCAGCCGCGGGGCGGGGGGGAGCCGACCCGGGCCTGGCCGCGGGCCCTCGACGCGACGACCGGCGCCCTGCGCTGGGAATTCCCGACCCTGCCCACCGAGAGCGACTTCGGCAGCGAGACCTGGGGCAACCAGAGCTGGCGCAACCGCATCGGGAACAACGTGTGGGCGTTCACGCTCACCGTCGACGAGGAGCGGGGCCTGGTCTACATGCCCGTGAGCAGCCCGGGGTCGAACTTCTACGGCGGCGACCGCCCCGGCGACAACCTCTTCGCGAACTCGACCATCGCCATCGACATCCGCAGCGGCGAGCTCGCGTGGTACTTCCAGAACATCCACCGGGAGCTGTGGGACTACAACCTGCCGCCGTCGCCAGGCCTGCTCGACATCGAGCGCGACGGCGAGGTCATTCCCGCCCTCGCGCAGGTCGGCAAGTCGGGCTGGATGTTCATCCTGAACCGCGTGACCGGCGAACCCGTCCACGGGGTCGAGGAGCGGCCGGTACCGGCCGGCGACGTGCCCGGCGAGCAGTACTCGCCGACCCAGCCGTTTCCGCTCGCGCCGCCCCCGGTGTCGCGGGTGAGCATCGGCCCCGACGACGTCGTCACCGCCGACGACACCACCCCCGAGCACGCGGCCGCCTGCCGCGAGCTGTGGGACACCGTCGGCTACTACAACGACGGGCCCTACACGCCCATCCGGTACCGGCAGGAGGGCACCCCGCCGTCCCTGGTGTTTCCCGGCACCGGCGGCGGCGTGAACTGGAACGGCACCGCCTACGACCCCGAGCTCGGCTACATCTTCGTCAACTCCAAGGACCAGCCCATCAGCGGCTGGATGACGGAGAACGAGCTGTACGGCCCGGACGTCGAAGACCAGGTGGCCTTCGTGCGCGAGGCCGGCCCGCCGTTCGAAGCCCCGATCTTCGGTGCGGACGGCGAGCGGCTCGGCGCACTCCCCTGCTTCAAGCCGCCCTGGGCCCGCCTCGTCGCGGTCGAGGCCGCCACCGGCGAGATCGCGTGGGAGGTGCCGCTGGGCATCGACGAACTTCTGCCCGAAGGCAAGCAGCGCGTCGGGAGCCGGAACGTCGGCGGCCCCATCGTAACCGCGGGCGGCCTCGTGTTCATCGGCGCCACCGTCGACCGTCGGTTCCGCGCGTTCCACTCCCGCACCGGCGAGGAGCTCTGGACCGCCGCGTTCGAGTACAACGTCGAGGCGGTACCGATCACCTACGCGGGGAACGACGGCCGGCAATACGTCGCGGCCAACGTCTCGGCGCCGGCCACGGGCGAGCCGCGCGGGAACGAGCGGCTGGTCGTGTTCGCCTTGCCGCAGGATGATCAGGTTCCGTAGTGATCGCCATCCTGGCCCCGCTGACGGCCGAGAAGCGGGCATGGGGCCGAAGCTGCGCGGGTGGATCCGCGGGGCGCCGGCACGGGGCGTGACCCGCGAGCACATGGAGTCCAACGTGGCCGACGGCTTCTCGCCGCCGGCCGCCCCGTCGAGCGCGCTCCGCGGCCTCCCGGACCGATGGGGACTACGCCGTGCTGGAACCGATCTCGACGTGGACGCTGTAGTGGGCAAAGCTGTGCCCCCGAGCGTCGAGCTCGACGGGTTTCGTCTCTCCCGCCGCCAGATCCACTCGGGGCGTGGGACCGAGCTCGACCCCGTTCGACAGATGGATCTCGACGCGAACCTGCGTGACTGTCGCACTCGTCGTGTTCTCGACCGTGCCGCTGAACACCTGTTGCGCACCGTTGTAGCTGATGATCAGCCTGACCCCTGCGCGAACCTCCGTCGCCGTCTCCGAGCTCGCATACTGCGTGCCGGACTCACCCGACTCGCCCCCTTGGCCTTCGGGACCATGTACTTCGCTGGGCTCCGTCGGAGTGCCATTGCAGTTGACGGTAGCGATGGCGGTGGCGACGACGACGATTCTCAGTAGCTTCATCTCGCTCCTCTGCGATCACCGGTGATTCCGGCATCGGGACATCGGGCGGTCCGCCAAGCGTGGCGCCGCCGGCAGCGCCCCGATCGCGTGAACTCCTCGCCTGTCCGAACGCTTCGAGCTCTGCCGTCACTTCGTGCGGCAGCCGTAGCTCCCCGCGCGTGTCACCCCGCTTGTATGCAACACTCGTGCCAGGACTCCGAGACCGGAAACAAGCCGCTTGCCGGCTGCCCGAGCGCGACCTGTTGCACCGAAGGGGCACGAACCGTCCACGGGGGAGGACAGTCCTGGCCAACGCGCCCTGATCATGCTGCCGAGCTCCTGGTCGACCAACGCGCCGAAGCGAGGACGCGGCGAAGGTGATCACGAAGCGTACGCCGACGTGTGCAAGGGGGTTCGCCAAACAGGGGATGAGGCGGCAACGCGCGTGCGCCGAAACTTGCTAATCTGATCTCACAGGGTCAACGCAGCACCGACAAGCACCCTGCGGAGGACATGCATGCGACCTGCTTCGCTCGCCATACCGGTCGTCGGCGCCATCCTGGTGCTCTCCATCGCTCCGTCCGCGACCGCCCAGGGCGGCGACCGGCGTGCCGGTTGGTACGTCAGCGGCGGCGGGGGGGCCAACTGGTCGTCGGAAATCGAACAGTCGGGCTTCAACCGCGATCCGCTGTGCTATCCGACCGACGCCTGCTTCGATCAGGATCCGCGGCCGGAGTTTCCCGGGTACCGCTGGGCCTACGACCTCGAATCCGCCGGCGGCGCAGTGTTCGAACTCTCGGCCGGGTACATGCTCCAGCGTGCACGTCTCGAGCTGTCGTTCGGCCGGCGCAGCAACGCCGTCGATCAGATTTTCAGCAGCGTCACCACCTTCGACGGAACAGCGCTGGAGGATCGACACGGCAGCACGGTCACCTCGAACACGACATCGTCGATTGACGACCTCACGGTCCGCACCCTCGCGTTCAATGCGTACTACGACTTCCGGAAGGCGGCGACCGGGTTCTCTCCCTACGCAGGTGCCGGAGTCGGCCCGGCGTTCGTCGACATCCGCGGCGTCCGTTTCTCCGACGAGTATTTCGACACGGCCGGCGACGGCGGCACCTACGACCCGCCGCTCTCGTCCTACAACGCGCGCCTGGACGACGACTATTCGGACACGGTTCTGGCCGCGCACGTGCACGCCGGCGCCGACTTCGGCCTGAACGACACGACCGCCCTCGGCGTGAAGCTGACGTACTCCATGCTCGGCCAGATCGAATACACGGGCACCTACCAGGAGCACCCGGCGCGCAGGCTCGATCCGGATTTCACCCATGCCGACGCGTTCGCCGGCGCGCGCTTCTGGTCGCTGCAGTTCACGGTCAGGTACGTACTGGGCGGCTGACGCAGCCGGCGCCGGAGGTCCGGATCGCACGCCGGCGCGCCGGGTCGCGTGATCCCCTGCGCAACATCGAGATCGAATCGGACGAGCCTGACGCTGCAATTCGCGTCAACACGTGGCAACCAGCACCGTACCCGCCTATAATCATCGAGTGCTCCTTGTACGCAGGCGATCCCCGCCCCAACATGTAGTGGCTCATGCACGCCGCAGCTACCGGACCAACGTCGATCACGGTAGTGCTCAAAAAAGCGTTCGATCACGGGAAGACTCCGTTCCGCGGCACAGGCGAGCGACTGTTTCGTGTTGACACGTTATGTCACAACACATGGAGGTAGTCGACCAATGAAGCTCTGCCAGCAGGTACGCATCTTGTGCTCAATCGTGCTCACAAGCGCACTGTTGCTGCCCGCCGCGGTCCACGCACAGGACGCGGGAACCATCAGCGGGACCGTCAGGGACTTTACCGGCCTGGTCCTGCCCGGCGTGACCGTCGAAGCCCGGGACGCCGCAGGCGAGGCGCAGGTCGCCTTCACCGACGGCACCGGCCAGTTCACGTTCAGCATGCTCGCCCCGGGCGTTTACGAGGTGACGTTCGACCTGCCCGGCTTCAGCGCGCCGGCCCAGGTCGTGCAAGTGGACGCCGGAGCCACCGCCACCCTCGACGTGGAGATGGACATACTGCTGCAGGAAACTGTGGCGGTCGTCGGGACGCGCGCGGAACCGCGGTCGATTGCCGCCTCGCCGGTGCCTATCGACGTCATCCGCGCCGAGGACTTCGCCAGCCAGGGCGACATGGACCTCACCAACCAGTTGCGAACGGTCGTCCCATCGTTCAACGTCAACACGCAGCCGATCAGCGACGCCGCCACCATCGTGCGGCCGGCCAACCTGCGCAACATGGCGCCGGACCACACGCTGATCCTGGTCAACGGCAAGCGCCGCCACCGCGCGGCCGTCATCGCCTGGCTGGGCAACGGCATCGCCGACGGGGCGCAGGGGCCGGACCTGTCGTCGATCCCGTCGATCGCGTTGCGGCAGGTCGAGGTGTTGCGCGACGGCGCCGCCGCACAGTATGGCTCGGACGCCATCGCCGGCGTCATCAACTTCGAGTTGAAGAACGCGCGCTCCGGGGGCAGCATGGAGTTCCGCAGCGGCCAGTACTTCGACGAGAACGACGGCGTGCCGTCGACCTGCGGCCCCATCGGCCGTTCGTGCAACGGCATCGGCGGCCGCGCTCCGAGCTACACGTTCGCCGGCAACGCGGGTCTGCCCCTCGGCCCCGAAGGGTTCCTGAACCTCAGCCTGGAGTACGGCGGCACCAATCCGACCAACCGCGCGGTGCAGGACGGCGGCACGGTGGCGGTGATCAACGGCGGCAACACCAACGTGCGCGACACGTCGCGCGTCTGGGGCGTGCCGCTGGTCGAGGACGATCTGAAGCTGTTCGCCAACTTCGGCAGCGGGGGCGAGCAGGCCGAGTTCTACGGCCACACGAGCTACGCGAGCAAGGTGGTGACCGGCGGCTTCTATTTCCGCAACCCCAACAACCGCGGGAACGTGTACTCGGTCGACGGCGGCGAGACGTTGCTGGTCGGCGACGTGCTCGCGGCGCAGGGCATGGGCTCGGCCAACTGCCCGACCGTGAACATCGCCAACGGCACGCCGGATCCGGCCGCCTTCGCGGCGGTCCGCGACGACCCGAACTGCTTCACGTTCCACCAACCGTTCGTGGGCGCGCCCAACGGCCTGCCGGGCGGCTTCACGCCGCAGTTCGGCGGCGACGTCTACGACTACTCGCTGGTCTCCGGCGTGCGCGGGACCACAATGACGGGACTCAACTGGGACATCAGCGGCAGCACCGGCCGGAACCACGTGCAGACCTTCATCTTCGACACGGTCAACGCCTCTCTCGGCCCGGACAGCCCGACCCGGTTCGAACCGAACCTGCTGCAGCAGACTGAGACGAGCCTCAACGCGGACATGTCGTACGCGGCGAGCGACATGATCAACGTGGCCGGGGGCGTCGAGTGGCGTAACGAGCAGTACCACCTCGGCGAGGGCGACCCGGCGTCGTGGGCGATCGGCCCGTTCGGCGCACAGGGCTTCAGCTCCGCCTCCAACGGCTACAACGGCACCCGGCCCGAGAACGCCGGCACGTGGGACCGCGCCAACATCGCGGGGTACGGCGACATCGAGATTCACGGCGCCGACAACGAGTGGAACCTCGGCGCCGCCGTTCGCATCGAGGACTTCTACGACAGCTTCGGCACCACCATGAACAGCAAGCTGTCGGGTCGGTACGGCTTCACCGACATCTTCGCGGTGCGCGCCGCCGTCAGCAGCGGGTTCCGCGCCCCGACCCCGGGCCAGCAGAACGTCCTGAACGTGACGACCGAGTTCGACTACGAACTGGGCGACCTGATCAACAACGGCACCATTCCGTCCACTTCCCCGGTCGCGGCGTTGCGGGGCGGCGTGCCGCTGCAGCCGGAAGAGTCGATCAACTACTCTCTCGGGACGGTCGTCGACACCGGTCCGTTCACGTTCACCGCCGACTACTTCCGGATCAACGTGTCCGACCGGCTCACCATCACGAGGAACTACAGCCTGTCGCCGGAGGAGGTCGCGACGCTGCTCGCCGGCGGGATCGTGGAAGCCGGCAACCTGGCCGCGTTCCGCTTCTTCGTGAACGACTTCTCGACCCGCACCCAGGGGCTCGACCTCGTCGCCACCTGGACCCCGCTGGCGCTCGGCGCCCGGACGACCTTCAGCGGCGTCTTCAACTTCACCGACACGGCGGTGACCGAGTTCGGCGAGGAGCACATCGACCAGGACCGTATCGCGGCACTGACCGTGGGGCTGCCGAGGATGCGCTGGAACATGGGTGTCAACCACGCCGCAGACCGCTGGACCCTGATGACCCGCCTGCACTACTACGGCTCCTACTGGGATCGGGAGGACGCGCGCTCGGCGTTGGGCGGTGCGATGTCGTACCTGTATCCGCTGTACTCCGGCAAACCGCTGGTGGACCTGGAGGTCGGCTTCCCGTTCAGCGACTTCACGCTGTCGATCGGCGCGCAGAACATCTTCAATACCTACCCGGAGGAGAATCCGGGCGCCGTCAGCGGCGTGGGCAACCGCTACGGCCAGTTCGGGCCGTTCGGCTTCAACGGCGGCTACTACTACACCCGCGTCAGCTTCGGGTGGGGCGGCTGACGCGGCCACCCGACACCGCGACGACGTTCATGCTTTCCGGGCCACGGCGGAATGCCGTGGCCCGGAAGCTCCTGCGCCATCGTCCGGCCCGCGAACCTGCGCAACCTGACTCCCGACCACACGCTTGATCCTGGTCAGCGGCAAGCGCTCGCCGGTCATCACATCGCCGACGCTTGAGCAGGGACTGCCGAACCCGCCGGAACTTCGCCGTCGACCACGCCGCCGACCGCTGGAGGCTGACCACCCGGGTGAGCTGCATCGGCGCGTATGGGACAAGCGAGGACGGGCGCAACGCGACCGATCCGGGCCACGTGATGGCGCCCTGGCTGTACGCGCAACGCGGTCCGCCCTTCGTCGGAGTTCGAGATCGTGAGGGAAGGTAGCGGAAAGGTAAGGACAGTGATAGTGTAGACACGAATAGTCGTGAAGCAGGAGGGCACATGTACCGACTGAACCGCAGGATCGAATGCACCTTCTTGATCCTGAGCGTGTTCTCGGCACCCATTGCCGCTGCCACCCAGGACGCTGCCATCTCCGGCACCGTCACCGATACGACCGGTCTCGTCCTGCCCGCCGTGACCGTGGAAGCGAGCGACGCGGCCGGCGATCCCGCTGCAACCGCCGTCACGGATGGCGCCGGCATGTTCACGATGGCCCTGCCGCCCGGCACCTACGCGGTGACGTTCACGCTGCCCGGCTTCCAACAGATCCTGCGCGACGGCGTGGAGGTCGGCGCCCGGGCCGCGGTTGCGCTCGACGTCGAGCTGGCCGTGGAGCTCGAGGAGCGGGTGGTCGTGGTCGGCAGCCGCGCGCGGCCCAGGTCGGTGACCGAATCGCAGGTGCCGATCGACGCCATCCCGTTCCAGGACGTCGCCAGCCAGGGCCTGACCACCCTCGACTACCAGTTGCGGACCCTGGTTCCCTCTTTCAACGTCGCCACGCACCCGATCAGCGACGCGGCCACGCTCGTGCGGCCGGCCAGCATCCGCAACCTCGCCCACGACCACACCCTGGTACTGGTCAACGGCAAGCGCCGCCACCGCTCCTCGGTCATCGCCTGGTTCGCCGGCGTCACCGACGGCTCGCAGGGACCGGACATCTCGACCATTCCGACCATCGCCCTGCGGCAGGTCGAGGTGCTCCGCGACGGCGCTTCGGCACAGTACGGCTCGGACGCGATCGCCGGCGTGCTGAATTTTCTGCTCAAGGACAACGCGGCGGGAGGCAGCTTCGAGCTGAACACCGGCACCTACCGCGCCGGCGACGGCGACGCCTACAGCGTGGCCGGCAACGTCGGGCTGCCGCTCGGCGCCAACGGCTTCGCCAACCTCAGCCTGGAGTACGGCAACGCGGACCCGACCAACCGCAGCGTGCAGCGCGCCGACGCGGCGGCGCTCATCGCGGCCGGCAACACCGACGTAGCCGATCCGGCGCAGATCTGGGGCAACCCCACCATCGAGGACGACCTGAAGCTGTTCGGCAACTTCGGCAGCCTGCTCGGCAGCGGCCTGCAGTTCTACGGCCACACCAACTACGCCAGCAAGCGGGTGACCGAGGGGTTCTACTTCCGGAACCCGAACAACCGCGCCAACATCTACAGCCTCGACGGCGGCGAGACCCTGCTCATCGGCGACCGGCTCGCCGCGCAGGGCATGGGCCCGGCCGACTGCCCCGTCGTGCGCGTCGCCGACAACGTGCCGGATCAGGCGGCCCTCGCGCAGGTGGCGGCCAATCCCCACTGCTTCTCGTTCCGGGAGCTCGCCCCGGGCGGCTTCACGCCGCGGTTCGGGGGCGTGGTCACCGACCTGTCGGCGGTCGCGGGGCTGCGCCGGATCGCCGACAGCGGCATGACCTGGGACGCCAGCGCCAGCTACGGCGCGCACGAGTCGGACTTCTTCTTCCAGAACACGGTCAACGCCTCGCTCGGTCTCGACACGCCGCGCGACTTCGACCCCGGCCTCTACAGGCAGGAGGAGGTCAACCTCAACTTCGACGTCTCGTATGCCGCCTCCGACACGTTGAACATCGCAGCCGGCACCGAGTGGCGCGACGAGAAGTTCACCATCGGGGCGGGCGGGCGCCCGTCGTGGGAGGTGGGCCCGTACGCGGCGCAGGGCTTCGTCTCCGGCTCGAACGGCTTTCCCGGCTTCCCGGACTACACGGCCGGGGCCTGGAACCGCAGCAACGTCGCCCTTTACGGCGACCTGGAGCTGCGCGGACGCGACGACCGGTGGTCGTTCGGCGGCGCCCTGCGCCTGGAGCACTTCGACCTGTTCGGCCCCACCACCAACGGCAAGATCTCGGCCCGCTACGCCCTGAACCCCTTCGTCGCCCTGCGCGGGGGCGTCAGCACCGGGTTCCGGGCCCCGACGCCGGGGCAGCAGCACACGCTGAACGTGCAGACGACCATCGACCCCGAGACCCTGCAGCTCGTCGACAGCGCCAACGTGCCGTCCACGTTCCTGGCCGCCACGCTGCGCGGCGGGGTGCCGCTCGAGCCCGAGACGTCGGTCAACACGACCGCCGGCGTGGTGGTCGACAACGGGCCGTTCACGCTGACCGCCGACTACTTCCGCGTCGACGTCTCGGACCGCCTCGCCCTGTCGCAGACCTTCACCCTCACCGAGGACGAGCGCGCGCTCCTGATCTCGGAGGGCATCGCCTCGGCCGGCACCCTGGCGTTCTTCCGGTTCTTCATCAACGACTTCGAGACCCGGACCCAGGGCGTCGACATCGTGTCGACCTACACCCCGCCGGATCTCGGGGGCGACACCGTGCTGAACTTCACCTTCAACCACACCGACACGCAGGTGACGAAGGAGACGGAGCTGCTCGGTCCGGGCGAGGTGCTCGGCCTCGAGCGCGGCGTGCCCAGGACCCGCTGGAGCATCGCGCTCAACCAGCAGCTCGCGCGGGTGCGGCTCCTCGGCCGCCTCAGCTACTACGGCTCGTGGGTGGACCACTTCGACGCGCGCTTCGTGCGCGGCCCCGACTCGCCTCTGCTGAACGGACGCTCCATCGTCGACCTCGATCTCCGCATCCCGCTCGGCGAGAGCGTGACGCTGTCGGTCGGCGGCCAGAACATCGCCGACACCTTCTCGGACCGCATGGACCTGTTCGCCGATATCTTCGGCCTCCCCTACAGCCAGTTCACCCCCTGGGGCTTCAGCGGCGGGTACTACTACGCGCGCCTCAACTACGGCTGGGGCGGCTGAGGGCTGAGGGTACGGGCGCCGGTCCCGAGCGGCCCGCGACGTGAACCGCCATGCGGAGAAGCAGGTGAACGCGAGAGCCGTTCCGGCAGCGTCCATCGCCCTCGTCCTGACCACGGCCGCGTTCGCCCCGGTGGCCGCGCTGCCGCCGGGGGCCGCGGCCGCGCAAAAGGCGACGCTCGCGCCGGTGGCCGCGGTCGCGCAGAACAGTTCCGCCGCGGGGGATCAGACCGTCGCGGGGGATCAGACCGCCGCGGGGGATCAGACCGCCGCGCAGGACGGGGATCTGTCCGGCACGATCACCGACACGACCGGCTTCGTCCTGCCCGGGGTAACGGTGGAGATCCGGAGCGCCAACGGCACCGGTCCCGCGCGGACCGTCGTCTCCGACGGCGCCGGCCGGTTCACGATTCCGGCGCTGCCGCCCGGCGTCTACGACGTAACGTTCACGCTGCCCGGGTTCGGACGCGACGCGCGGCGCGGGGTGGCCGTCGCCGCCGGCGCCCCGATTGCGCTCGACGTCGTGCTCGCGGCGCAGTTCGAGGAGCAGGTGGTCGTGGTCGGCAGTCGCGCCCGGCCCCGCTCGGTGATCGAGTCGACCGTGCCCATCGACGCCATCCCGTACGAGGACGTCGTCAGCCAGGGCAGCACCGACCTCGCCGATCAGCTACGGACCCTCGTCCCCTCCTTCAACGTCAATCCGCAGCCGGTGGGCGACGCGGCCCGGCTCATCCGACCCGCCAACCTGCGCGGCCTCGCGCCGGACCACACGCTGGTGCTGGTCAACGGCAAGCGCCGGCACCGGGGCGCGGTCATCACCTGGATCGGCAACGGCGTCTCCGACGGCGCGCAGGGCCCGGACATCTCGGCGATCCCGGCCATCGCCTTGCGGCAGATCGAGGTGCTGCGGGACGGCGCCGCGGCCCAGTACGGGTCGGACGCCATCGCCGGCGTGCTGAACTTCCAGCTCAAGGACGACCCGAGCGGCGGCAGCCTCGAGCTGCACACCGGCGGCTACGGCGCGGGCGACGGCGGCGCCTATACGGTGGCGGGCAACGTCGGGCTGCCGCTCGGACAGACCGGCTTCGCCAACCTCAGCCTGGAGTACGGCAACACCGCTCCGACCAGCCGCAGCGTGCAGCGGGACGACGCGGCGCTGCTGATCGCGGCCGGCAACGACGCGGTCGCCGAGCCGGCCCAGATATGGGGCTCGCCCCGCGTCGAGGACAACGTCAAGCTCTGGGGCAACTTCGGCCACCTCTTCGCCGGCGGGGTGCAGGCCTACGGCCACGCCAGCTACGCCGGCCGGCGGGCGGAGAGCGGGTTCTTCTTCCGGAACCCCAATACCCGCGCCGCGGTCTTCAGCGGCGACAGGGGCCGGACTCTGCTGATCGGCGACGGGCTCGACGCGCGGGACGGAGTCCTCGACGGGTCCGCCGGCTGCCCAACGGTGCCGGTCTCGGCCGGAAGGCCCGACCAGGCCGCACTTGCGCGAGTCTTCGCCGATCGGGACTGCTTCTCGTTCCAGGAACGCTTTCCCGGCGGCTTCACCCCGCAGTTCGGAGGCGACGTGCTCGACATGTCGCTGGTCGCCGGCCTGCGCGGTCAGCTCGGCGGCGGGATTCTATGGGACGCGAGCGCCGGCGCCGGCTCCAGCGAGGTGGACTTCTTCATCTACGACACGGTCAACGCCTCGCTCGGCCCGGCCACGCCCACCACGTTCGACCCGGGCCTCTACCGGCAGGATGAAATCGGCTTCAACATCGATCTCGGCTATCCCGTCAACGACCGCGTGCACCTCGCCGGGGGCGCCGAGTGGCGGGACGAGCGCTTCACGATCGGCCTCGGCGACGAGCCGTCGTGGCAGATCGGCCCCTATGCGCCGCAGGGCTTCAGCGCCGGCTCGAACGGCTTCCCCGGTTTCAGCCCTATCGCGGCCGGGGCCTGGAGCCGCGCCAACACGGCCCTCTACGGCGACATCGAGGTTCGGGGCGGCGACGACGGCTGGTCCCTGGGCGGCGCGTTGCGTCTGGAGGACTTCGAGGACTTCGGCACGACCACGAACGGCAAGCTCTCCGCACGGCTGCGTCTGGGCGGCGGCGCCGCGCTGCGGGCGAGCGCCAGCAGCGGCTTCCGCGCGCCGACCCCGGGCCAGCAGAATGCCTTCAACGTATCGACCGAGTTCGACCACGAGCTGATGGATCTGGTCAACAACGGCACCATCCCCTCCACCTCGCGGGTCGCGGCGCTGCGCGGCGGCGAGCGGCTGCAGCCGGAACGCTCGGTCGCCTACACGCTCGGCGGGGTGGTCGACGCCGGGCCGTTCAGCCTCACCGCCGACTACTTCCGGATCCGGCTCGCGGACCGGCTCGCGCTGACGCAGTTGTTCGCGCTGACCGCGCCGGAGGTCGAGGGGCTGCTCGTCGAGGGCGTGACGAGCGCCCGCAATCTGCAGAACTTCCGCTTCTTCACGAACCACTTCGAGACCCGCACGCAAGGACTCGACCTGGTCGCCACCTGGGCGCCTCCGCGCCTCGGCGGCCGGACGACGCTGGGCCTGCTCTTCAACCACACCGCCACCACCGTCACGCGGTTCGATCCGGCGGTGCTCGACGCGCTGCGCGTCCGCGAGCTGCAGGAGGCGATTCCCGGCACCCGCTGGAACGCCTCGGTCCGGCAGACGCTCGGGCGCTGGCGCCTGCTGGGACGCGTGAGCTACTACGACGAGTGGTTCGATTCGCGGGACCTCTACGTCTACCACGGCGACGCAGTGGTCGACGTCGAGGCCGCGTACACGATCAGCGAGTCCACCACCCTCACCATCGGCGGCCAGAACGCGTTCGGCAACGACCCGGAGGAGAATCCGATCGCGCGCGCCAAGGGCAACCGCTTCAGCGTGCAGACGCCGTTCGGCGCCAACGGGGCGTTCTTCTACCTGCGGATCAACTACGGCTGGGCGTCCGGCGGCTGAGCGGGTTCAGTCGATCAACTCGGTGTCGGGGAACTGCGCATACCAGCCGAACCAGAAGGCGCGCTGGGCCGGGACGCGCGCCAGACGCACGTCCGCGCCGCCCTCCGGAACGAGCCCGTCCTCGGACACCCGCCAGACTCGTCCGGCGTCGTCGACCACCCGCTCGTCGTCCATGCGGCGCTCGAAGCGGACGTCCTCGGCGTCGTACACCCGGTTGGCGCCCTGCCCGCTGGTGACGATCACCAGGTTCCGGCCCGCGAAGGGGTGGTGATAGACGCGGTTGCGCGCCAGGAAGCTCGCGCTGACGGCCAGCGGCAACAGCTCGCCGGGGCGGTCCGGGTCCGGCAGGCGCAGCACCAGCACCTCCTCCTTGTTCGACAGGCGGTCGTCGCGGCGCGAGACCGCGAACATCAGCTCGTCGCTGCCGAAGTAGGTCCGGTAGGCGGCGCCTTCCGCGTAGTTGCGCCGGTGCCCGGTGGCGAGCGACAGGACGGTCGTCTCCGGATGCCGGCGCCGCCACTCCCCCCACGTCGTCGTCACTACCGCGCGCGAGGTCAGCCGCAGGCCGCTCCCGACGAGCTCGCCGACCACCGGGACGCCCTCGAACGTGTTCCACAGGCTGTTGGTCTCGTGGTCGAACATCAGCTTGTTCGACCGATAGAGCAGCCCGCTGGTGCCGAAGGTCAGATGCCGGCCGTCCACCACGCTCTCGAACGGGATCACCGTCCCGCAGAGCGTGCAATAGACGATGGTCAGCTCCACGTTCCCGAGCCGGTCGAGCGCCATCTCGTGCCAGGCGAGAATCCTCTTCGGGTAGGCGCGCGCCTCGCCGTCGACCGCGATGCCGAAGACGATGTGGTCGTCCGCCAGGTAGCCGGCCTCGTCGGCCTCCAGCCGCGTCGGATATTCCAACGGTGGAATGCCGTTCACGGCCACCCCGCCCCACTCGATCTCGTCGAGCCGAATCAGCGACGTCGCCCCCCGCGGAAAGAACTCCGCGAAGCGCGGATCGATCTGGCTGTACCACTGTCCCTTGAAGTAGCCGTGGTCGGGATGCGGATCGTAGGGCAGCGACCAGATCCACCGCTGCCAGCCCGCCAGGTCGGCGCCGAAGCGCTGCCCGGTCTGCTCCTGCAGGAACCCGATGAGGGTGAAAAAGTGGACGAACCCCTGGCTCGGCGGGCGCAGCAGCCACGCCAGGTCCCAGACGATGCCGGCGTAGGCGTCGCGCCACTGGGCGCCGAGCTGCTCAAACGCGTCTCGCGACCGCGGCCCCCCCGGCACCCCCGCGTCCAGGAAGAGTTGGATGTCCGGGTGGGCGTCCCGCGCCGGCTGTGCCGCGACGGGAGCGGCCAGCGCCACGACCAGGCATCCGGCGGCCACCGCACAGAGAACTCGTCGATGCTTCATGCACATTGGAACACCCCCGAATCGACAAGCTCGAACGCAGCGGCAGGCCGCGTCAGGGACCGCCGCCGGCTGCGGTGAACGGATCGAGAAAACCGACACCCAGATCGGAGAAATCCCGCACGTTGCGCGTCACGACGGTCAACCGGTGCACCACGGCCGTCGCCGCGATCATCGCATCCTCGAACAGCGTGTCCGACTTGCGGTGCTTGATCCACACCCACTCTCGGAAGGCGGCCGCGTCCATCGGTCGACGGCGACGATCGGCATCAGCCCCGGGCGTCCCAGGTCACCGCACGCGCGGGCGGTCGTCCGGATCGCACAGGTCGCCCAGCTTGCCGGAGCCGCCGCAGTAGCTCACGTCCTGGATCTGCACCGGGATGCCGTCCGGGTCGTTGAATATCAGCTCCTCGGCCGGCGGGTCGGAATCGGCGCGCATGCGGACCCGCGCCTCGATGCCGTGCTCGGCCAGCCGGGCGACGATCTCCGCGGCGTCGAAGCCCTCCATGCCGAGGCAGTAGTGGTTGATGTGCGGCCGGTCCCCTTGCGAGAACGCGATGAACTGCGGGCCGTCGCCGATGCCGAGCACCGGTACGGCGGGCGCGTCCCAGTCGCGCTCCGTCCCCTGCGTGGTGACGAGCGGCAGTCCGAGCACCCGCTGGTAGAACTCCACGGACCGCTGCACGTCCGAGACGGTAAGCGTGACGTGATTCATGGTGCGCACGCGAATCGGTGCCGGGGCCGCCCCCTGCTGCGCCGCCGCGCCGCCCGCCGGTCGCGCCATCACCAGCGCGGAGAGCGCGAGCACCAACTCGCGACGGGTCATCCCACCGCCTTCGTAGCGCTTGACGAGCTGTTCGATGGCTGCACTCATGATCTTCTCCTTGGCTATCGCCGCATGCGGGTCGGAGCCCCGGCGTTCGACGCAGTCTAGAACGGACCGGACGGCGACCGACAGTCGAAGAGGGAACGAGGCACGACAGATTACCGCCCTGTGCCCGCGCTGACGGCTGATCCTCAAAGGCAACGAGCCCGATGCGCTACTCGTGCATCCGGACGAGCCGCTGACCGACACCGAGCCCGACATGCGCACCGCGCCAACGGCCAGTGGCCGGCGGCGGCCGGATGCGGGTGGGGTAGAATGGAGCGTTGTAAGTCGACGAGTTCGAAGTCGAGGCGCTTGAGCGCACCACCCGGTTCGAGCGCCGACAGCGACCGTTCACCATTCTGAGAGGGGAGGGCTCAGGTGAGGAACAGACGAATCCAACTGACAGCTACGGCGGTCTTCGGTGCGTTGGTGCTGTCGGGGCTGTCGGTCGTGGCCCAGCAGCAGGCAGAGGAGCCGCCGCCGTTGGGCTTCTTCGTCACCAGCACCGGCCTCGGCGACGGCGCCAACCTGGGCGGGCTGGACGGCGCGGACGCCCACTGCCAGTCGCTGGCCGCCGCGGCGGGCGCCGGCGACCGCACCTGGCGGGCCTACCTGAGCACGCAGGGCCCCGGAGGCCGTCAACGCACGCGACCGGATCGGGGAAGGACCGTGGGCGAACGCGGAGGGCCTCGTCATGGCCACCAGCGTCGAACGGCCTGCACTTCGACAACTCCAACCTTCAACTGGACCCACTCGCTGGACGAGAACGGCGAGCAGTTCGCCGTCGCGCATCGACGGAGACCCCGACTTCACGGAGCACGACGTGCTGACCGGCTCGCGGATCGACGGCACGGCGTTTCCGGAGGGCGACGACCGCACCTGCGGCAACTGGACCAGCAATGGCGAAGGCAGCGCCATGCTCGGCCACGCCGACCGCTACTCGTTCACGACGCCGGGTTCGCCCTGGAACACCGCCCACCCGTCACGCGGTTGCTCGCAGGACGATCTGGTGGCCACGGGCGGGGCCGGCCTGTTCTACTGCTTCGCCATCGACTGACGGCCGTTTCCGGCTGACGCCTGGGCGTGCGGCGCCACTAGTCGCCGGCGCCCAGGCGCCGGAGCAACTCGACGGTGCTCCGGTGCGGCGTTGCGTTGCGCCCGCGAACCCCTCCGCGTTGCGCGAGGGCCAGCGGCGTCCGACC
>CATQHX010000064.1 GCA_958296065.1 Vicinamibacterales bacterium | reverse complement strand
GATCGTAGGTGGCGCTGAACACCATGGCAGCGCCGATTGCGCTGAGGATTCCTATCACCCCCACCAGCAGCCAGTCGATGTAGACGGCAAGACGGTGCTCGAACATCAGTCGGCTCCGCTTGCCGCGGCCGGTCGCGCGGCGTCCGCCGCGGTCGTCACCGGAGGAGTCGTCGGCAGCGGAGACGGCGGCAGAGGCCGTTGCTCCTCCTTGGCGAAGAACGTCTCCATGACGTGACGTGCGATCGGCGCCGCCAGATAGCCATGCTCTCCGTGCTCGGCGAAGACGACGCCGGCAATGCGGGGATCGTCACGCGGCGCCGCGAACACGAACCACCCGTGGTCCCGCAGATCGCGGTCGGACTTGCCGGCCGCCTCCCTTCGGCCTGACAGCGAGACGACCTGAGCGGTGCCGGTCTTGCCGATGACGTCTCTCCCGGGCAGGCGGGCCCGGCGGGCCGTGCCGATACCGTTTACCGCCATCCAGAGTCCCTGGCGCACCGCGGCAACGGTCTCCGGCTGGAGCTCCACCACCGCTGGCGCCGGCAACTCGACACCCGTCCGGGAGGTCCCGCCATCCAACGACTCGCGCAACACCCGGGGACTGAAGACCCGGCCGCCGTTGGCGACCGCCGAGATCATCACCGCCATCGACAGCGGCGTGACCGAGACCTGGCCCTGTCCGATGGCCACCGAGATGGTCTCGCCCGCGTACCAGCGCTCGCCGTGCGTCGCGCGCTTCCACTCTTGCGACGGGATCAACCCCCGCACCTCGTGCGGCAGGTCGATGCCGGTCAGCCTGCCGAGGCCGAGGGCGGTAGCCCACTTGTGGATCGCGTCAATACCCAGCTCCCGCCCCAGGCGATAGAAGTAGGTGTTGCACGACTGGGCCAGGGCTCGCGGCAGATCCACGCTTCCATGCGTCGAGTGGCAGGCGAAGAACCGCCCGTAGAACACGCCCCCCCCGCGGCAGACCACCTGGTCTTCCGGCTCCACCACACCCTCTTCGAGACCCGCCACGGCCATGACGACCTTGAATGTCGACCCGGGCGAATAGCGTCCCCGAAGAGCCCGGTTCTGGAGGGGCTTGAGCGGATCGCCCGTCAATGCCGTCCACGAGGCGGCGTCGATGCCGGCCGCGAAGGCGTTCGGGTCGTAGGCCGGCCGGCTGACGAGGGCCAGCACCTCGCCCGTACGCGGATCCATGACGGCGGCAGCGCCGTCGAATCCCGCGGCCTGGAAGGCCTCCTCCGCCGCCCGCTGCAGATCCGAGTCGATCGTCAACTGCAACTGGTCGCCTTCGGCCGGCACCACCTCACGGATGGTATCGATTTCCCGCCCCAGGCTGTTCACGACCACGTGGCGCGCGCCATCCGTCCCCATGAGCTGAGCGTTGTAGGCGTACTCGATGCCCGCGTGGCCGATGATCGCGCCGCTGCGCAGTCCTTCGAAACGCGGCAGCGTAAGTTGAACGTCGGTCACTTCGCCGACGTAGCCCAGCGTATGCGCCCCGAACGTAGCCGTGGGATAGTGACGCGTCGGAACCTGCTCGACGACGAGACCGGGCAGCCCCAGCCTCCGGGCGGCGACGGCGGCAACCTGCGCGAGCGAGGCATCCCGGATGACCACGATCGGCCGGCCGGAGGGATCGTGGCTATGGCGCTCCACGATGCCGGCAATCGCCGCCTCGTCGACGCCGGTCGTGCGCGCCAGCCGCTCGATCCACCGATCGATATCCTCGACCTGGTCGCGCACAAGCGAGATGTCGAGCGAATGGCGGTTCTCTACCAGCACCTCGCCATCGCGATCGAGAATCGCGCCCCTTGGCGCGCGCAACGAGAGAGTCCGCTGGTGGTTGTTCTCCGCCATGGCCAGGAAACGCTCGTGCTGGCCAATCTGCGCATGCCAGAAAGCGAAAAGGAGCGCGGCGAAGACCAACACGGCTGCATGCTGAAACAGCGACAGGATGGTACGTACCCGGCCCACGTCACGCGAAGGCGGTGGCATGCTCATCGTGCGTGCTTCTCTCGCCAGCTTCCAGCCCCCAACCCGACCCGCCCGCGCGTCCGCCTGCCCCAGCGCGGCGCGTTGCCGGCGACCACGATTGCCATGCTCCCCACCAGCGCGTTTACCACGCCCTGAACCGCGACATCCTGCCAGTCGCCGATCGGCATGGTGGTGGGAATGAAGGCGTACGTCCCGAAGAAGCATCCCGCGTGAACAAAGGTCGCGGCCACGAGAATCAGACTCCGCTGCCAGGAGGCGGTCACGAGCAACCGTTCCCCGGCCACACCCGCCGCCACACCGACCACGCTCTTGCAGAGTCCACTCACGCCGACTATGCCACCCGACAGCATGTCCTGAACGAAACCGACCGCGGTTCCCATCCACAGCCCGGTCAGCGGTCCGCGTGAGAGCGCGGCCAGCACGACGACGACCAACGGCAGATCCAGGTTGGCGCTGACGGACCAGACCAGCGCCGTCTGCACCATCACCGCAGCCGCCCCCGCGAGTCCAATCTGTACCGCGCTCATCGAACCTCGTTCGCCGCCGCCACCCTCTCGTCGTTCGTGACGATCAGGACGTGCTCCATCCGGCTGAACTCGATGCCGGGCTCGACGCTGACCGACTTGTACAACCCGCTGCCGCGAGCGACTGCCGCGACTCTCCCCAACACCAATCCATACGGGTAGATTCCGTCCGCACCCGATGTCACGATGACGTCTCCGACTCGTACGTCCTCGAGATTGGATACATAGTCCATGCGCAGCGCCGTACCATCGCCGGAGCCGACGACCACGCCGGGAACGCGAGTCCTCTCGATGAGCGCTCCCGCCGCCGCGTTCCTGTCGACAATGAGCTGCACCATTGCGGCCCGCATCCCGGGTGCGCCCACGACCCGGCCGACCACGCCGCCGGGCGCGATTACCGCCATGTCTTCGCGGACACCGTGACGGAGCCCCCGATCGATAGTAACCGTGCGAAACCACGGAGTCGCATCGAGACCAATAATGCGGGAGCTGAGGGTAACCAGATCCACCTGCCTGTCGAGCTCGAGAAGCCGCTCGAGGCTGTGTGCCTGCTGCACCAGGGCGTCCTGCGCCCGCAAACTCATTTCCAGGCGCGCAATCGTCTCCTGCAGCGCGGCGTTCTCCTCGCGCACGCCGCGCAACGACACGTAGCCGCTCCACAGGTTCCGCCCGGCGGCGACGGTGGAGCTGACGGCCCGCTGCATCTCGGCGAGCACGCCGAAGGTAGCCGTGTGCAGCACGCTCGTGCCCGGGGAGGAGTCGACCTGCGACGAAATCAGCGCCAGGTGGGCCACGAGAACGCCCAGCACGAGATAGGCGGCTCGCGATCTCCTCTTCATCGCGCGCGCTCCACGAGCCTCCGGCCGAGCGGGTGATGATCAGTCAATCGCTATCCTGCGCAACAGGTCGAAGTCGCCCAGCATCTTGCCGGTCCCGAGCACCACGGAGTGCAAGGGATCCTCGGCTATCGCGACCGGCACCCCGGTCTCTTCCCGCAACCGCTTGTCCAGGTTCTTCATCATGGCGCCGCCGCCGGTGATGACGATTCCGCGCTCGTAGATGTCAGCCGACAACTCGGGCGGCGTCTGCTCCAGGGCCACGCGCACGGCGTCGACGATGACAGCGACCGTGTCCGCGAGCGCCTCGCGGATCTCCGCGTCGGTGACGATCGTCGTCTTCGGGACTCCCTCGATGAGATGGCGTCCCCGGATCTCGATCTTCAGCGACTCGTCCAGCTCGAAAGCGGACCCGAGCTGCGTCTTGATCTGCTCGGCCGTCCGTTCCCCGATCAACAGGTTGTGAGCCTTCTTGATGTACTGGGTAATCGCCTCGTCCATCTCGTTGCCGGCTACCCTCACCGCACGGCTGTAGACGATGCCGGCAAGGGAAATGACCGCGATATCCGTGGTTCCGCCACCGATATCGACGATCATGTTGCCGAACGGCTCCGTGATCGGCATCCCCGCGCCGATCGCCGCCGCCATCGCCTCCTCCACCAGGTGAACCTCGCTGGCCTTGGCGCGGTAGGCGCTGTCCTTGACCGCTCGCTTCTCGACCTGCGTGACCTCCGACGGGATACCGATGATGATTCTCGGACGCACCCATACCGTCCGGTCGTGGGCCTTCTTGATGAAGTAGGTGAGCATCTTCTCCGTGGCATCGAAATCCGCGATGACACCGTCCTTCATCGGTTTGATGGCGGTGATGTTGCCCGGGGTCCGACCCACCATGTCCCGAGCCTCGACTCCGACGGCTTCGATCTGGCCGCTGACGTGGTTCACCGCGACGATGGACGGCTCGTTGATGACAATGCCCTGTCCGCGCGCGTAGACGCACGTGTTGGCCGTCCCGAGATCGATGGCGAGATCGCTCGACAAGAATGAGAGCATCGAACGTACAGTCACGTCGCTCGTTTCCTGGTCGGGAAGCCGGTCCCGTCGCATCGGGTCCGATTGCCCCCAACCGCTTTGGCCAGGTACAAGGCATTGTCCGCCCGCTCGAGCAGCGCACCGGCCGTCACGGCCGACCCGCGGGCCGACATCGTTCCGACCGAGGCCGTCAGTCGCACATCGAGCCCCTCGCGCCACAGAAATACCCGGCGCGCGATCCGCTCACGCAGCCGGTCGGCGGCCGAAACCGCACCGTCCCGACTGGTGTCCGGCAACACCACGGCGAATTCGTCGCCCCCGAGGCGGGCCGCGAAGTCGGTCCGCCGCATGCTCTCACGGAGCAACGCGGCCACCTCTATGAGCACCCGGCTTCCGCGCAGATGCCCATGGCTGTCGTTGACCCGCTTGAACCCGTCGAGGTCCATGGCGAGCAACGACAGCGGCTGCCCGGTCCGCGACGCACGCGCCGCCTCCCTGCGAAGAGTATCAGTCAGCGCACGCAAGTTGCACAGCCCCGTAAGGTCGTCGGTGCCCGCCAGCCGCTCCGCCCGCTGAATGCGCCGAGCGTTGTCGAGGGCGATCGCGGCAGGATCCAGAACCAGACGCGCCGCACGCGGCAGTTCGGGGGCGGAGGCCTCGGGTCGCTTGCCGAGCAGGACCAGTGCCGCCACGGTTCGCATCCGACACGCCATCGGCAACGCCAGGGCCGAGACCGCCGGCCCGCGGGGCGTGCGGTGGTCCCGGCTCAGGTCGGCCGAGCTCCAGAGCCGCGAATGCCGCAGGACCCAGGATCCGATCGCTCGTACGGCCGCCTCCTCGGGCGGGTCCAACCCGCTCCGAGCCAGGATCGCCGCCTGCCCGCCCGATGCGGGCTCCAGCACCGCCGGGCGCGTCCCGGGCAGCCACCGAGCGGCGCGGGAAACGACGACCTCCGCGACCCGAACCGGATCGGACGAAGCGTTGAGCGCGCGGACGAACTCCACGATCGCCGTCGCGCCAGGCAGGCGACTGCCGGAACCTCGCTTGTCGCTGCACGGATGTGGATTCGGCGCGGGATCGAGGGAGGCGTCAGTCCATGCAGGAAGGCGAACGGAGGATGCGGCGTAGAGCACCATGACGTTCAGGTGCTTAGGACTGACCGCCAGTCCCTGGCCACTCCGACCGCCCGGCTTTCGCACGAAACGCCGGAGCCGACGACAGGCAGCCCCCCGACGCCCCGGACCGGCCTGTCCAACTCCCGGTTTAGCCCCAACTTGGGTCCATAGAGTATCACAGCGGTGACACGCTCGGCACGATGTCCTCGCCGTCTGATAGTAGAATGGCGGGCATGACCATGCTCGATCGGATGCGGCGCCACAAGGGCTGGCTCAAGTGGAGCCTCGCGCTCGTCGTGCTCGCTTTCGTCTTCCTGTACGTGCCCGGCTTCATGGACCAGACCGGTGGAGCCGGGCTCCCCAACGACGTCATCGCCCGCGTCGGCGACCGGGAGATCTCGCTGTTCGATTTTCAGCAGATCTACACGCGCCAGCTCCAGGCGTATCGGCTGGAGTCCGGCGGTGAGATTTCCGAGGAAGTGCTTCGCTCGCTCGGAATCGACCGACAGATCCTGCAGCAGATGATCGACGGCCACGCCGCGCTGGCCGAGGCGGAGCGGCTCGGGCTGGAGGTGAGCGACGCTGAGGTGCGCGAACGCATCCTGACGTTCCCGGCGTTCCAGATCGATGGACAGTTCATCGGCGAGGCGAGCTACCGGCAACTGTTGCAGCAACAGCGTCCGCCGCTGAGCCCCGCCCAGTTCGAGGCGGAGATCAGGAACGAGATCATGGTCGACCGCTTGCAGGCGGCGGTAACCGGTTGGGTGCGCGTAGCGGACGCCGAGGTCGACGAGGAGCACCGCCGTCGCAACGAGAGAGTCCGGCTGGACGTCGTCGCCTTCCGCGCCGCCGACTTCCGGGATGAGGTCGAAGCGACGGACAGCGACGTGGACCTGCTCTTCGCCGAGGAATCGGCCAGCTACGAGGTCCCCGAGAAGCGTCGGCTGCGCTTTCTGCTGGTGGACCAGACGGCGATCTTCGACAGCCTCACCCTGACCGAGGACGAAGTGCGGCAGTTCTACGACGCCAATCTGTCGCAGTACCAGACGCCCGGCCAGGTCCGCGCCAGTCACATCCTGCTGCGCGTCGAGGGGGACGACGACGAAGCGACGGCGGAACGCGCCGCGGAGATCGCCGCGGAGGCCCGTGGCGGAGCGGACTTCGCGGAGCTTGCGCGGGAACACTCGCAGGACGAGGCCAACGCCGAGAACGGGGGCGACCTCGGCCTCTTCGGACGCGGCCGCATGGTGCCGGAGTTCGAGAACGCGGCGTTCGCCCTGGCGGCCGGGGAGATCTCCGACCCCGTGCGCAGTCCCTTCGGATTCCACGTCATTCAGGTGACCGAGAAGCAGGAGGAGGTCACACAGCCGTTCGCCGAAGTGCGCGGGGCGATCGAGAACACGCTGAAGCGGGAGCGGTCCTCCGCCCGCGCCACCGCTCTCGCGCGCGCCATCGCGGAGGAGGCCACGACGCCGGAAGAGCTGGCGCGCGCCGCCTCCGCCCGCGGCTACGAGCTGCAGGAATCGGGATTCGCGGCCCGCGGCGAGCCGATCCTTGGCCTGGGCCTCGCGCAGGAGGTCTCGGCCCAGGCCTTCGCCATCGCTCCGGGTGCGGTCGCGGGGCCGATTCCGACGCCGTCGGGTCCGGCTTTCGTCACCGTCGCCGATATTCAGGATCCGTACATTCCCGAGCTCGACGAGGTGCGGGACCAGGTGCGGGAGGACGTGATCCGCAAGAAATCGCTGACCCTCGCGCAGGAGCGCGCGGCCGATGCGGCCGAGACCCTCAAGGCGGCCGACGACTTCGTCGCGGCCGCCGAGGAGGCGGAGTGGTCGGTCGGCTCGAGCGACCTGGTGACACGCGGATCCGCTCTCCCCGAGGTCGGACCGAGCGCCGCGGTCGAAGCGGTCGCGTTCGCCATGCCCCCCGGCTCGGTGAGCGACGTCATTCAGGCAGGAGATGCGGTAGCCATCGTGCACCTGGTGGAGCGGGATGAAGCTTCGGCGGCCGACCTCGCGCAGAACCGCAACACGCTGCGCGACGAATTGATGCTCCAGCGGCAGTCCCGGTTCTTCAGCACCTACATGGACAACGTGAAGGCGCGCCTGAACATCACCATCGATCTAGCCATGCTGGATCAGGCCCTTGGACAGGCCTGACCTTCGGCGCGAGTCCGCGGGCCCGTCCGACGCCCGCGGGCTCATCTGCCGACCGTGACCCCGGGCATCAACGCCAGCGGCACGCCCTGCCCCGCCAGCCCCATCTGCCTCCACCCTTCGTACGCCGCGCGCGCGGGGGGCGATCCCAGCCAGCCGATCTCCCGGCCCATCGCTGACGCGGCGGCCGCGCCGGTCAGCACCTCGAAGAAGGAGCGGGGCCCCGGATAGGGCACCAGGCTCACCTCCTCCTCCGCGCCGATCCCCGCCTGCTCCTGTGCGAGCAGGACCGCGCGCCGGAGTCCGCCCAGCTCGTCGACGAGGCCGCGAACCAGGGCCTGACGCCCTGTCCAGACGCGCCCTTGCGCCACCGCGTGCACCTCATCGCGAGACATCGCCCTGCCCTCGGCAACCACCTGGAGAAACCGCTCGTAGATGTCGTCGACCTGCGCCTGCATGGCGGCGCGGGCGGCGTCGCTGAACCGATCGACCGGCGACAAGATGTCGGCCTGCGCGCCGAAGGTCACGCCGTCCACTCCCACGCCCAGCTTGTCGAACGCGCCGGCCGCGGCGAACTTGCCGCTGAAAACGCCGATCGAACCGGTCAGCGTGCCAGGCTGCGCGACGATGGCGTGAGCGGGCGCGGCGATGTAGTAGCCACCGGAAGCAGCCACGTCCCCCATCGACACCACCAGCGGCTTCTGCTCGCGTGCCAGCGACAGCTCGCGCCAGATGATGTCGGCTGCGGTCGCCGCCCCGCCGGGGCTGTCGATGCGCAGAACGATGGCTTCGATGGACGGGTCGTTCCGCGCGTCGCGTATCGCCTCGCTCATCGTCCCCGATCCGACCATTCTCGCGGACCCGGGAAGGCCCGGCGTGCTCGATCCGAAGTTGATCGCGCCCTCCACGTACACCACGGCGATGCGCGGTCCGGTGCCCAGGCCGAGGCTCTGCGGCTCGACGCGGTCGTAGGTCGCGAAATCGAGCCGTCCCGCTACGTCGTCGGGCGACAATCGGTCGAGCAGCTCGTCCTCGTAAACCAGGTCATCGACAAGACCGAGACTGACTGCATCTCCGGCCACGAACGGCCCCTGGTCAATGACCTCGCGGACCCGCGCACGAGTCATTCCGCGTCCTTCCGCGATCCCGTCGACGAGCTGCTCGTAGAAGTCGCGGCTCAGCGCCTCGGTCGCCTCGCGATGCTCGGGGGTGAACGCCGACTCGGTATAGGTGTTGATGGCGGTCTTGTAGTCCCCGGCGGCCAGCATGTCCGCTTCTATGCCGACCTTGTCGAGCGTGTCGCGAAAGAAGAACTCGTAGGACGCCACACCGACCAGCATGAGCGGGCTGGTCGGACTCATGAAGATCTCGTCGCAGGCCGTCGCCAGGTAGTACGCCTGGCCCATGCCGAACTCGAGGTGGGCGACAATCGGTTTGCCCGACTCCTTGAAGTCGACGACGGCGTCCCGGATCTCCTGCACGCCTCCCCAGAGCCCCGGCACGACGGGCGGCACCACGACTACCGCCGACACCCTGTCGTCGACCTTCGCCATGCGCAATGCGGAGACGACCGAGCCGACCGTCGCACGCTGTTCGAGGAATCCGAAGACGTCATCCGGCGCCTGCTCCCCCAGATTCGAGGGAACCCGCAGCCAGAGCACGGAACCGGACTCGACGGCCGGTCCGCGGGTGAGCAGGAAATAGCTGATCGCCACCCCCGTCATCGAGACGATGACCGCGGCAATCATGAACAACAGGATGAACCGGACGCCTCTTGCGGTTGCCACGTTCGCACTCCTTGCCGGCCTGGCCCGGAAATCGCCGCCTTGCGGCTCCGCTTTCCGCCCAACCAACCCCCTCCGGGAGTCTGGCCGTGCCCCGGCGCCGACTCCTGGCGCCGGGGATCATGGCGAGTATAAGGGTGCGACGCCTTCCGGACCGACCATCGAACCGGTCGGTGGCCAAACGAGCCCGACTCTGACGCCCGCGTCGACTCGGGAGGATGCGGGAACGGCGAAGCGACTGCCGAATGATATACTTCTGGTTCGCTTTCTCGCCCCTCCCGCGGAAGTGGCGGAACTGGCAGACGCGCAAGCCTCAGGAGCTTGTGGGCCTTAGGCCCGTGGGGGTTCAAATCCCCCCTTCCGCACCACGACCTCTTTGCCAGCCTACTGCAAACCTGGCGCACCGGCCCCATGCTCCGCGTGTTCCTTCCTCACGGTTCGTGACGAAAGAACGGCCGGCACCACGCCTTGCACCACCCGGCGAAGCGCGATGGCCGGCCGAACTGTGCCGCGTCCGCGGGAAAGCGGACTCGGCGGTCTTCCGGTCGCTATTGCTGCTGCGCCGCCTCGCGCTCGTCCGCGCGCGCCCCGGAGAGGATCCCCTCCAGCGAGTAGTTTCCCTCGTGGCAGGCGTACTCGTACAGCGGCAACTCGTTCAGCAGCATCGGCACCTGCGCGGTCCACGGCGCGGTCCACGTCCCCGGATCGGTGACGGTAAACTCGTACAGCAGCGTGTCCTCGTCGACGCGGGTGAAGCGCTCGATCAGGTGGCGCTCGGACGTCGTACCGCGCCAACTGTGCTTGTCGCTGAAGTCGATGGTCTCGACCACCAGCGTGTCGCCCTCCCAATGCCCGCGCGATTCGCCCGTCCACGAGTCGATGCCCGGCCGGGGCCGGCCGTCGATCGGAATGATGCGGGAGTCGTGCACCATCTCGTTGAGCACCACCACGTGGTCCTCGGTCTGGAAGAGCTGCATGTTCTGGTTGTAGCCGCCCGGGGTCATCGGCGGCCCCTGGTTGAAGCCGAGGATGCAGCGGTCGAACGAGCTCCGGTCGAGCCAGGAATCGGCCGGGCTCACCTGCCGGCGCGCGCGACGCTCGTCCGCGCGGCGCTGTCCATCCTCCGACATCGAAGGCATGCGCCCGTTCGGCGGATCGATGATCAGCGACGTGCGCCGCGTCTCGGCGACGTTCGTGCCGCGGTCCATCCAGAAGTTGTTGTAGGCGCCAACGCTGCCGCCCGCCTCGGTCCGGCGCGCCTCCGCCTCCCAGAGCCGGAGGTCGCGTTCGACCGCCTCCCGCTCGAGACTCGCGGCCTCTTCCTCGGTCAGGAACTCCTGGTCCCCGAGCTCCTCGGGCCGCTGCAGCGGCGTGATCGTGCGGAAGTCCCACACCCCCTGCAGATTCGGCGCGCCCCACGACGTCCGGGGCGCCTCGTCCTGCGCGACAGCAGGCGCGGACACGAGTGGCACGAGCGCCAGAGCCGCCAGCACCGTCACGAAACATCTAACTCTCATCTCAACCTCCCGGGACGTGGGCGACCATGTCCCCTTGCCGGTTACCCGTGCTGATTCCGTTTTCGCCACGATAGCCCACCGCTCCCGTCCGCGCAACGGGTTCAGCATCCACTGGCCGGGACGACTCCGATAGTGCGTATACCCGCCGAGTACGGCATCATGAGGCTCGGTCGCGGGTGGGCACGCGCGGGCGAACCGCGGGCGATGAACTCGGACAGGGGAGGAACGAGCGCCATGCTGAAGACACTGACGCCGGCTTGCGCGGGCATCGTCATCGTGCTGTTGTGGCTCTCCGGGGGCGGCCCCTTCGACTCCGGCGTGGAGATCGAGCTGGCCGCGGCCGGGCAGGAACAGGAGTTCGTGCCGGTCACCGACGAAATGCTCCGCGACCCGGATCCCGCCGACTGGCTGATGGCGTACCGCACCTACGACTTTCAGGCCTTCAGCCCGCTCGATCAGATCACGCGCGAGAACGTGGGCGGGCTCCGGCTCGCCTGGATGCGCGCGATGGAAGAGGGGGCCCAGCAGATCCGGCCGTTGGTCTACGACGGCGTGATGTACATCGCCCAGCCGGGCTACGATCACCTGCAGGCGATAGACGCCACCACCGGCGACCTCATCTGGGACTACCAGCGGGAACAGCCGGACGACATCCGCCAGTACGGGCAGTTCGGCAATCGTACGCGGCACCTAGCCCTGTACGGCGAGCACCTCTACCACCTGACCGCGGACGCGCATATCGTCGCGCTCGACGCGCGGACCGGCGAGGTGGCCTGGGAGTCGCGCACGGCGGACTACCGCCAGGGGATCAGCCACTCGTCCGGCGCCGTGATCGTCAACGGGAACGTGGTCAGCGGGCGCACTTGCAGCCCGTCGAGCCTGGAGGCGCGCTGCTACGTCGCAGCCCACGACGCGGACGGCGGCAACGAGCGCTGGCGCACCTACACCGCGGCCGGGGCCGACGATCCCGGCGGCGAGACCTGGGGCACGCTGCCCACCGCCCGCCGCGTCCACGTCTCTCCGTGGGGAGTTCCCGGCAGCTTCGACCCCGAGCTGAACCGCATCTTCTGGGGCGTGGCGGTGCCGCTGCCCTATCCCCGGCTCGTCCGTCGCGGGACCTGGGACGTGGGCGACAGCTCGCCGTGCGAGCTGTACTCCAACTCGACCATCGCGATGAACGCCGACACCGGCGCCATCGACTGGTACTACCAGTACCTGCCGTGCGACGACTGGGACCAGGACTTCGTGCAGGAGCGCACGCTCATCGACACCGTGGTCGACCCCGACCCGGAGGCGGTGCGCTGGATCAACCCGAAACTGGCCGGTACCGCCGAGGAGCGCAAGGTGGTGGTCGTGCTGGGCGAGCCGGGGGGCCTGTTCGTCAACGACCGCGAGACCGGGGAGTTCCTCTGGGCCGACCCGTTTCCGTTCGACAGCACCGAGCGCTTCGTGATCTCCGACGTCGACGTGGAGACCGGGACCACCTACATCAACATGGACCTGGTGGCGCGCGAGGAGGGCGACCAGTTCATCATCTGCGGCCACAACGTGAAGGGCTGGTGGTCGTGGTCGTACAGCCCAGTGACGGGGATGCTCTATGTCCCGATCAACCGCTCCTGCCTGAACCAGACGACGAACTCCCGGACGATCTCGGGCGCCAGCCCGCGGTTCACGATCCCCGATCCGGACATCGGTCCGAACGGCGACCTGACCGAGGTGCGCGCCATCGACATCTCGACCGGCCGCGAGGTCTGGCGCTACAGCCAGCGGGCGCCGAACGCGGGCACTACCCTCGCAACGGGAGGCAACGTCGTCTTCTTCGGCGACTCGAACCGGCGTTTCCGGGCCTTCAACGCCGAGACCGGCGACGTGCTGTGGGAGACGATCCTCGGCAGCCAGATCAGCGGCTACCCGGTGAGCTACGCCGTGGACGGCCGGCAGTACATCACGGTACCGGTGGGCGGGGTCGGCAACCGGCTGCAGACCTACGCGCCGGAGATGGAGGCACCGGTCGGCAGCAACATGCTGGTGACGTTCACGCTGCCAGAACGAGACTAGGTGTCCGTAGAACTCCGAGCCACTCCGTAGAACGCCGAACAATCCCAGTATTATTGAGAAAAAGCGGAATCTGTCTTCCGCGGGCTTCCGTCCCCGTGTCCCCGGTTCCGAGCCCTGGCGTGGGATATACGTGGTATCCTGGGAACAGGGGATCACGATGGGCGGACGACTCAGAGCCAAGCAGATCGGAGCGTTGCGAGCGGGACGGCACGGCGACGGCGGCACGCTCTTTCTCGTCGTCGAGCCCGGCGGCCAGAGTCGCCACTGGGTGCAGCGGTTGACCGTCCACGGCAAGCGCCGCGACCTCGGTCTGGGCGGCTACCCGTACGTCGGGCTCGCCGAAGCGCGCGCCGCCGCGTTCACCAACCGTCAGCTGGCGCGCCGCGGCGGGGACCCGACGGCGATCCTGCGGCAGTCGAGGGCCCCGACGTTCCGCACGGCGTGCGAACGGGTGGAGGCCGGCGCAACGTGGAAGGGCATGGGGGCGGAGAATCGGCGGCGTGCTCTGGAGCGGTACTGCGGCTCGATCATGGACCGGGGCCTCGACCAGATCCGTCGTGCCGACGTGATCGCCATCCTGTCTCCGGTGATGGCCGAGAAGCGGGCCACGGGCTCGAAGCTGCACGGGTGGATCCGCGGGGCGCTGGCGTGGGGGGTGGCCCGCGAGCACATCGAGTTCAACGTCGCTGACGGCATCGGTGCGGCGCTGCCCTCGGCTCGCAAGGCGAAGAAGCACCACCCGGCGCTGCCCTACTCGGAGGTGGGGGCGGCATTGGAAGCCATCGCGGGGTGCACGGCGAGCGAGGCGGTGAAGCTGTGTCTTCGTTTCATCGTCCTGACGGCGGTCCGGTCGGGTGAGGCACGCGGCGCGATGTGGCGCGAGATAGACGTGCCCGGGGCGGAGTGGCGCATACCGGAGGAGCGCATGAAGGTCGGCATCGAGCATAGAGTGCCGTTGTCGGCTGCAGCGATGGACACGCTGGAGCGCGCCCGGGGGCTGCACAGTCCGGTCGGCTGGTGCTTCCCGGCGCCGGCGCGGGCCGGCAGGCAGATGCACGCGTCGACGCTGGCGCAGGTGGTGCGGACGCTCTATGGTGGCCGCTGCACGGTGCACGGCTTCCGCTCGTCGTTCCGCGACTGGACGAGCGAGCAGACCAGCGTGCCGCATGCGGTAGCCGAGGCGGCGCTGGCGCATCAGGTCGGCAGCGCCGTAGAGCGGTCCTATGCCCGCTCGGACCTGTTCGAGAAGCGGCGCGGCCTCATGGCTGGGTGGGCAGAGTTTGTGACCCGGTAGGTAGAGGAAGCCGGCCTGCCGGAGGCGACCGTAACGCCGAGGCCCTGGTGCGTCGAAGTTCAGCCCTTGCGCGTTTCCTGCTATAGCGGCTTGCGGATCGCTCCGACCGACGGACGCTCGTCGGCCGAAACGGGCGTTGAGATCCGATCGGAGGCCGGTGTCGGCGTCATGGGTCTCGAGCCGACCACGTACTCGATGTCGCAGCTTCAGTAGTCGTCGGGGATTGTCGCCCAGGGGAAGACGACACGGGACGCCATAGGGCGACTGACAACGGCAAAGGCTAGAATTGCAGTTCCCGCTGTTCCCGCCGCTGGGAGCCGCAGACGCCGGACAGGAAACCGGAATGTCGAGGAGCGACGACGAACGAGCCGCCGGACGGGCGGAGTGCTTCGCCCGGCTGGTCCTGGCCGAGCAGGAAGACGCGCATGGCCGCAGCCTGCTCGACCACGCCGAGCGGCTGACCGACCGACTCCCGATGTACTGGGAGAAGGAGGTCGGCTGGCTGACCGCATTACTGGGAGCCGAGCGGGTCGACGAGACCACGCTGCTGGGGGTGGGCTTCAACATCCAGCAGGTGCGCCACGCCACCGTGGTGAAGCCGCGCGAGGGTGAGCGTCCCGGCGACTACGCCGAACGCATCGCGATTTACAACGAGCCGGACGCCTTCGCGGTAGCGGGGGCAATGCTCGAAGATGCCGCGGCCATCAACCCGGCAGTCCCGATAGAGACCACCGACGCCGCGCGCCGCGCCGCTATCGAGCGGCTGGACCAGGCGATGGTGCAGTGGTACGAGGACAGTCAGGAAGGAAAGCCGCCTCCAGCCGGCGGGATGGCCGCCGGCCGGCCCACGGCCCCCGGACTCTCGACGGCGCTTCTGCGGATGCGGCGCCACATGCAGATGGCGCTGCTCAGCCTCGACGAGATGACGCGGGGGCCGAGCAACAAGCGCTGGGGAATCATCGAGCGGCTCGACGCGGGCGACGTCATCGTGTTCGTCGACGCGGCGTTCGAAGCGCTCCGACTCGCCGCCGCGATCATCGCGGAGACGTCCACCGGAACACCGGCCTCGGCGACGAACGAAGACCGGCAGGCTCTGAAAGCAGCGCGCGACGCCCGCGAGACCGGCTTGCAGGCAATCAGCGCGACCGCCTCGATCATCGAGCGGATCGCCACGCGGATCCTCGAATTGCCAGCACCAGAGGGCAACGATGACAGCTCGATGGTCCACTGAGCGACAAGAGGGGCTGTCCAATCGTTTGGGATACGCTCGCTCACTTCCGCGCGCGGGTGGAAAGAAACCCGGGGCGGCGACCCACGTCCCCGAAGGCGACCCGGCGCTGCGATCCAGCTCAACCATGCCGGGGCTGCCGCCTGCGCGCGTCCGGTGGGCCGGCCGCCGAAGACGTAAGGGGACGAAAAACCTGAGGCGGCGACCCACATTTCCGCGGGCGACAGCAGACCGTTTGCCGTCGAGCGCTGGCCACGGCGAGCGAGGTCGCCAAGGTGGTTGGCGCACAGCGTTCGTAGCTGCGATCGCGGCTGAACTCGATGCCCTCATCGGCACCGAGCGGGCCGACACGCAGGACTTCGAGGCCCTGGAGCAGGTACTCCGTCGCCAAGTTTCTCGGCCTCGCCGCGCAGGCACTGGCACAGCACTTCAACGGCGGCTACACCGACGCGGATCTCGACACCGGGTTCGCGCCGGAGCTCGGCGGCCTGGACCGGGATCAGGTCCGCGACTGGTACAACGGCTACAGTTGGCGCGGCGACGAGAAGGTCTACAACCCGTTCGACATCCTGCTGCTGTTTCGTAGCCGCGAGTTCGCCGCCCACTGGTTCGAGGCCGGCACGCCGACGTTTCTGGTCGATACGCTGTTTTCGCGGCGGGTCGGTTCGCTGGCGCTCGACGGCATGCTCGGCAGCGCCGAGCTGCTGTCCACCTTCGATGTCGGCGACATGCCGACCGAGGCGCTGCTGTTTCCAGACCGGGTACCTGACCATCGAGCGTCCCGAGCCGCGGGGCGGAGAGATGTTCTACCGGCTGGGGTATCCGAACCGGGAGGTGCGGCAGAGCCTGAACCGGAGCCTGCTGAACCGCATGACGGGGGACGCGTCCCGGCGGGCCGCGCACAGCGCGCGGCTCTACGACCTGCTGCTGGTCAACGACTTCACGGGTCTGGCGGCGCTGTTCGAGGCGTTCTTCGCCAGCATTCCGCACCAGTGGTACACGAACAACGACATCGCCGGCTACGAAGGCTTCTACGCCAGCGTGTTCTACTCGTACTTCGCGAGGTTGGGCCTGGACGTCGCGGTGGAGGACAGCAGCAGCCACGGCCGGCTGGACATGGCGGTGCGCTTCAACGGCCAGGTGTACCTGTTCGAGTTCAAGGTGGTGGAGCTGGCGCCCGACGGAGCCGCGATGGCGCAGTTGAAGGCGAAGGGCTACGCGGACAAGTACCGTGACCGGGGCGAGCCGACCCACCTGATTGCGGTGGAGTTCAGCAAGGAAGCCCGCAACCTCGCGGCGTTCGACGTCGAGCAGGCTTGATCCTCAACGCGGTTGCCGTCTCGACAGCCGGACTCCCCGGGCGCTTTCGAGAGGGTGGTGGCGCAGTGCCGCACGCATCTCCGGCGGGATCGGGTCACCCCCTGCCGCCGCGACAGCCCGGACCAGTCCCTGCGTGTGGCGTTCCAGGTCCGGGGACACGTCGTGGCTCCGGCGATCGGCGTCGCGCGTCGCTGTTTCGCCGAGCGGCGGGATCTCGTGCGGCAGCCCAACCTTCAGAGTAAGACCGAGGGCGTCGCAGATCTTCTTCGCACGAAGGAGGTTGGGAGGATGCCCGCGCAGGACCGACCGGATCGCGTCGCGCGGTAGTCCGGCTCGGCGGGCGGCTCCTATCGCCGTTTCTCCGGTCTCGGCCAAGCGTTCCCTGACGATCGTTTCGAAGTCGTGAGCTTCCACTGTGGAATAGATACCACGATTTCCCGGAACATCACGCTTTCCTGAAAGGGTGCGCGGACGTGAGGGGCTTCCCTGTCTTGACGCGAAGTAGAACACATGCCACCATACGGCGGTATGCATTCCACCTTCTTGGTGCGTCTCGGTCGTCTCTATGCCGCTCACGGAGGCGTCACCCTGTCGACGGCCGGGCGGCATCTGGCGAACCATGGGGCATTCTTCGGTCGGCTCGAGGCCGGCCACACGATCACCGAGGCGCGCGCCGAACGTGTAGCCCGCAGCATCTCCCACCACTGGCCGGCCGACCTCGCATGGCCGACCGATATCCCGCGCCCCCAGCCGGCGCCGTACGCCCCTCTGTGGAACCGACCGGCGAAGGCGCCACCGCGTGTCGGCGGCGCGGGCCCGAGGTCGGCGGCGTGCGATCCAGCGGTGCGCGGCGCCGTTGAAGCAGAGGGCGTACCCGTACCGGTCCCAGCGCCGATGGCGGTTGCCGCCGGTCCACGATGACTGTGTCGGCGCGTGGTCGCAGGTGGATCCCGGCGATGGCGCTCGCTGCCGTGTCTACCGCATGCGCGGTGCGCGACAGCCACCCGCCTCAGGGTGCCGGGTATGGAGACCCTCGGTTCGACCCCGAATTCTGGGTCCAGATCGCGTTCAACGGGAAAGAGGGGCAACCGGTCAGCCCGCAGACATGGCCGCTCGAATCGCCGCCTCTGAACCTGTTCATCCTGACCGTTGACGAGACCGGAAGTGCGCTGGCGAACCGGCTGAGCCGGTCACGCGTGCAGGCGGTCCGGCGGATGTACCCGCGGCTCGTCAGGACGCTGACGGCAAGACCGTTCACCGGGGTGATTGTCGAGCACGACCAGGACCAGGTGATGAGGCGCGGCTGGCTGTACGTGATGTTCGTGTCGGGGTTCAGCACCGCGGGGGTCTGCGCGCATTCGGAGATCGGTGCGGATCCGGGGCTCATCACGCTCTCGCTGGCGTGCGACTGGTCTGACGAGAGGCGCTTCGCGCACATCGTGGCTCATGAGGTGGGTCACGCCTACGGCCTGTACCACGTTGCGGAGCTGGGGCACGTGATGCACCCGACCGACTGGTCGGTGACGTCGTTCTCGGCCAAGGAGACCTACCATGCGAACCTCCTGTACCGCGTAGGGCGTGGCCGTGCATGGTGCGGCTGGCCGTTCGGTAGCGCGTGCAGGCGGCGTCGATGGTCCGGCAGGACGACCGGACGCACTACCCGATTCAGTTCGTTCAACCCGCTCTCGAATTGGTCATGTTCTGCCGGCTGGCGTGCCGGTTCGGTGCGCTGACCGACGGTGCGTCGCATGACTCAAGGCAGTTGTCGCATGACTCAAGGCAGTTGATGTGGGAAGCAAGCAGCGCCGGCGGTGGATCGAGGCGAAGCCGCCGAAGCGGGTCCGCGTCGTGGGTGAGGACGGCAAACCACTTTGGCCCTGCACGTGGAAGCGGGCGGAGGAGCTGATTCGGAAGGGCGAAGCGTACGTGCAGTCGCGCGAGCCGTTCACTATCTGCGTCCCGAACCGCAGAGCCGGCGATGGCGTGACTGTCGTGCACCCTCCCACGCGAACAGCGCCGTTCGCGTCGGGGCGACGGGGCACATCTGTTGGGAGACGGTCATGAGACGCCGATCTTTCCGGTTCAAAGGAGGGTGAACAGTGCGAAGGCTTACGAGGTGCATCCATGAACGAAGGAAAGTGGAGGCGACAGCGATGAGATATCCGGCTCTTGCGGCGACGTTCTTGACCGTCGTCGCGCTCGTCGGCGTAACGGCCACATCGGCTCTGGCACAGCAGGGTCGCACTGAACTTCGCGGGAGTGTCACCGACGAGACGGGCGGCGCCCTCCCGGGGGTGACCGTCTTCATCCAGAACGAGGCGGACGGGACCTTCCGCGAAGTCATCACCGGCGGTGACGGCAGCTACTTCGCGGCGCAGTTGCTGCCGGGGACCTTCACGGTCACGGCCGCGCTGCCAGGCTTCTCCACGTTCCAGACGACCGGCTACGAGCTGCGGGTCGGGGCGACCGTCCCGCTCGACATCATCCTCGGCGTGGGCGCCCTCGAGGAGACGGTGACCGTCTCCGGGCAGGCCCCCTGGTCGACCTCACCTCGGCCGAGGTGGGCGGCACCCTCGACAGCGGGGAGCTGACGGAGATGCCGCTGCAGAACCGCAGCGCGTTCGCCGCGATCTCGCTGCTGCCGGGGATCCAGTTCCTGCCGTCGTCCTCGCAGGGCGCCGACACGATCATCGCCAACGGGCAGACCGCCGCGGCCAGCTCGCTGAACTTCGACGGCGGCTCCAACAGCGGCTCCAGCAGCGGCGGCGCCCGCGGCAGCCAGGTCAGGATAGCGATCGAGTCGGTGCAGGAGTTCCAGGTCATCAGCGGCCAGTTCGACGCCGAGTTCGGCCGCTCCAGCGGCGCGGTCATCAACGCGGTGACCAAGCGGGGCACGAACCAGTGGTCCGGCGCCGGCTTCAGCTACAGCACCAGCACCAACATGACGGCGCGGAACTTCTTCAACGCCCAGCAGTTCGCCGAGGACCCGAGCGTCGAGAAGCCGTCGAACAACAAGTACGAGTTCGGCGGCGTGTTCGGCGGACCGATCGTGCAGGACCAGGCGCACTTCTTCGTGAGCTTGGAGGGGCGGGTCGCCAACCCGGCCCGGGCGCAGACCTTCAGCACCCGTCCCGAGCTGAGCTGGTCCGCAGCCGAGGAGTGGCGGGCGTTGAACACGATGTACCGGGTGGATCACCAGATCAACGGCAACAACTCCTGGGCTCTGCGCTACGTGGACGAGTCGAAACCTGAGCGCAACCAGATCGGCAACCGAACCGAACTCTCGCCGCTCAACAGAGAGGAAGACGATTACATCTGGGTCGGGAGCTACACCAGCGTCATCGGGAACAACGTCGTCAATACGGCACGGTTCACTCGCGTCTTCGAGGCCCGCGGCGGCGGCCCTCCCGCTTGGTTCGACCTGGGCGGCGGCGACAGTCGCGACGGCCAGATGCGGAACCTGCCGCCCACCTACGTTTACAACAGCTTCCAGGACGGCGTGCCGTGGGCGTGGAATCGCGACGACTCGCAGTGGCAGTACAACAACACCACGTCGTGGTTCGTCCCCGACATGATGGGCGATCACGACTTCAAGTTCGGCGGCACCTACCACCACTCGGCCATCGACGACTTCGCCGAGCACTGGTTGGGCGGCGAGTTCCATTTCGCTACCGACCAGCCGTTCGACCGCGACGACCTGTCGACCTATCCCGAGCGGCTCCGGGTTCGCGTCGGCGACCCGGCCGGCCAGACGTTCGCCTACCCCATCGACACGTTCGAGGTGTTCTTCCAGGACAAGTGGACGCTGAACGAACGCTGGACGCTCGGGCTCGGCGTCCGCTGGGACGCGGAGCTGCTGAGCGCGCGGCGGGACGACAATCCGCTGATGGTGCCGGGGACCGACCCGCGCGACTGGAACAATATCTCGCCGCGGTTGTCGCTCGCCTACGACGTGACGGGCGACGGCCGGTCCGTCATCCGGGCGGGCTTCGGGCACTTCTACGACCGGACGCTCTTCAGCGGACTCGACAACGTCCTGCAGGATCCGGTCATCACCGACTCGTTCGTCGCCTCTTTCCCCCGGGGCGGGGGAGACCAGGGCGGGCAGGAAGATCCCGGGCCGAGGAACGGCATGCCGATCCAGGACCCCGAGCTGGCGGGAGCCATCCACATCGGCTCGGCGGCGAATGGGGAGTGCGGGCCGGGGACCACGCGCGACGGCGTGCCGAACTGCCTGCTGCTGAATCGCGACTTCATCGAATCGATCTACCCCAGCGGCTCGTCGAGCCGCTTCAACGAGGCCAACGCCTTCATCGACAACTACCGCCGGCAGCAGCCGTTGTTCGCCCAGTACACGGTGGGGTTCGAGCGCGAGCTGATGCCGACGCTGTCCATCGGGGTCGACTACGTCAGCATCCGGGGCAGCGGACTGCTCAACCGCATCAACTACGTGGCGCCGTACCGCGACTCAATCGACAGTTCCGACGATCTCACGTACTACGACGTGTTTCCGAACCGGGACGGCGGGGTCTACAACCGGACCGACACGGTGTTCTACCCGAGCTGTCCGCAGGCGGTGACTGACGCCGCTCTCTACAGCAGCAATCCTGCCGTGCTTCAACGCGAATGTGCGAAGGCGGATCCGGTGACCGGCATCGATCCGCGGACCGGCCTGCTGATCGGCGTCTGGGCGCAGGGCCGGCTGCTGTCCATCGAGAGCACCGGGTTGTCGTCCTACGACGGCCTGAACTTCTCGATGGAGAAGCGCTACTCGGACCGCTGGGGCATGCGGCTGTCGTACGCGCTCGGCTACTCGCGCGGCGACACCTTCGAGCAGTACGGCACCAACGGCATCAGCGTCAACGGCGTACAGACCCAGGTCCTCGGCGACCTGAACATGGAAGAGAACTGGCAGCCGGCGGAGCACGACCGCAAGCACGTTCTGACGCTGAGCGGGCGCACCGAGCTGCCGGGCGGGGTCACCCTGAGCCCCATCTTCCGCTACATGAGCGCGAACCCGTTCACGATGTACAACAGCCTGTGGGACCTCGACCGGAACGGCACCAATTGGGACCCGATTATGGCGGGGACCTACACCGGCGAGGGCCCCAACGCGTTCACGGTGGAACACAACGGCAGGCAGGGCGGCGCCCGCGCGGGCAACTACATGAACCTGGACGTGCGGTTCGGATGGCGGGCCCGACCCGCGGAGGGGGACACGCTCGACATCTACTTCGACCTCATCAACGTGCTCAACCGCCCGAACTTCTTCGTCGCATCGACGGCGAACGGGAACCAGAACAGCGGCAACTTCGCGCGCTACACGTTGCTGCGCTCCAACGGGATCCCGCGGCAGGCGAACTTCGGCGTGCGGTACGGCTTCTAGAGCGCGCGTCCAGGAGCTGGTTGCTCTGCGAGCCGGGCACCCTGAGAGGGCGCCCGGCTCCTATTCTGTACACCGTTCCAACCCGCCGACCCTCGGCAAACACCGAGCCAGCACCTCGGAACCGGCGGCCGCGTCAGCCCTTGCAGGTTGATGGTCTGCGCCATCGCATGGCGGGCGCGTTCGCCGGCGTTGCCGGGCACGTCCAAGCGCTTCATCCATTCGATGGCGAGCCGCCGGCCGCCGCTGGCCATCGCCGACTGCATCAGCGATCCGAACAGCGTGTCGATGTGCTCGTCGGAGACGTCTTCCAGGTCGATCTGTACCTGGTTGTTGCCCTCGGCCAGCAGCGCCTTGATGAGCTTCTCGTCGTGCTCGACGTCGATGCTCGTGTTGCCGATTGTCACGGCCGCTGTCGGTCTGGTCATATCGTGAACAGGCTGGCGACGTAGCGGACGCCGTGGTCTTCGAGCTGGTGGACGTGGTGATCGAAGCGCTGCATCTGGTCGCGGCTGTCCTTGTAGCGCAGGTGCGCCGCGTCGAGCGATCGGTCCATGCCGATGCTGGCGACGATGTCGACCACGGGGTTGCCGGGGCGCAGCAGCAGCCGGGCCGAGTCCGGCTCGATGCGGGCGTCTTCCGGATCGGGCAGCGTCGAGCCGTCGCGGCGCACGGTCAGGCTCATGACCACGCATCTGCGGACGTAGGCGCGCAGCGCCTCGTGGCTCGTGAACTCCCGCTCATCGGGGGTGCCGGTGTCGATCACGGCGACGCGTCCTGCTTCGTTCCGGGTCAGCTTCAGCTCGGGCGGCATCTGCCGGAGGTCTGGCGGCACGCTACCGGACAGGAAGGCGTCGGCGGCGGCGCAGGCGTTGGCGTGAGACGCCACGACGGCGGCGCTCAGGCGCGCGTGGGTCGTTGCGGGGTCCTCGTTGGGGAAGTGGCGTTCGTGTGTCATCGGCGTTTCTTGCGGGATGGCCGCCGGCCGTGTCCCCGCTCGGGCCGGCGGGTCCGTGACGAGAGGGATTGGCATCACGTCTCCGGTCGGGTCCGTCCGAGGTCTCCCTTCACGGTCGGCGGCGGTGACGAGTGTGAGCTACGCGGGACGCTTGGTCCGGTTCATGCCCGGTCCTGGGGCGTTCGGTGCGCGGCGGGCGGTCCTCGTGCAGTCGAGCGTCCCAGGCTGCTCGGCGTTGCGGGTACCATGGGGCAGTCGGCTGCTTTCGGTTGCATGATGCCGAGGAGGATGCGTGGGGTGGTTTCGGGGCGCTGCGGATCCGGCCGCGGATCGTGCTGGCCGGGCTGCCGGCGCGGGGCCGTCGGCGGCGGTGGCCCGCGCAGGTGTTCGCGGGACGTTTTCCGGTTGACGGATCGGCGCGTTGCGCCGGGGTTTCGGAGGACGTTTTGGCGCCTGACTTTCGCCTCTTAAAATTCTGGACTGTGTCCAATTCTGGGCGATGTTCTGGAAACGAAAGAGCAAGTAGAAACTGCACCAGACCTGGTGCATCGGCCAACCGTCAATATATTGACCCCCTATGGATGTGAGTCTTCTGCCTTGTCGGTCGTCTACAGGTTGAATCCATGGAGTCAATCCAAGGAATTGGATCGGCAAGTAGAAAAAGCGAAAACTTGACGAATATATAGCATCTGCACGTGGCTCACGTGCATGCATTTTCGCCTCCTCCAGACACCAGTTTTCGCGCCTGTTTCAGGCTGGCGCTGTCACGCCATCGCGGTCGCAACTGTTGCGCCGGGACCGGTGCGCGACGGCGAGTCAATCGCGCGCAGACTCATGACGGGACCGCGCTGGAACAGGGTGTCCCGTTGGGGACTGGGCAGCGCATTCAGCGGGGAGCACGCGATGGCGGTTCTTCGTTGGCGTGGCCTTGCACGGTTACGCTCGCCAGCGTTATGGCTGACCTCGTAATCGTCGAATCGCCCGGAAAGACGCGCAAGATCAACCAGATTCTCGGGTGTGGCTACGTGGTGCGGGCCTCGCTCGGGCACGTGCGCGACCTGCCGCAGCCGAAGCGCGACGGGCGCTCGGCGGGCAAGCCGCGGCAGCAGACAGCCCTGGGGCTGGATATCGAGGGCGGCTGGAAGCCGACCTGGGAGATCATCGACTCGAAGGCGAAGGTCGTTCGCGAGCTGCGCAGCATCGGCCGCGGCGGCACTGTCTGGCTGGCCACCGACCTCGACCGCGAGGGGGAGGTGCTCGCGTGGCGCCTGCGGGACCTGCTGGGCGGGTCCGAGGACCGCTTCCGCCGGGTCACCTTCTCGGAGATAACCCCGGAGGCGGTGCGCGCCGCGTTCGAGGGCCCGCGCGGGATCGACTACGACCTGGTGCGCGCCCAGCAGGCGCGCCGGTTCCTCGGCCGGGTGGTCGGGTTCACGGTGTCGCCGCTGCTGAGCCGGCGGCTGCGCGCGGGACTCTCGGCGGGCCGGGTGCAGTCGGCCGCGCTGGCGATCCTGGCGGCGCGCGACGAGAAGATCCGGGTCTTCGCGCCGGCGGAGTTCTTCGGCGTCGACGTGCTGCTGGCCATCGACGGGGCTGAGCCGGTCCGGGCGTCGGTGGTCGATTCCGGCGGCGGGGTCCTGCGCCTCGCCGAACGCGCCGCGGCGGATGCGCTGGCGGCGCACCTTGCGTCTGTGGCGGTGACCCTGGAGGATGTGGAGCAGAAGGACGCGTCGCAGCGGCCGAAGCCGCCGTTCACGACCTCGACGCTGCAGCAGGCCGCCTCGTCGCTGCTGAAGCTGTCGGTGGCCGACACGATGGCGATCGCGCAGAAGCTCTACGAGGGAGGGAAGATCACCTGCATGCGCTCGGACGCGGTGATGGTCGCTCCCGAGGCGCAGGAGGCGGCGCGGCGCTGGCTGACGGCGGCCTTCGGGGCCGGGGCGGCGCTACGAGTCGAAGGAAGGCTCGCGGGAGGCGCACGAGGCGATCCGGCCCACGGACCCGGCTGCCGGGGCGGAGGGGCTGTTACCCGGCGCATGCGCCGCTCTACGACCTGATTCGGCGCCGCCTGCTCGCGTCGCAGATGACACCGGCCAGGATCCGGCGGACGGTCTCGCCCGACCTCGCGCCGAGGCGCCGATTCGCCCCGAGTCCTGCGAAGCCCCGGATACGGCGGCCGAGCGCGGATCCGCACGCCTCGACGCCGCGGGCGCTGGTCTGCCGGCCGCCTTCATGACCGGCTGGCTGTCAGGGGATCGTGGCGCTATGGTCCGCCGACGACCACTGTCACGCCGGGACTGGCGCGCGACGCGCGTTGCGCGCGGTCGAACTCGATCGGTGCGCGCTGGTAGTCGAGGATCGCGCGCCGCTCCAGCTCCTGAGCGGCGGCCAGCTCGCGCTGCATCTGGACGACCAGGTAGTTGGTCGACAGTCCGACCTCGAACTTGATCTCCTCCGCCCGAAGCTGTTCCTCCGCGAGCTCCCGGGCGACGGCCGCAGCCTGGATACTCTCCTGGATCGCTTCTATCTGGAGCGCGGCATTGGTCACCTCACCGACGATCTGGAGCTCGATCCATTCGAGCTGGACCTCGTTCTGCCGAAGCTCCAGCCGCGCCCGCTCGTAGGCAGCCTCGTCCGCGCTCCGACCCAGCGGATAGCTCATCTGCACCTGGACGCTCCAGAGCGGGTAGTCCGCCCCGACGATGTCGCCGACCGCGTCCCGGTAGCCACCCGGGATCACCGCTCCGCCACCCCCCAGAATCTCCTCGAACGTGCTCCCGGAAGGCAGACGTCGAAGTTCAGCCCTTGCGCGTTTCGGGCCATAGCCGCTTGCGGATCGCTCCCGCCGGCAACGATCCGGATCAGCCGCGGTCCTGGTCTGGCGTTCCTGGCGCCGTTCTGACGGACCGACCGACGCTCGTCGGCCGAACGGGCGTTGGGATCCGATCGGAGGCCGGTGTCGGCGTCATGGATCTCGAGCCGGCCACGTACTTCGATGTCGCAGCTTCAGTAGTCGTCGGCGATTCGTCGCCCAGGGAAGGCGCAGTTGGCGCGCGTGCTGGCGGAGCGTGCGGGCCTCCACGCCGAGCAGGGCATGGAGGGCGACGAGTGCCTGTAGGACGAGCGCGAGCGTGACGGTGAATCCAACGAGCCCGGCGACGCGAAGTGTTCGTGGAGCACGACGAGCGGCGGTCGAGGCGGCGCGTCGCCTCAGCCACGGGATGGACGCCGCTACACGGTGTCGACCCTTTCGTGCACCGCCGCCGTCTGAGCGACACGAGCCGGCGGCGATGCGACTTGCGCCGCCGCGAGCAGGCCCCCGCCGTGAGTCCCGTGAGACGCTGCCGCGCCGGGGCTCCTGCTCCGGCTCGCTCGGCCGGAGCCGTCGCACACGAGCCTCTGCAAGCGCAGCCGGCCGGTCTGCTCCAGTCTGACTAGCGGCTCCGGGGGCGCGAGTCGATGTAGTCGAGCACTTCATCCAGATGCCACCTGACCGCGTGGGGGCCGATCTTGACGGGCTGGGGGAACTGGCCCAACGCCTTCCGCTTGTAGATCGTGGACCTGCACAGCCCGGTTAGCTCCTCTACCCTGGCGAGCCTGATCAGCTGCCGCAGGGGCGCGTTCTTCGGACGGTTGCGCGTGGCCATCGTGCGTCTCTCCTCCATTGACGTGTCATGGAGAAGTGTTGCCAACCGCGGCCACGGGACCGGGTCGGGGTCCACAAGCTGTATCTCGCGGGTGGCCCGGCGTTGCTGGTGCTGGGCCGCCCGACAACTCGCACCGCCGGGAGATGGAGTCAGCCGGCGTCGGCGCGACCGAACGGGCCGCGCGCAACGCCACCCGCTCGCACGGCGAGCCGGGCGAGGCGCCGAGTGTCGACCGCCCCGTGCGCCCCGAGGAGTTGCCGCCGCGCCAGGCGGCGCTTCGCGACCCGCGCTCGCCGGGCCGCCCGTCGATCACCACGGTGTCGCAGAAGCACAGCTACGGCCCGCAGAGCTTCAGCCGCACCGACGTCATCGACCGGCCGAAAAGCATGCCGACCTGTGCGGCCGGCAGGGGAGATGCCCTGGGAGATGCCCTGGCAGATGCCCCCAACCCGCCCAGGCCGCCGAGCCCGGCCCGCGGCTACGCCGCCTCGGTCGACCAGCAACGCAGCGGCCCGTCGCGCAGCATGTGAAGCGCGACAGCCGGCGCCTCGCGGCCGCGCATCCGACACCACCCCGTAGCGACGCTGCGAGGCACCCGAGTACCGTCATGCCCACGACCGTCCCGTCACCGACCCCCGAAGAGCACGAACGCCTTCTGGCCAGCCTGAACGACTGCCAGCGCGAGGCGGTCACCGCACCCGACGGCCCGACGCTGGTCGGCGACGAGCACGCCGCGCGCAACGCACAGCTGGCCGCCGCCTCCCAGGGGGCGCTGGACCGGATGAACGGGCTCGACTTCGACGACATGCTGCTCGGCGCGATGCCGCCTGCTGCCACGTCGAGGTCGTAACCGGCGACTTCGGCCCGTTGCACCTGCTGTTCGACTCCTTCAAGTCTGCCCCGGCCGCCCGCCCCGCATCGGGCCGGCGCAAGCCGCCGCCACCGACACCACGCCGACGCCGCTGCCGGGCCGGCGCGCCTCCCCGAGTCGGCGCGCGGCACCACGGGACCCGGGAGGAGAGCGGCAGCGGGCGAGAATCAAGCAGAGCGGACGCGGCCGGACAGGCGGAACGCGGGCGGGCAAGGCAGCGCTTCGGCATGCTGCGCCTCGCCCCACGCCGCCGGTCGCCGACCCCACGTCCGCCAACGCCTCGGGCCTGCCGGCCCGCTTCACCCGGCCCTGCTCGGGCCATTCCCTTTTTCTGCGGAGGAAACCTGATGCCTCTCATCGACCTGCTGCGCCCGGACCAGCGCGCCGCGCTGCGGCGCCTGCGCAAGCGCATCGCCAACCGCGAGAACATGCGCCGCTACCGCAGCGACCTCAACTACATGCAGCTGTGTCCCGGCGTCGACCTGCCGCTCGAGGCCGGCACCTGCGGCCGCGTGATCTGGCCCGAGAGCACCCGCTGCATGGCCTGCCGCAAGCGGCGCGACTGGCTCCTCACACACGCGCTCAACCCCGCCGAGGTCGCGCTGTGCACGCTGCTCGACGGCATCGATGCCGACCAGGCCGATGCCGGTGCGCCCGACGACGACCACCCCGTCCCCCTGCTCGACGACCTGTCGGGACTCGGCGACCCCTGCCTGCGCTGGTAGCGCCGAAGACGCAACCGCCGCGGCGGACAACGCCGACGCCAGGCGGGCGTCTTCTTCCAGCCCCGTGCTGTGCTGCCTGCGGCCACGGCCACGCATCGAGCGACGCCCCGGCACCCAGCAAATACGTTCCATCACTCCCGCGCACGCCCGCCCGCGTCATCGCTCGGGCTCGACCGCGGGGACCGCGCATCGAGCCTGCGCCGGCGCACCGGTTGCTGCAGGACCGCGGTGCGGGGGCGCCGGAAAGGCGGTCACCTGGCCGCCTTTCCGGCCAGCCATCGACGAACCGGCACGATGACGCGTCGACCCGGCGGTGGTGCGAAGCCGCCGGGCGGCTGGCGGCGATTCGCACAAGCTACCGCGGACATCGTCGACGCCGACGAGCTCCCACCGCCGGCACAGGCAGGGCACACAACGGATGTGCGCCGCTGCGGGAACCTCACCCGGCGCGCAGCGCAGGGCAGGCGACCCGCTTCGCGGCCTGACTCGAGTGCATCAGCCGGCCCTGCAAGGCCGGGCCGGCTGATGTAGGCTGACGAGCGGGACAGCGGCATGCGACACGACGACACGCTGCCGTGGGTCGACAGGTTCCTGGCCCTGTGCGAGCGGTACGGCTCGGAAGAGTCGGCGAATGGCCGCTGTCGTGCGGGGCCGGCGCGCGGGCTTGCCGGGGTTGCCCTGGCGTGACGACTGGCCGGCGTGGAACGCCGAATCCGGCGCGTGGGGTCGGTAGCGGCCCCGTCGGTCTCGGCGGCGGCCGTTCGTGCATTTCGGCGACCGGCGCGATGCGGCGGCGGCTCGCCCTGGAGGGAGCATTTCACGATGTCGAGGAGCGGAATCCTGGACGCGTTGCGCAACGAGGAACGCTCGCTCAAGAGCCAGCTCGTCGCCATCCAGCGCGCCATCGAAGCGATTGAAGGAGCTGCCGCGCCGAGCGCCCGGCGCGGCAGCAAGAAGGCGGTCAAGGCGGTCGGGAGGCGCAAGCGCGCGATGACCGAGGAGCAGCGCCGGGCCGTGGCCGAGCGGATGCGGAAGTACTGGGCCGCACGACGGGCGGAGAAGGCCAAGGGGAACTGACCGCAGCAGGGACGCGAACCTGTGCGGCCTCGGTTCTCCACGCCGGCGCGTCGGCCGGCTCACCGGGACCCATGCACTCCGAGCCGGCCCGGCGTCGCCTTTTGCGGACGGCGCCGCGTCCAGTCACGCGGCGACGGTCTCGCGGTCCCTCCGTCCGGGTCACGCGAGGCCCTCGCGCAGCAGGCGCGCCACCCGCCGGCAGATCGCGTTGATGCGCGCGTGCTGATGATGCACCCTTGGCTCGCGCGTGCAGCCGTCGATCAGCCGGGACGTGGCAGGCGAGCCGGCGCAGGGCGGAGGCCGTGTCGTTCCGGGCGAAGCGACCCGGTTTGCCCTGCCGGGCGACACGTCGCGCTGGATGGCGTCGCGCGGACGCTGGACAAGCTCGCCGGCGTCGGCCGGGAGCCGGACGGTACACGTTGAGTGCATCGCCCGCGGGATCGGCTCGGCCAAAGCAGCGGCCGACTACCTGCTCGGCGAGAGCGACGCGGCCGGGAAGCTGCGGCGGCGTCGAGAGCCCGCGCGCAGATCCCAACCACGGATGGCCGCTGTCCCGAAGCGGACGCTGTTCGCCATGCTGGACCGCTACGCCACCATGGAGTCCCTCGACCTGGACGAGACCCAATCGACAAGACCGACACCGAGCGACTCCACGAACGAGATCATGGACGCCATCAGCCGCCGGGTCGACGGGAAGCTCGTCGTGCGGACCTGCCGCGCCACCAGGAAGGGAAAGAGCAGCTGCGAGTTCGACTGCCCGCTCGATGACACGGATCAGGCCGGCGAAGCGCAGACCCGTCTGCCTGGCGCTGTTCGTGCGCCTCGGACAGCTTCTGCAGACTGCCGCCGGTCGCCGACCAGGAAGTCGCCGAGGACGTCGACCAGGCGACGATCGACCGGCTGGCCGCATCCATCGAGGTCCTCGAACCGTCCGAAGCCGTGCACTGACGGCGCGCACCAAACGGGAAGACGCACCGAGCGCAACGCGCAACCGGCACGCACCGGGCGGGCTTGGCGCCGAGCAGGACTTGTGGTCCGTAACGTCCTCGAGCAGCGGCATCGAGCACCACGCCGGTCAGCAACGCGGTCGCACCGAGCAGGACGAGCTCCTCCGCACGCGGCCGCACGAGGTTGCCCGCACCGAGCTGAACGCCGATCGGGAGCGAGGCGGCACGCAAGCGGATGGCCGCCGTCAACCGGCGCACACAGCGCAGCGCCGACCATGCCGGTGAGCGCGCACACGGCGGCGCGCATCGATGGAAGATCCGGGCCGACGCGCCGTCCGCATGCATCGACCAACCGCCCCGGGCACCCAGCGGTACGCTACTCGGGCGACCGCACCGAGCAGCACGCCGATCCGGACCGAGTCCACACCGAGCAGGACACTTGCCTGAACGCACCCGGTGCGCGACGCCGTTTCGGACGGTACGCCAGGACCACCGAGAGCGCCCTGCCACGCACACAGACGCTCATCTTCAGGAACGCGCCGCATGGCTCGGCCTTTGCCTGCCAGGCGCCACAGCCGGACCGCGGATCGGGACGACAGCGGCTACGGATCGGCAGACGCACCGAGAGGAAAAGATCAGCAACCGCTTGGCGCGACGGTCGGCTGCGAACGCGGCCCGGGGGGCGACCCCACCAGGCACGACGCCGATCAGGACGAAGTCCACATCGAGCACCACGCTTTTCCTGAACTCGCCGAGTGTCCCGCCGGACCGCCGACAGCGTTCCGTACGCACGGAGACGCCTGTCGGCAGGAACGCACCGAGTGCAACGGCCGGAGGAACCTGCCAGCACGCGCCGAGTGCAACGCCCGCGACAACTGCCAGTACGCACCGAGTGTACCGGCCCCGGAAACTGGCAGACATGTGGTCTGCGGAAATGTGGGTCGCCGCCCCAGGTTTGGTTCCCTTCCGTCTTCGGCGGCCTGCCTTCCGGACGTGGGGGAGCGCGCCTGCCTGGCGATCCACCGCTCGACTTCGGCCACCGCCCGCGCCGCCGCCGCCCGGATATCGTGCCGATCGAGCACCGCCGCCGCTACCGCCTTGAGTCCGTCGCGCCACTCGATCGCCTTGACGGTGTTCAGCGAGTCTGCGATCGCCTGCTCGACGCGCGCGAAGACGGTCTCGACGCCGGCGGGGTCCATCCTGGGCCAGCGCCACCGACGGCGAGTGTGGCGTGGTCCCGTCATCCTCGCCTGGCGCCCGTTGTTTGCATCGACCGGCGTCACCGCAATCTGCGCCGGCCGATGGAATCGGCAGCTCGGCATGCAGGCAGCCGCTGGCCGCCGCACGAGCCGGCGGCCAGACGCCGTAGCGGCCTCGCGGGTCCGTCCTGGAGCGGCGGCCAGCGCTCGGCGAGCTGTGGGGCAAGCTGGTGCGCCGACGCGCGGAGGGAAACGAGGCCCGGTCGAGGTCACGCCGCAGACCCTGGCCGAGATGCTCGGCGCGCCGGCCGAGCCGAACGTCGAGGCCGCCGGCCGTAAACGGGCGGCCGGGCGTCGCCGCCGGGCTGTGCCGCACGGCGGAGGGCGGCGGCGAGGTGCTCGACGTCGAGGCCAGCCGCCTGCCCGGTTGCGGGGCGCTGGTCCTTATCGGGCGCCAGGGCGAGGTCATTGCGGCAGTCGGCGCGCACCGCGCTGTCGTGGCTGCGCGCCACCGCCGCACGCTACGGCCTCGACCCGGCCTTCCAGCGCGACACCGGCGTCATCTGCACGTGCAGTTGGACGAAGGTCCCCAAGGAGGGCGTCTCGGCCGGCGAGACGATGGCCGCCGCGCTGGTCTCCGCCTTCGCGCGGCGTCGGCTCAGTACCGACGACGTGGCGATGACCGGCGAGGTCACCCTCGGTGGACAGGTGCTCCCGGCCGGCGGCATCGCCGAGAAGGTGCTGGCCGCGCACCGCGGCGGGTTGCGCCGTGTCCTCCTGGCGCAGCGCAACCGCAAGCAGGTCGATGAGGATCTCGGCGACGACCTGCGGCGCGTGGTCGCCGTCGACTACGTGACGCGGGTCGACGCTGCTGGAGTTGGCCCTGCAGCCCACGCCGGCTGCGGGCAGCGTGGCGGCACTCACGCCGGCCGGCCGCGCGTCCTGAGCCGGCCGAGTGCGAGCCGGCGCGCTGCGACGAGGACGAGTAACCAGCAGCACGGTCGGACAACACCGTGCAGGTGCCCGCCGACGGGCGGCCGACCCCGCGAACGACGGCCGAATGCCACCCCGGGTTGGCCGCCGTCCTTTACACTCCCGCCGCCTCGGCGTGCCCAACGTGTCCTCTGCCGGCGCCGCACCGAACGGACACACGCGATGCGGCGCGACCGGCGCATTCGCCGACTCGATGGCGCCGTCCCTCGCAGCCGGTGGGGAAACCTGACGGTCAACCGGCAAGTTCCGATGCCGCAGACCCTGGCCGCGTGCAGGCGGCGACGCCGATGCCCGCCGACCCGGCCGCCCGTCCCTCGCAGCCGGCCGGGAAACCTGACGGTCAACCGGCAGGTTTCGATGCCCGCGAAACTGACCGCGCGCAATGCGAAAGCGACCGAGCGTGGTTCGAGCCGTCGCGGCGGCGCGGGCGATCCTCAGCGCGGAGGGCGTGCATGAGCAAACGGTCGCGGCAGCGGAGTTCCTCGTTGACCACGCATGGGATGTGCCGCGCGGGGACTGGCACGGCGCCGTCGGCGCCAAGGCGTTGGCAACCCACGCGCCGCCCGGCTCCAGGCGGTGGCTGTGGAAGTGCTGCCGCGCCGGGACAACCGTGTCCAGGCGCGCCGACCTGGACGGGTGATGCTGTTTGTGGTCAAGCGGCGAGACGGGCCACACACCCTCGTCAAAGCGGCCCGCGTCGCGACCGAGGACGACCTGCTGGTGTTCCATGACCAAGACGGATTGCCGTTGATGACATTCCCAGCGGCGAGCGTCCGGAAGATCGTCACCGTGACCAGGACCGATTCCCTTCGGGCCAAGCTCCCGGCGCCGCCGGTGTGATGCCTGCATGGACATGGCAAGCAGAAAAGGCCCCCTTCTCTGTCCTTCGTCTTCGCCATCTACGATTCCGCGGTTCAGATCAGCGCCAGCAAATTCGCGGAGGCCCGCGTCGTCGGAGATCTGGGCGGGCGCCTGCTGGGCCTGCTGGACCACGAAGCCGGTCGCCACAGCGACGCCATGCTGGAGGTTGTAGTGGCACTCCATGCGGCGCAGCGCTGCGTCCGGTCTACAGACTGAACCGCACCTCGCCGACGACGGTGCGCCGCAGGATGTCTCCGAAGATGTGCTGCTGGATGCTCTGGTTGAACAGGTTCGTCACCTTGACCAGCGTCGTGATCGCGCCGTCGCTCCACTTCATCCCGAAGCTGCCGTTCACCATCGTGTAGCCATCCGAGTAGCCGTGGAACTCCGGCGTGAACACGTCCGACCAGAACGCGGCGGACGCGGCGCTGACCGACACGTTGCCGAGGAACCGCGACCCGTTCAGGGAGCCGCCGACGTTGACGCGGTGGGTCGGCGGCAGGCTGAGCTCAGTGGGCAGGAACGGGTTGTCCGAGTCCAGGATCCGCGGCTCGTCCTGCCACGAGCAGGTTGAACCAGGCGGACGCCGAGCGCGAGATCCGCCGGTCGACCCACAGCTCGGCGCCGACCTGCTGCGTCGGCCCCAAGTTGACGTACGTGAACGCGGTCCGCGGCAGAACGACCCCGGCCAACGCCATGAACGTCAGGGTCTGCGGCGGAAGCAGCCAACCGGGCGGCGGGTTCTGCGCGGTGTAGGGCTCGGCGTCGGGCGGCAGCGGCACGAAGCTGATCGGGTCGTCGCGCCGGTTGAGGTAGACGGCTGCTCCGGCTGTCGTCCTTCCCCCGAACGTTCCCGTGCAGCTCAACTCGTACGCCGTGAGCGACTCCTCCTTGATCCCGATGCGCGGCTGCTCGCCGACACAACTTGCCAACTGGCGTGACGCCCCAGGCCCGTGATTTCAGGGCTCGCGCCCGCGAACGTGGCAACGTAGTTTTTCCGTCACTGTCCTTACTGACCCGCGGGTCAGTAATTCTGTAATCCGCCGGAGACGTCCGGTTGACCCACGCGCCGGCCGGGCGCAACGGCGCGTCTTCGGGTGACCGCCGCAGGCGCCGCGGGCTGCGAAGGGTGACCTCTGCAGCGTGGCCGAGCCAGTCGAGATGTCGGCAAGGCAGCAGCGCGAGCCCGTCGCGGAAACGACCACGGCAGGAAACCGGACGCCCTCGCCGAGGCGCTCCGCATGGTCATCGACGACGGCCTCGTCAATCGCCTCGCGCACATGCGTGCCCGCATCGACGCCCGTCCGCACGCACCGAGAGCAACAGCCCCGGGCCACCAGGCAGAGCAACAGCCCCGGGCCACCAGGCAGTGCGCTACTCGGGCGACCGCACCCAGCAGCACGCCGATCAGGGACCGAGTCCACACCGAGCAAGGCACCTTTACTGAACTCCAGCCCAGTGCGGCGCGTGTTTCAAGACGGTAACGCCAGGACCACCGACAGCGCCCTGCACGCACACAGACGCCCCCTCTTCAGGAACCCGCCGAGTACAGCGACTTCAAAGGCTGGCAGCACGCGCCGAGTGCAATGCCCCCGAACGCCTGCGCACCGAGCGGTCCTCGCACCGAGCACAACGTACCGCCCGAACGCACCCGAGTCCGCCACGGCCAGCGAGCGGTACGCCGCCGCCCGGCATCCCACCGAGACGGCCAATCTCCGGACAGGCGCCGAGTGTGGCGCGCCGGGAACCTGCCAGTACCCGCCGAGTGCAACGGCCCCGGGAACCTGCCAGGTACGCACCGAGTGAAGGCGGTCAGGAAGACGCGCCGCCACGCAGCGAGCGACGGCCCCCCAGGAAACGGGAGGCGGCATGCAACCTGACGGGAGGGCAACGCACCGGAGACCGTGTCGTTTTCCACGAGCCGGCACTCACGGCTGCCGGCTGCCCCCGGGAAGGGAATCCGGAACACGCGAAAAACGTTCCGCCCGCCGGGAACAAGACGCGCCTCCACGGCGTCTAATAGCCCGTGCGGCACTGAGAAGTACGCCTCTCGGTACCGGCAACCCGAATCCGGCCGGGGATCCGACAACCTCCCGCCGCTGCTCAACCACGTCGAAAGTGGCCGACGTGATCGCGATGAAACTGGGTATCAGCGAGACCCGCGATGACCCCGGGTGCGCGCCCGGTATCGGCTACGCGCTGGCCGAGGCGACGGACGACGGCCATTGCGGACTGCCGGCCGACGAACTCGGGCCGCTGGCGGCCCAGCTGCTCGACGTGTCCGGCGATGCGATCCGAACCGGTCTCGAGCTGGAACTGGCCGAAGGCGCCATCGTCGCCGACACCGTGGCGGACGCGCCGTGCGCGTTGCTCGGACATGTACCGGGCCGAGCGGGAAATCACCGGCCGGCTCGTCGAGCTGATGGCGGGGAAGTTCCCCTGGCCGGACATCAACGGTTCTCGGCGATGCCGCCGACCGGGAGCGCCTGTCCGCCGTGGGTGCTCTCGCCGGTCATCGGGCCACGTCGGTACGGACAGGACGCCGCGTGAAGGCGGACACCAGCGCGGCGGCCATCGTCACGCCGGCCGAGGCGCCTGTCGATCCATCGCTCGACTTCGGCCACCGCCTGCGCCGCCGCCCGGATATCGTGCCGATCGAACACCGCCGCCGCTACCGCCTTGAGTCCGTCGCGCCAAGGCGATCGTGGCGGTCGCCGCCTCCATGCTGACCGCCGCCTGCCTCGACTTCCAACTCCGAGGTCGTGCACACGCCGGAGGAGACGCCTAGCCTGCGCCGTACTGAATCAGACGCCACGGCTCGCCGTCGACCTCGTACAGCTCGACGTTCATCTTGCGCAGCACGGCCACGACCTCATCGCGCCGCTCGGCGATCAGGCGTTCGAGTACGGCGCGCTCGAGCCGCCCGGATTCCCGATCCTCTCGCCGGCCGCGGCGCACACCCTCATCGACCGCGACTTCCAGCGCCGCCTTGTGCTCGGCGGCCAGGCGCCGCAGCTCCACCGCGTGCTCAGCCCGTAGCCGCTTGACGTCCGCGGCGTGCGCATCGCGGAGGCGGTTCATCGCCCCGGTGTCGGATTCGTGTCCGTCCGGTGTTGTCGCCGACGGCGCCCCGGCAGCCGCGGCCGGATCGCCGCCCGTCTGACGGGCCACGGCGGCCAGCAGCATCGTAGCCGTCGGAAACGCCCGGCACATCAGATCCACAACGGCGCCACGAGTGGTAGCCACCATCCCGAGCGACACGGACAGGTTCTTGAGATGCTCGTTGGCGCGCCGGGAAATCCGCGTGGAGATCGTGCCCTCGTTCATGCCGGGTAGCATCGCAGCCCGGTGACAGGCTGTCAACAGATTGCCGCTTGTTTGTGGTCAGCCGCCAGACCGCCCCGAAACCACGACTTGTCAACAGATTGTCGCACTGAGGAAGGTGATCGAGTTCACTGCAGGGGCCAGCAAGGCGGCGAGTGACGATCCGGCCGATCTGGGGGTACCGAGTAGTACGTACTGCTCTGTGCCAGCGATTCTAATCATACCCCGAAATCGTTGATTTTTCCTCCAGACAGACAATAGAAGTGCGCAATCGCACCAGACCGGATACCTGAGGAGGGTGAGCGACCCCGGTTCCGGGGTCGCTCACCCAGTATTTTTCCCTGCGGGAAGGCCGTTTCGGCGGTCACGCTGTCACCGTGCAATGCAATGGCCCTGATCGGCCGAAAGCATGGCCTTGGTGCACTTCAACGCCATGACCCCAGTTCAGGCCGTTCGATGGCCCCGGTTGGGGGAAACACGCGGAAGAGAGCCTCGCAGACGGAGCGATCCCCTTGAGCGAACCGCGGTCTCCAGCGAGTGCGGCCGGGGTGTCACGCCAGCGTCTTGTCGAGCTGGACCGGGAACACCGAATGACGGACGGGGCAAGGCGCAGCGTGCCGGGCGCTGTGCTGCAACTGGCGGCGTCGGCTCGCGACCTGGACGGCATGGGAGCATCGCCCCCGGCTTTCGCCGACGATCGCGTCAGGTAGCCCCAGACCATCGTTGCCGCCGTCCCGGATATACCGCCGCGAGACTTGCGCCTCACGGCCGCCGCGCGTTTGACTGAGCCTCCACCGTCAGGCGCACGATCTTGTCCGTCGCTCATTCCTGCGCCGGCCGGGCGCCCGCGCCGGTCCAGACATCTACGCTCCGGCTCTATCGTCGTCGCGCATCTTCTCCAGCGTTTCGGTCAGCCGGCGGCGTTCCTGCTCGTACAGCCGCGCACCGAGTCCGGCTGGCCTCGCTGCCGCGAGTCTGTCGACCTCGAGCAGCCACTCGAGGTCCGCGTTGTCACCGTCCAGCGCTGCCGCTTCCTCCCACTCGGCCTGCTTGCGCAGAATCCGCCTGACGTCTGCCGCCGTTCCGGCCTGTTCGTACGCTTCGCGCGCTTCGGCGGTGTGTCCTCTCTCTTCTTCGAGCCGCGCGACCAGCAGCGGCTCCCACCCGCTGGCGTGCAGCAGGTTCTCGACCTGGCCGAGCAGGATGTTCCGGCCGGTCTCGTTCGTGTCCGCCTCCGCCGCGTCGAGCAGCGTGCCGATCGCTGTTTCGCACAGCTCATGCGCCTTTTCCGCGGCGTCTCCGTGGTAGCCGGTCAGCTTCAGCCAGCCCTCGACGTCGTCGGGGAAGTAGTTGCGGGCACTCGACGGGTCGCTTGCCCCGTCGATCAGGCCGCTTCGCAGCGTCTGCTGCATCCGCGCCACGGCCAGATCCGGCCAGTAGCGGCGTCGCGGCACGGCGTCCTTCAATGCCAGCAGCGCTTCGAGCAGCTTCAACCTCGGCCGGTCGTCGGGCGATTCCGTCAGCAGGAACTCGACCACGCCGTGCTCTATCGACCGGATGATCTTCTGGCCGGCCCAGTCGTGGGCGTCGCTCCCCTCGTCCGGGACTTCCTCCTCGGTTTCGGCATCTATATCCACGCCGAGTTGCAGCGACCCCCTCAGATGCACGTTGTCTTCCCTGTCCTCGCCGGCGGCGAGAAGCAGGGCCAGAGTGCGCAGCAGCGTCGCGCGCGCGTCGCGGCGCACTTCGCGGTCGGACACGCCGTTCGGCACGTCCGGCGCTCCCATTTCGGCGACCGTCAGGCCGACGATCTCCCAGGCCCGGTCCGGGTCTTCCTCGACGATGGCTTCCGCCCGGCGGATGCGTTCGCTCGTGCGCTCTTCGGGCGTCGCCGTCTCGTCGCCGAACCGGGCGATGATGTCGTCCTGGTTGTAGCGGCCGGCTCCCCCGACCAGCGCCAGCGTGCTCAGGTCCTGCCGCGCGTCCGGTTCGACGTTGACAGCCGCCAGCGTCTCGGTAGCCCGGCTCAGCGCCACCCGCAGCTGGTCGATGGCCGTTCGCCGGCTCTCCTGCCGCAGCGGCGTCCTGTCGTCGACCACGTTCCCGTCGAAGGCCTCGATAGCGGCTCCCACATCCAGCACGCACACCCGCTGGTACTCCAGGCCCTTGGCCTCGCCCGGCGTCAGCACCAGCTTGCGGCGCCGCTCGTCCAGCCATGCCGGCGGTTCGTCCGCGGCAGTGATCACCGCGGTTCCCTCCAGGGCGGCGAGCTGCTCGACGAGCCCGTTGGCCTGTTCCGTCCGCTCGACGCGCACGTACAGCGCGTGGCCCGTGACGTGCTCCGACTCGACTACCGGCTGCTGCTTCTCCGGCCGGCGGTTCTTGTCGACCAGGCTGTAGAAGATGTTCGACCGGTTGACGACGGCCGCGATCCGCGACGGGCAGCGCACGTGCTCGTGCAGGTCGAACGTTGCCGGCTTGCGCCAGCGGCGGCTCAGCAACTCGGTGTAGCGTCCCCACTCGAAGCCGCTGGCCTCGACGCGCTGCCCGGCGTCCCCGGCTATCAGCAGCCACGGGCTCTTGCCCGTGCGCTTGCGGCATGCCCGGAGCAGCTCGAGCAACATCCAGAACTCGGTCAGGGTCAGATCCTGCGTCTCGTCGACGACGAGACGGTCGAACTCCATCCCCTCCGGCAGGCCCTTGCTGGAGAGCAGGCGCGCGGCGGCCGCGGCGGCCGCCAGCTCGGGGAATATCTCCACGCGGGTGCTCTCGGGCACCTTCTCCCACAACCGCAGGAGCGTCTTCGCCGTGGCGGCGCCGATCCCCTGCTCGTTGCCCCGCTGCCGGCGGTACGCCTCCGGGCGCAGCGCCGCCAGCTTCGCGCCGTCGTTGCTGTCGGCCTCGCCGTCGACGCCTCGGCCGAGCAGCCGCCCGCGCACCTCGGCGTACACGGCGGCCTCGTGGCCTTTCCACGGGTGGCGTTCGTGGCCGACGGCCTGCTCGATCGCAAGGCCGAGCTTCCTCCGGCTTTCGGCCGGCGGTATCCGGCGCACGTCCGCGCCGGTGATTTCGCCGGTCAGCGTCCGGAAGTCCGTCGCGAGGACCCGGCTCGTCGACGGCGCGAAGGCCGCCAGCCGTTCCTCAGCGCTGCGTTGCAACCGCGCCGACCAGGTGACGTAGAGGACGTTCTCGCCCGAGCGCGCTTCGATGGCCCGCCACAGCGCCGTCGTCTTGCCGCTTCCCGGGCGGCCGCGCAGCACCCGCACCGGGCTCCGGTCGGTCTCGAACGACGCCTGCTGCCTGTTCCGCGGCCGTCCCGCGATGTCCTCGTCCATGTCCGTCGCCTGCTGGATCGGCAGGTAGTCCTTTCGGCTACCGCCGCCGAGCGGCGTGTGGTCGTCGTGGTGCCGCACGGCGCGCACGACTATCGTTCCCGGCTCGGCGCCGCAGCTGTCTGCCGGCCCGCTGCTCCCGGCTATCCCCCACCACAGGTAGTATTGGCTGCCGCGTGCGCCGCCCAGCGGCGAGCGCCGCCAGCCGCGGTTCGGCCGCGCGCACCCCTTGACGATCGCCGTGCGTCCGTGGGCGGCCAGCTGCTCGAGGATCAGCCCGAGCCGCCGGTACAGGTGCGACCACTCCCGCAGCGTGTCCGACACGCTCGGGTGCAGCCATATCGGCTTCGCCAGCGGGCGCGGCGCGTCGGGCTTCTCCGGCGCGATGTCAGCGCGGAAGCCGTTGGCTTCGTCGGCGGCTCCCGCCCGGGGCCGGCTGGCCCCGCGGTTCCGGCGTCTGTTGGTCATTACAGCTCGTCCTCGTCGTGCATCACCCTGTTGGCCAGCACCCACGCCAGCGTCTCGCGCGCCGGGCGGTTGAGCGGGATGCGCTCGTCCTCGCGCGCCCTCTCGATCCGCTCGTACGTCCTGTGCCGCCGGCGCCGGGCGTACAGCCCGAGGAAGTGCGCCAGGGCCTTGCTCGCGCAGACTTCCCTGACCGTGTAGTAGCGATACGTCGGCGGGTCGCCGCTCCGGCTGTCGAGCAGAACGTCGATCTCCTCCGCCCGCCCCGGCAGCCACGAGATGCCCCGTCCGCGTCCGCCCAGTCCTGCACTGAACGCCACCATCTCGTCGGTCCACTTCTCGTGGAGCATTCCGGCCTCGCCCTTGCCGAACTGCTCGCCGTGCTCGTCGGTCACCCAACGCCGCAGGTAGCGGCGTCCGGCCGCGCGCAGGAACGCCGGGCCCCGCTGGCCGCCGAGACTCTTGCCGTCGCTGTCGAGCCCCGCCGGCATCGTGCCCTCGTGCAGCCATGCGTCGGCTGCCCGCAGGTCGACCGCGCGCGCGAGCGTCGGGTGCAGCTCGGGCGGCACTCTCTTCACCACGTCCGCATACAGCGGGTGCTCGCTCCATCGGATGTCGTGCATCATCGCTTCCGTGCCGCGGTTGGCCTGCCGTGGCGCGCGGCCTTCGCAGCCGCGCGGCCAGCGGCTGGTTCGGGCAGCGGGCCCACGGGTTCCGCTACGGCCGTACAGTAGATGATCTCGGGGGCGTCGGAAGCGCTGTCGCCCGCCGGGTCGGGGCACTGCTCGACTTGCTCGACCCGTCGCCCGGCACGGCCTTGACCTGGCCTCGCATCGCGACGCCGACGTGGATCTGCGCGTCCGCTGGGCGAGGCGCCCAAGGAAGGGACCTCGGCGGGCGTGACCATGGTGGCCGCACCGGTGTCGGGGTTCACGGGCCGTCCGGTACGCGGCCTGGCGATGAATGCGAATCACCCTCGACGGCCAAGTGCTCGCGCTCGGCGGCATCGCCGAGAAAGTGCTCGCCGCGCACCGCGGCGGCCTGGGCCGCGTCCTCCTGCCGCTGGGCAACCGCGGGGAGGTCGACGAGGACTTCGACGACAGCCTCCGGCCGCGCGGTCGTCGACGACGTCACACGGACCGAGGAGTTGGTCGAGTTGACCCCGCATCGCGAGGATGTCGTCGAGCGGCATCCCGAGCAGCCGCGCCCACGCCGGCGGCATCCCCGGGAGGCTTCCAGCGTCGTATCGGCAGCGGCGTCGAACCGTGCGATGCACACGTCGAGCAAGACGCACACCCGGAAGAGAAGGGCGGCATCGACAACCCGACCGCGAGAAGTGGCTGGAGTCCAATCCCGACGGGATTCTCCAAAATGGACGGATCCTGAGCATCGGGCGCCAAGTCCGAACCGACCGCGGCGGATTCATCGATCTCGTCGGCGTGGACCGCGACGGCCCGGGCGCCATTCCACGACGGTACCCTGGGGTTTCGGAGGACGGTAACCAGACGGAGGCTCTGTTCGGATCCGGCGGAGCGCGCCAAGTCAGCCTTGGTCCGGCTCAAGCTACAGGCCGATCCCGTAGCCGTAGACGGCGTGACCTGCATCAGGTCCGCAAACTCGGCGACCGTGCTGCGGAGCATCCGGCTCTCGACGCCGAGACCGGCCCGCTCGCTTGGGACCGTCCAGGCCGGTTCGATACAATCCACGGCCCGATTGCACATGGAAATGCACGCGGCGATGCCGCCCCTTCACCGTTTCGCCCAGCAGAACCGGGCCTCACCGACGAACTCTGGGGTTCGCACCGAACTCTACGGTAGACGTATCGGCGCCGCGCGGCAGAGGACTCCACGGACGAGGCGTTCATCCTGGCCCGACGCCTATGGAGGCCGTGCACTTCACCGAGCTCCGCATGCGGATTGACGAGCTGCGGTCGCGGTATCGCCTGCCGACACTCCGCTGGACCGATCCCGAGCCTCACCCCCCAAAGGTCAACCCGATCATACGCGTCCATCTTACGGAGCTGCGGCCGGCCATCGCCGAGGCGTAGGTTGCAGCGGGGCGGCCATCGCCGAGTTGCACGGACCTGCAAGTGACTGCGGACGTGACGGTGATCAGGGCAGCGCACATCACGAGTCTTCGGGTTGCGGTTCGTGAACTGGAGGGGGTGCGGTGAGGAACGGACCGAAGCGGATCAACAGGATCTCCTCTGGGTGAATCCGAGCCCGTTTCCCTCTGTTCTGCGCATTCCTTCTCAGAGGAGGGACCGATGCTTAAGCGAATCGCGATCGTCGTCCTGGCACTCGCCACACCCGTCGCGGCGCAAGAGGAACAGCGGGCACGTGTCTCCGAGCTCGAGGCTGGCGCGGGCTGGTATCAGTGGAATCCGTTTGGCGTCAGCGACTTCATCGTCTTCCCTTCCGCACCGAGCGCCACCATCTCGCGCATGGTCTGGCGCACCACGCGGCACGGGTACGCCACCGGCATCTCGGCGGTTCTCGGCAAGGTCGATCCGCGTGAGGGCAACGCAGTGCGGGAGCGGGCGTTCCCGATCTATGCCCACGTCTCGTACCGCTGGCGATGGTTCCTGAAAGACCCGGAGAACAGCATCCACTTCGGCGTCGGTATCGGACCGGGGGTTTTTCGACGGACGGACCGGGTACGCGCCTGGGACACCGAGCGCGGGACGCGGCACTACCCCGACGAGACGAAGACCCGCTGGCGCCTCGCGGTGCACTATCACACGGAGCTGTTCTTCACGACGCGCCTGCAGGAGAACGTCGACCTGAGGGCCGGGATCCGCTGGCTGCCGCTGCTGTACCTGCCGCTGGCGGCCGAGCCGATGGTGATGGGTGTGTGGCGGTTCTGAACTCCGCCTGAACTGGACGAGGCCGCGCCGCTACGGGTAGAAGTGGGCGGGGACGCTGCCGCCGATGGGCTAAGTCACCCACGGCCGCGAGTTGATCCGCCCAGGGTTTCGGCCTGCACCGCCGAGGCGCCACCTCGTCGGGCGCGGTGGGTGCCGCGTAGTTTCCGGCTGTCCGGAGACCAAAGCAATCGGCCGCTCCGGGGACGGCCGGAGGGAATCGGCTCTGATTGCCGCAGGTGAAGCACACCGAATCGCAGGCGTCTTGCTCCTGGCGGCCCCGCTGCTCGGTCTCCCGGCACAAGCGCAGATGACCTGCGACCCATGCAAGGTAGTCGCGGTCTTCGATGGGCGTGGGAGCTCAATGCGCTGCTGCGGGAGAGCTTCGAGGAAGGAGATCGCGGCGCTGGCCGCTCCGCGGCACACGGTCGTCTCTCTTCCCGACGCGCAGCGCGTCGCCGACTGGACGCTCGATGGAGCGCAGATGGCGGTCGAAGCACTCCTGGCGGAGCCAGAGGTGGACATCGGTGTTTCTTCTTGACGGAATTGTGCCGGCCTCCGACCACGATGTCTTCCGCCCCGTCTGACTCGCGACGCCAGCTTTTTCGAGGCCGACCGGCGCGAGATCGCCTGGCGGCAGGGCCCCCACAATGATCGAGAGGCAGGCGCCGTCGACGCCGAGTGCGGGGATGTCGAGGCGCAGGATCTGGTTGTCGTCGGCGAGGGTCCAGGGGGTGATGGCGAAGAGGGAATCGCTGGCGGCGAACAGCTTCTCGACGAGTTCGGGCGCGACGCGTCCGTGTGCGAAGTAGCTGGGCTTGTTCTCGCCGGGGGCGGGCATCGAAGCGACGAGGACCTGGAACAAGTCGTCGAGCTCGGGGGTCGGCGCGACGGAGACGGGAATGGTTGCGGCGACTTCGGCGCGCACTTCGTCGGCGAGGTTGTGGTCGGCGATGCGAATGGCGTCGGGGAGTCTGGGCTCGCCGACGGTGGGGTTGACGAGCCCGCTTCGCAGGATGCGCGCGACGGCGCCGTGGTTGTTGCCGGGGTCAAGGACCGCCTGGCCCACGACCAGACTGGTCGGGCAGTTCCATCCAGAGGACGATGTCGGGGCGGTAGAGTTCGTCGCGGCCGTGGACAAGGAAGGGAGCGGGGAGGCGGCCGCCGATCCACTCGCGCGCAGGTCGTGATCACCGGCGCGGCGACGTCACCATGAAATTTACGATACCGGGGAAAACACCCGGAAACATTGGCCCGACCGGGTTTACCGAAGATCCGTTTGTCGGACCCTGGCGGGCTGTTTTCAGCGCCGCGGCTCGATCGAGCTGCAGGCGGTACCTGGCGCGCCGGCCGGTCTCGTTGAAGACGTCCTCGACCTGGATCTGCAGGCCCTCGAGCACGGCCGTCCCCGAAGGGTGCGGGTCTCTCTGGAACCGGAGCGGAGGGCGAAGTCTACCAGGCGCTCGAGGCGGCGCGCGCGGCGGATCGCGATCGACCGCGGTCGACCGCTCTTATCCCCGGTGCAGTCCGGGTACGTTTACGTGGGTGTTGTGGGCTGTCTCGACGGCGTCGAGCCGTCCCTTGAGACGGTCGAATTTCCCGTTCAGAATCCAGAGCCAGACGTTGGCGAGCAGCACGCCTCCGGCGGTGAAAACTTCGATTGCCGTTGCTTCCATCGTTGTTCCCTCGATCCTACCTCGGTTATCGGACCCTGGGGGGCTGCTTTCAGCGCAGCGGCTCGATTCGAGCCGCAGGCGGCACTGCCGCGCCGGCCGACCTCGTTGAAGACGTCCTCGACCTGGAGCTGCAGGCCCTCGAGCACGGCCGTCCGGAGGGTGTCCGGGCGACCGAAGCTCTCGGCGAGTTCGAGCCTGCCATCCCGTTGCCGATGGACGCCGACGGTCTCGGCCATCGGATCGACGATCCAGTACTCAAGCAAACAGGTAGTCGGCCGTCGCGGTCGAGCCCGGCAGGATCTGCTGATCTCGTCCCGAGTGCGGGTTGTTTGCGGGAGGGGGCAAATCCTACGTTAAGTGTCGTCACGTTGGGCGCGGGCCGGCACCCGGCCACCGGTATTCTCCGGTCAGGTTGATGTGTTCCCACCCGAGCGGCGAGACGTGGGTCAGGAATTCGGCCGGAGTATCGAGGTCGACCTTCTGCCTAGCGAAGACAGCAGGATCGTTCGGCTCATCCCCCAAGTCTACGGGGGTTCCGGGTCGGCGTATCCGTCGCCGGCGGCTTGGCCGCGGGTCGCGCTGATTGCCCCGGACGGGGTTCGCTGGTCTATTGGCGGCGACGGCTGGAACGCGCTGCTGCGCGCGGCGCTCACCGTGCTCCTGCCGCTGCAGTGCGTCGGTCAGATGCGGCCGTTCCGGGTGACCCAGGTGAAAGAGCGCGTGGGCGTCCTCGTGATCTCCCGGCCAGTCCGCAGGACGTCCAGCCTCCGCACACCGTAGTCCAGCGCGCCCTTGCTCTCCGCGAGCCAGGGCATGCTCCGCATCGAAAGGACCGCAGCCGCCGTGCCGGACGGGGCCGGCGACCTCGTCGCCGGCGCGACCGTGCCAGCCAGAGGTCGCCGGCGCGGAACGCATCGCGCAGGTGGAACAACACCGCCGTTTCCCACAGGCGGTGGTCGGGTTGGGTGCGAAGCAGCCTGCTCCACTTCGAATTCGGCCGGAGGAAGCCGGTCGGTCGCGCCTTGGCGGCGTTGCGCAAGACGTCGACGGCTTCCAGCAACGGGTTGTTCGTCGGCCTGAGCAGCAGCCCTGCGCCGGCTGGCCCGGCGGAGCGGTGGACGCAATGACCAAGCTGATTGGCGATAGCAGTCCGACAGGCACGACGACAGCGCTAGAACCACGCCGATCGCCACACCGACGAGGAGCGTCCGATCCATGACCCCGCCACCGTACCATGCGACTGACGCTTCGCGCCGGCTGGGAGTCGTTTCGGCGCCGCCAGCACCATCGACCGCATCCCGCGTGAATCGCTACGAGAGGGTCGACCGGGATGCTGCCGAGTGGCAGCCGGCGCAGAACCGCTGCTGGTTCGCGGCCCGGGTGATCGCGGTCCGACAGCGATATGGTTTGACCATCGATCGGCGCGAGGCGGACGCGCTGGACCAAGTGCTGGCGGGTTGCGCCTCGACGGAGTTGATTACGTTCGCACGTGGCGAGGTTCCGGCCACGGCCTCGCCCGCGGTTCGCGTTCCCGAGGCGATCGCCGCGTGGGACGACAACCGGAACGGCCGCGTCAGTTGCGCGGAGGCTCGAGCGCACGGGATCGCACCGGTGACGCGCGACCATCCAGCGTACCCGTTCATGCGGGCCGGCGACGGCGAAGGCGCGGCGACCGTCGAGTTGCCCCGGAACATAGGCTACACGCGCACGGCTCTACTCAACGCACCGACTTGACCCGACGCCCGTGGTATTTCGGCAGCGTCACCAATTGCGCGGGGAGTCGTCATCGGTCTCCCAGATACTGTCCGCGCCGGGGCTGGGGGTTCCGACGCCACGAAGTCCTCGTCAGGATCGACGCCCGGTCAGAAACGGATTCCTGCTCCGACCCGTAGTTCGCCCAGGGATGGAAGCCACCGCGCGCGATACTGCACGCTCCCGAAGAACCGGGACCCCAACGGGAGATCTACCCCCACGCCGTACAGAGGAGCAGCATGGATGCGGCTCTTGACGACTGGCGAGCGGGAACACTCGAAGCCGGGCGGAAAGTCCACACGTGCGCCATGCTCCGGCCTGTCACCCGGCGAAATCGCCACACACGGGCGCCGCCTGTAGTACTGCCAGGCCCCTCCGATTAGCAGGTAGCTTCTCCCGCCGAGTCCCGGAAACGGCCACCGGATCGCGGAGCTCACCAGCTGCTCGACATCGAAGTCCGCGCGGGCGACGTTGCAGCGTATCTCCCGGCCCTGGTCGTCCGTGTGACCGTAGCCGAGGTAGTAGAGCGATTGGCTGCGCACGTTCCGCAGGTAGTCGATCTGGACGCCCAGTCTGCCCACCGGGAGCGTGATCCACGCACTCGGCGCCTGGGTCGCCTCGGCGCCCTCATCAGCCCGGAAGAACGGGGCGAACCCCATTGCGAGCTCGTAGCGCGGCAGGTCGGCGGCCTGCTGAGCGACGGCTGGCGTTACAGTTGCCAACCCGATGACGAGCACGAGCGACAGTCGAGAATTCATCGGTCCCTCCTCTGCATGAGGTAGTGTGCAGAGGATCGGCGAACCGGCTCAGACCTACGCGGGTTGTTTGCGGGAGGGGGCCGGATGGATTCTCGGCTCGGTCGGGGCGAAGAGCACTGCTATGGATGAAGTGAAGATTTGGGCGCTCGATGGTGACTCGAACGTCGTGCCCTTGGCGTCGAAGGGCCAGACGGACACCGAATCACTGCTGGAGGAAACTCTCGTCAGGAACCCCGATCTGCTGATTCCGGGACTCAGGCTCGTCGGCAGGCAGACGCCCACGGACGGTGGGCCGCTCGATCTGCTCGGAGTGGATGAGGACGGCAGGCTGGTCGTGTTCGAGTTGAAGCGCGGTACGCTGTCACGGGACGCCGTTGCGCAGATTATCGACTACGCCTCCGACCTGGACACCAAGACCGACGTCACATTGGCCGAGCACATCGCCGCCAACTCCGGCGTGGGTGGTATCGAGCAGATAGAGGACTTCGAGGAGTGGTACAGCGAGAACACCGAAGGCCAGAGCCTCCACTCCCTCAGGCCGCATACGCCTGGTCCTGATCGGCTTGGGGGCTGACGACATGACGGAGCGGATGGTGAGGTTCCTGGCCGAGAATACCGGCATGAATATCTCGTTGCTGACCTTCCACGGCTTGTCTTCATTTACCGGGTCCGGGCGAAAAATCCACGTGATGGGGTAAAGGTTCTGGCGTGCCGCGCCGATAGAAAAGGGGCGTGGGCCTGCTGCGCCGCATACGCGCCCGGGCGGCTGCGTGACGATCTGACGCGCCACAAAGGGGTACACCGTGAGAACGGCCACCTGCAGCGCCGGATCGAGCGGCTGGAGCGCGAGAACGAGCACCTGAAACAGCAGTTGGCGACCGAGCGCCGGGCGGGACGCCGGCAAGCCGCACCTTTCGCCAAGAAGCGGCCACAGGGTCGCGGCGGTCGTCCCGGCCGACGGCCCGGTACGCGTTATGGCCGGCAGGGACGCCGGGCGTGCCCGGCGCACGTCGACGAGGCCTTGGCGGCGCCGGCGCCGACGCGGTGTCCGGACTGCGGCGGCGCGGTCGAAGTGACCGGCGGGGCGACGCAGTATCAGGAAGACCTTCCCCCGGTGCGCCCCGTGGCGCGCCGCTTCGACATCGAGGTCGGCCACTGCTCGCAGTGTCGGCGGCGCATCCAGGGCCGCCACGCGCTGCAGACCTCCGACGCGTTGGGGGCCGCCCGCGCACAACTCGGCCCCGGCGTGGTCGCGCTGGTCGTTGAGTTGCACACGCGCGGCGGCCTGCCGCTGGCCAAGGTCGCCGACCTGCTGCAGACCCGCTTCGGCCTGCAGGTGACGCCGGGGGGCCTCGCGCATCTGCTGCATCGTGCGGCCCGCGACGCGCGGCCGGCCTACGAGGAGTTGCGCGAGCAGGTCCGCAACGCGCCGGTGGTCACGGCCGATGAGACCGGTTGGCGCGTCGGCGCCCGCAGCCACTGGCTGTGGGCGGCCGTCACCCCGACGACGACCGTCTACGCCATCTGCGCGGGCCGCGGATTCGACGACGCGCAAGCGGTCCTCGGAGCCGACTTCGACGGCGTGCTCGTGCGCGACGGGTGGGTGGTCTATCGCCGTTACATCCACGGCGAGCACCAAACTTGTCTGCAGCAGTATGCCGACATCCGGATTATGCCGATGTCGGCACAGACGCCGCTGCAAGCGGCATCTGCGCCGATGTGGTCGGCATAATCACAGCCCTTCGAGAAAGGCCAGGAGCGGGTCGGGGGGGCGATAGCGACCGGCGCGGACGTGAGCAGGAGTGGTTCGGTCGATCGCGCGTTCTTTCAGGGCGAGGTCGGCATGGATGTAGATGTTGGTCGTGTCGACGTTCTCGTGTCCGAGCCACAGGGCGATGACGGCGGTGTCGACGCCGGCGTGCAGCAGCCGCATGGCGGCGGTGTGGCGAAGCGTGTGCGGGGTGACGGTCTTTTTCCCGAGGGAAGGACAGGCGTGCGCGGCCTTGGCCACGTGCGTCGCGAGGCGCTGCGCTATGGCGTCGCGGCTGAGCGGTTGGCCCGTCCGCGTGGGAAAGAGCGGCGCGTCTGGTACGCCGGCGCGCTCGGTGAGCCACGTCCGCAGGGCTGCGGCCATCGGTTTGGTGAGCGGCGTGATTCGCTGCTTGCGCCCTTTCCCGAGACAGTTGACGTGCCCACCGCGGGCGAGGTGCAGGTCCACGCTCCGCAGGCCGGTGAGTTCGGAGACGCGCAGGCCCGTCTGGATCGCGAGCGCGAGGAGCGTGTGATCGCGGCGGCCGGTCCACGTGGCGCGGTCGGGCGCGGCGAGCAGGGCGTCGACTTCGACATCGGAGGGAAAGTCACGAGCCGGCGCGGGCCGCGTTTGCGCGGAATCGCGAGCACGCGGGCAATTACGGCCGCCTGCTCGGGATGCTCCAGCGCGGCGTAGCGGAACAGGGCGTGAACGGCCGACAGCCGTGCGTTGCGGGTGTGGACGGTGTTCGCGCGGTCATGCTCGAGGTGCGCGAGGAACCGCCCGATGAGCGGCGCGTCGAGGTCGCTGATTTCGAGTTGCGACGGCACTTTGGCGAGGTGAGTCGCCGCGAAGCGGAGTAGCAGCGGCCAGGCATCTCGGTACGCGGCGATGGTGTGCGGGCTGGCGTGGTGCTGCTGAACGAGCCGCTCCGTAAAGAACGCCTGGAGCGTGGGGGCCAGGGCGCTCATGCCGAGCCTCCCGGACGGCGTTCGAGGCGGTCGGCGGCCAACTGCATCAGCTCCGGCGCCGCCGACAGATACCAGTAGGTGGACTTGGGGTCGCCATGTCCGAGATAGGTGGCCAGCAGTCCGAGTCGCGCCTCCGGGTCGTGGCCCTGGCGATAGGCATCGAGCAGCGTAGACACTGCGAACCGATGACGAATATCGTGCAGCCGTGGCCGACAGGCGGCAGTGTGCGGCCGAAGTCCCACGCGCCGCACCAGGGCGAGAAACGTATGCTGGACGTTGCGCTTCAGCAGCCGGGTGCCGGCGGTGGACACGAACAACGCGGCGGTGTCCCGGGGCGCAGGTCGGTCCGTGCGGTGGAGATACTGCTGGACCGCGGTGGTGGCAGGAGGATGCAACGGGAGGGCGCGGGATTTCCCGAGCTTGCCCTGACGAACGGTGATCAGCCCCTGCTCGGCGTCGAAGTCGCGCAGATCGAGCGCGATGGCTTCGCCGACCCGCATTCCGGTCACGACCAGCAGACCGATCAGGGTCCGATAAGTCGCCACCCGATGCGTGGTGCGCAATCCCGATGCGGCGGCCAGCAGGGCCGCCACGTCCTCGTCGGTGTACAGGTACGGCGTGGCGCGCCGGGGGTGCGCCCGCAACAGGTCGACGGGCGGTACCTGTGTGGCAGGGTCGATCGTGTGCAGGTAGGTCGCGAAACCGCGCACCAGGGTGAGTCGGCTTGTCCACCAGCTTGGGTCCGTCCCGGTGGGGAGTGTCGCCCAGGCGAGGGCGGTTTCGGTACGCAGGCGGGTCTCCCCGCGGTCTTCGAGATAGGTCAGGAATTGCGCGAGGAGCTTCTCGGCGCGCGCCAGGCGATAGCCCAGTGCCCGGCGCATCGCCAAGTAGTCGGCAAGGGCGCGGCGCAGGGGCGTCATGCTGCACCTCCCGGCCACGGACGTGCGATCGTACGGAGGGCGTCGTGGTCGACCTTCGCGTAGATCGCCGTGGTCTGCTGTCGGGCGTGACGCAGGAAGTGCTGGACCTCGGACAGCGGGGCGCCCGCGCTGAGCAGTTGCGTTGCGGCGAAATGGCGCAACCGGTGCGCGTGGATGCGGTCGAGGCCGGCCCGCTGCGAGGCGGCGCCCACGATATGCGTCACGCCGGTGGAACCGAGCGGTGCCAGAGGAGCGAACAGACGGACGAAGACGGTGCGACCCTGCACGCGGGCCGGGCGCTGGCGAAGGTACGCCGAGATCGCCGCGCCCACGTCTGTCGGCAGGGGCATGCGCTCGGCCCGGTGTCCCTTGCCGCGCACGATGATCTCTCCAACACGCCACTGCAAGTCGTCGAGGCGCAGGGTCGCCACTTCGGCGGCGCGCAGGCCGAGACGGACCAGCGTGGTGATGACCGTAAAGTCGCGGAGCCCTCCGAGGGTCCGGCGATCGCAGACGGCGAGCATGCGCTCGACGTGGTCGGCCTCGAGACGCGGCGGCAGCCCGGCCAATCGTCGGCCAGCTACCGACGGAACAGCCGCAGCCAGTGATTGTGTGGTAACGCCGGTGACATGGAGGAAGCCCAACAGCGAGCGCAGCGCGGTCGCGGTCGATTGCGCGGCCCGACGGGATTGCTCGGCACAGCGCGTCACCATGAACGCGGTCACGCCCGCCTCGCTGAGTTGATCGACGTCCAGTGCGAGGCCGTCGGCCGAGACGTAGCAGCGCAGAAACGGGCGGACCGCGTCGACGTAGCCACGAGCGGTCGCCTCGCCCAGACCCCGTTCGACGGTGAGGTAGCGCCGGTAGCGCGTCAGGGTTTCGTCCAGAGGCCCCGCGGGGGCAGGCGTCGGCGCGACTGGGACCGCGCCCTGATCACGCAGGTACGTCAGCAACGGGCGCAACGCCCTGCCCGTCAGATGCTGCTTGTAGCCAGCCTCCTGCCGGGCCTGCAGGAACGGCTGCGTCTGTGCCGGCAAATCGGCGATGTCGAGGTCTTTCGCGTGCAACCAACGGCTGACATGGGCCATCAGATACAACTGCGTCTGCAGGGAGCGCGGCGTGTAGCCTTGCCGCCCAAGCTCGGCCGCAAAGCCCACCGCGAACGGCTGGAGCATGCCGGAGATGCGAACACGTGACGGATCTGCCATGAGAGCCTCCTCTCGTTGGTGGTGAGAGAAGAGTCTCCGTCCGTCAGCGCGCGATGATTATGCTGATCGTCTCGTCGCAGAGGCTGGGCACGACGGGGACATCAGGGCGGACATCGGCATAATCCGGATATCGGCATACTGATTCAGACACGTTTGGTGCAGCGCGGCGCGGTAGCAGGGATACGACACCCACCCGTCGCGCACGAGCACACCGTCGAAGTCGGCCCCGAGAACCGTGGTGGCATCGGCGAACCCGCGGCCGGGGCGAATGGCGTAGACCGTCGTCTCCGGGGTAACGAACGCCCACAGCCAGTGGCTGAGTGCGCCGACGCGCCACCCAGTTTCATCCGGCGTGACGACCGGCGCGTTGCGGACCTGCTCGCACAGCGCCGTGTAGGTCGGCCCCGCGTCGCGGGCCACCCGATGCAGCAGGTGAGCGAGGCCGCCCGGCGTCACCTGCAGGCCGAACGTGGTTCGCAGCACGTGGGCGACCTTCGCCAGCGGTACGCCCATCTCGGTGTGCAACTCAACGACCAGCGCGACGACGCCGGGGCCGAGTTGCGCGCTGGCCGCGCCCAGCGCATCCGATGTCTGTAGCGCGTGGCGGCCCTGCACTCGCCGCTGACACTGTGAGCAGTGACCCACTTCGATTTCGAAACGGCGCACGACCGGCCGCACCTCGGGGATTTCTTCCTGATACTGCGACGCCACGTGGGTCACCTCGACCGACCCGCCGCAGTCGGGGCACGTCGTCGGCACTGGCGCTTCCAGGGTCTGGTCAACCCGTTCCGGGCGCGACCGGCACGCCTGTCGGCCGTAGCGCGCGCCGGCCCGCCGGCCGGGGCGCCCGCCGCGTCCTTGCGGACGGTCTTTGGCGAAGGGGGCGGATTGTCGGAATCCCGCCCGGCGCGCGGCGGCCAATTGCCGCTTCAGGTGCTCGATCTCTCGCTTCAGCCGCTCGTTCTGACGTTGCAGGCCGTCGATCTGCCGCTGCTGGCGATCATGCTCGCGTCGCTGCTTCCTGCTGTCGCCCTCTCGCCGCGTCAATTCCGCGCGGAGCCGTTCGACCTCGGCCTGCAGGTTCTCCGGCGAATTGCGGTCCCCGGCTTTCACGCCAAGGTTATGCCACAGTTCCGAAAATTGTACAAGTCAAAACTTTGACACTTGGCCTCGGACCCGCTAAACGAATACCATCGTCCATCTCTTCCGTGACATCGGGGGCGAAGCCCGGATCACGCCGGCCGTGTTGGCGCGGCGGACGGCGAGCTACCGCGCGTGGCTGGAGAGCTATGCGGAGCAGCAAGCGATTCCCATCCTGACGGCCCCGAAGGGCGCCCGCAAGGAGGAATTCGTCACGCCCAGAGCTCGACCTTCATCTCCTACGAACCCCGCCACGCCCCGCCGAGCGGTGACGACTACCGGATCATCACGCGTGCCAACAAGCGCTTCCTACACTACTACTTCTACATCCTGGATCCGGTCATGGGGCCGATGAGCCTGTGTGTCGCATCGTATCTGCCCTTCACCGTGAACTGCTTCATGAACGGACACTCCTACGTCGCACAGCAACTGTGTCGCGCCGGCGTTCGGTTTCAGAAGGACGACAACGCGATCGTCCGCTGCGCCGACCCCGACCGGTTGAGTGCCGTTGCCGAGCGCCTCGACGAGAAGATCTTGCGACAGCGCGCCGATTACTGGACCTCCCGTCTGACACCCAGGTTCAGTCCCCGCGAGCGCGCCGCGTGCGGGCTCGACTACCAGTGGTCAGTGGCCCAGATCGAATTCGCCCGCGACGTGATCTTTCATCGCCGGGCGCGGCTGCACGACCTGTTCCAGCGCGCGGTCGAGATCGGGGTGGCGCTGGGCGGAGCCACCCAGACGCGGCACCTCTTCGGGCGGCGCATCAACTGTCGCTACCACGGCAAGCTCGAGACCATCCTGGAGCGCCGTGATGAGGGCTTCCCGGTGCTGCGGGCGTACTACAAGAGCTCCTACGTCAAGCAGTACGAGAAGGGCGACCGGCTGCTGCGCACCGAGACCTGCCTGAACGACACCTACCATCTCGCCATCGGCCGCAAGCTCGACAACCTGCCCGCGATCAAGCAGCACTTGGCCGCCACGACCGACCGCTACCTTGCGCAGCAAGCCGAACTGCTCGATTCCACCGTGGATCGCGGCGCGCTGGCGGCGCTGGCCGCCCCGGTGACGACCGGGACGCGCCGCGTCCCCGGCATCAAGCTACATGACGACCGCCTCATCCGGCTGCTCGACAACCTGCTGTACACCGGTGGCCTGCTCGGGGACTGGACGACGCGGCAACTGCACGAACGCATCGTGGCTCGGCACCGCCTCGACGAGGACGACTACACCCTCGGTCAGCTTCGTTACGACCTGGGCAAGCTCCGCGCCCATGGCTTGGCGGAGCGGGTCGGTCGCAGTCGGCGCTATCGACTCACTCCGGACGGGGTGCGGCTCGGCGCGTTGCTTGTCAAGATCCGCACCCGTCTGCTCGGCCCCATCTTCGCCGACCCGACCCTGGCTCCAAAGCCGCGTAGCGAGAACCCGAGCACCGTGGAAGCCGCGCTGCGCACCGTCGACCGAGCCCTCGACACGCTCTGCTCAACCCTCGGACTCTCAGCAGCGGCCGCCTGATCGCCTGCAACCGTGGCCGACGACGAGCACCGCGCATCGCAACGCGCCCGTAGTTTGTACAGAATCCGCAGTTCGGCCGGACAAGGGAGCTAATGGCCGGTTTTGGGTGTCCACCGAGGCCACCCGGTCCGGGTCACGCCGCAACTGGGCCCGCCTCGAGCTCTGCATAGGCGGGACCACTTCAGCGATGGGTGGGGCGGGTCGTCTCGACGTTGCCGCAACTGGCGCCGCTGGGATCGGCCGCGTCCCTGGACACTGGCCCTGTGCTCTGGATGCTGGCTGTCGCCAGCGCGGCGTGGGTGATCGTCTGCCTTGGTTTGCTGCTGATGACGGCCTTGCGGCCACTGGCGCTCCCGGGGCCGCCGGGCCCCAGAGTAACGGGTCGCGGCGGACGCCAGACTTCGGTTTCGAGAGCACTATATCGGCAATCGACGTGCTCGACAACAGCCACGGCGTGACGAGACAGGTCGCACGCATCACCATGGGCGAAATCACGTCATCGGCGACGCGAACGCTCGCGTGGGCGCGAACTACGACAGATCGAACAGCACCGCCCGACCACCTGACTAGAAACCGGGCGAACCGAGCAGGAGTGGTGTTCGGACCGCACGCAGTGGCAAACGCGCAATACACTTGCTCGAAGCAACTTGCAGAAGCACGTCAGGTCTTCCGCAGAATCTGTCGGCAGAATCGAGGACCTCGCCGCGGCGTTCCCCACTCCGGGGACACCGTGCCGGGGTCAAGGCCGTCAGTCCGCAGAGCGGAGCGACGCCCCTTTGTCGGCAGCGACCACACGCGCCCGCTGTGCGGCTCCGTCCAAGGCCTCCCGGTAGCGCAGACGCGGTCACGAACCGCACCCGGAAATCTCATCATAAAACCCTCCAAACTCCACCATAAACCTCATCTTCCGTACCGAAACTCAAAGTGCTCCCGGCAACCGCCGCTACGGGCGCAGCAAGGGCCTCTACCTTAAAGCCGGGAACGACCTTCCAGGCGCTGATTGTCCCGCCAGCCTGAATCGGGTAGTCAAGGTCCGGGTCAACGCTGCCAACCTGATAGATCACCGAATAGAAGGGCCCGACGTCACCTGGATCCTCCGTCGCTGCCGCCCAGAGAGTGCCGTCATCGTCCAAATACAGGGCTGAAATGTCTCGATTCCGGGCCGCGTCTGTCCATTGTCCCGGCGCCTCGATTTCAATGCCGCGCTTCCCGTCAACGGTAAACGTTAGGGAGTAGTCTGTAAGTTGTAGCGTTCCCCACCTTAATCGTCCGGACTCGTAGCTGTCTGATCCGCCTCGCTCCCCCAGTATCAAAAGAACGGCATTATGCCCGCCGTCGGCGCATTCAAGTCCCTCGAACTGATCTCCGGTGTGATCCGGACTGTTATCGACAAAAAGTGGCAGTTTAGACACACCAAGCACCTTCGCCCGATTCTCTCGGGCGTCCAGCTCTATGTGAAACAGTCGTCCGTATTGCCCCTGCCAGTAACCCGCTTCCACAAGGATAAACTCTTTGGAGCGTGAGGGTATCGCACAGACCGACTCAAGGTCGCTCGGTCGGCCCTCAAAATCCACCCAGTCATCGACCGCCACTGGAGCAAGCGTCGGAACACCAGCGTCCCCCATCCGAATTAAAGTAAGCCGGCTTCCGTCTTCAAAAATCAAGTCGTCATGCACTGCCAAATACCTAGACTCGTCCACTTGAGCTAAACCGCTGAAGCCGTTCCTATTCGCGAGCGCTTCCGTCTGAACCACCGTCGTGCCATCTGTCGCGCCTTCTTGGGGTGCTTGTGGTGCCATGCAGCCCGCGATCCAGACGCCTGCTAATCCAGCAACAAGGGCGATTCCATTGAGTCTAGTTCTCATTCTGTAGATTCTCCATCGCCGGTCCTAGCCATCCGACTGTCGAAGGAAAGCCATAACGTGCAACTATAGCCCTTTTCGCAAAGAGGGGCAAGTCCAAGGGTGCACGTCAGGAAAGTGAGGGGATTCGTTTCGGGGTATCGCAGCCCGTGAAAGAAGTCTGTTGCTTGAGCCCTGCTGTTCAGGCAGCTTTGCGATGACCCATTGAGCCGAGGAGCGTCCTCGTTGTCCATTTGAACCACCGGGCGCGCGTGTCAGACGCCCCCAGCCGCCGATCAAGCGCCCGATCAGGCGGGAGATCGCCGACAGAGCCCGCCCCTGCAGGCTCCGGGGCGTGCCGATGCCGGTCTGGCGGCGCGGCAGCAGCCCGATGTTGCAAGCGGCCGCCTGGATCAGCACCCGCTTGCGGACATTCTCGTGGCCGCGCACCCACACCCGACGCATACCGCCCGTCTCATACATATGCGCGAAAGTCCGCTCCACCACCTCGCCCCGGCAGCGTTGCAGGCGACGACCCCGACGTCCCCGCACACGACGCCGGTTCCCATATAGCGCCCGCTGCGCAGCAGCCTTCGCCGGCGGCGTCTCGCCCGTCTTCTTGTCCTGCCAGCGGCACCGGCCGCGCTCCGGTTCCGATACGTGGCTTCGAACACCTACCTCGCCGAGAGCCACCAGCGTCTCGTCGCTGTGGTACCCCTTGTCGGCGACCATCTGGCTCTTCGACCCCTCGACCGTCCGGCTGCACCAACTCCACCTGCTCAACCGCCGTGATCAGCGTCGCCGGCAGCGTCGCCGTATCGCCGGCCGATGCATCCTGCACCGTCGCCGAGACGATGGCCCCCGTATCCATGTCGACCCCATGCTCCGCATTGTGGGCCAGATGCGTCCGGCCGTCCTTCATCTTCGGGATCTTCCCGTCCGGGATCCTCCGGCGATTTCCAGTCCTTGTTCGACGTCTTCTTGTGCTTCCGGGACCGGTCGAACCGAGCCAGAGCCGCGCGCGTCGGGGTCTCCACCCCCGACGCTTCCGCCAACCGCCGAATGAACGCCTCGTAGGATTCCCCCGTGTCCCGCTGCTCGATGCTCCGCATCGCCGCGTTCGCTTCCAGCGTCGTCGCATCGACGCCGACCGTCTTCCCCTTCAACAGACCCGCCGCCGAAACCCGCTCCAGAACCCAAGTGAAAACCGCCTCGTGCGTCTCCACGTCGATCAGTCGACGCGTCCGTGACAGCGTCGAGTGGTCCGGCGACGCCTCGGTAACATCCAGGTCCAGGAACGACCGCAGACTCAGCCAATCGGCTACCCGCCACGCAATCCCGCGCTCCGAAGACTGTGAGCATGATCGTGCTGCTGCCTGATCGGTTCTGACCCCTCCGACGACCGACTTCGTGTCCTGGGTCTGATCTGTCGACCCGGTTGGGCAGCACACATCCAGATGTTGCCTGGCCGGGTGGGCAGTGACCCAATAGGGGCCTGTTTGGAGACCCGTCACAGTCCTGTCCGCCCGCCCAAGACGGCGTCGCCAGCCCGTGAAGGAGGCCGGCAACATGTCGAACAGCATCGCGCCCGACGGTCCGCCCGTCAAGGTGATCGTCGGCGTCGACACCCACAAGCACGAGCATGTCGCGGTAGCGATCAATGACCTGGGCGCCCGGCTCGCGACGTTCCGGGCGCCAGCGAACGGTGCGGGCTACGCCGATCTGGTGGCCTGGGCGTGCACGCTCGGCGACCTCGAAGCCTTCGGGATCGAAGGTACAGGTTCCTACGGGGTCGGCCTCGCGAGCTTCGTGCGCCGACAAGGGTTCCGCGTCGTCGAGGTCAACCGTTGCGACCGGCGCAAGCGGCGCAACAACGGCAAGAGTGACACGCTCGACGCCGAGGCTGCCGCGCGGTCGGTGCTCGCCGGCGTCGCGACCGGCACTCCAAAGACGGCCGACGGGGCGGCAGAGATGGTCCGCCAGATCAAGATTGCCCGCGATACGGCCGTCAAGGCCCGCACTGCCGCGATGACCACCCTCAAGACGCTCCTCGTCAATGCGCCGAGCCGGGTCCGCGAAGCACTTGAGCCGCTCACCGACCGAAAGCTCATCGACCGCTGCGCGGCCCTCAGACCAGGAGACATCATCGACCCGACTGCCGCCGTGAAGCATGCGCTACGGGCGCTCGCGGCCCGCTGGCGTACGCTCGCTGCATGAGACAGCGCCCCACAAATCTGACGTGCACCCCAGGTCCAACGTGACCCGCAGCGTCGATCCAATCCTGGACGTCCCGTGTAAAGTGCTGTCCGCCTTTCACTTCCGTCAACCCAGCCCGGGTCGCCGGCAGACATTGCTGTCGCCCATCGTCATTCGTGTTGGCAGCCTGCGATGATCCTTGCAAGACCATAGGGCTCGTTATCCGCCACGATCGCGAACTCCGCGGGATTGCCCGTCATTTCTATACCCTCAGACTTAATTCCGGATATTATTCGACACAAAGTCACATCAACGGTACTCCACTGTGCCCGACTCCCGACCGTCTCAATTTTCGCAACTCTATAGATCACACTTGACGGCATCGTCTCTACGTGGAGGTTGCCTACGGCCCAGAGCCATTGCTGACTTCGCGTTTCATCACGATATTGGCCCGCCAATCCACTTACCCATTGCACTTCGCAAGTTCCGTCTACGCCACCGGAGCCCGAAATGCAGCCAGCAGTGACCTCCTGGCCCAACCCATCCAGTTTGGCAACTGTGAGGGGCTCCTGTGCGACAATATGCTTGCCGTCGATCTGCCAAAGCAGGAACCGTGCTTGATTCTCGTCGCCTGCCGCTGCGACAACAAAGAATGGCGTATCGTTTCCACTGCGCCAACAGTGCATACCTTTTACTGGGGTCTTGACATCTATCGGCACACTGTAGTCGCGGTCGTATTCTAGCTGAAATCCTTGGGCAGGGGCGGCGATCTTCAGCCGAACTAGACGGCCGAGCCGACTATAGCCGGCCGCCTCGTCACTATACTGGCTCTCAAGCAGCCAGATATCTTCGTCGCCTGTACTATTTTTCGTCCTGCATACTGACTCAATGTGAATTGGCTTTTGGCCATCAAGCTGTCCCCACTGTACCGTGACTGGGTACAATCGTCCTTGGTCAGCACGGAGTTCCAGGTTATACAACCTGGGAAGAGTATTCCCTCCTTCATCCGTTACGACTATGTAGGCGTCACGCCACTTGACGATACCGGTCAGCGGCACATGAAACCGACTAAGGCCAGCTCTAGAAAAGGTCCTTACGACTTCCCCCACTAGTGTGCTGTAATAGCCAAATACCCGGTCGTTAAACTCGCCTTCTTCCCTTCCAAAGCTTGTGAGACTCAACAAAAAAACAGCTAGTTGCACGACAACAAGACAGAGGGCATGCTTCGCCTTGGCGGTGGTCAAACCGTGGGCGAGAAAAGAGCGGTTTGTATAGCAGAATATTAGCACCGACAGCGCACCGACAGCGCACAACGAAATCGAGAGCAGCGCCAGCGATCTCAAGAAATCTATGCGTGCCTGCACGACAGTTAGTTCTTGGAAATAGGTTGCATTCCTGTAGACTGTGTTCTTGGCAACGTAGTACAGCCTGTTGGCTACCGGACCGTGCTCAACTGCAGTGTTCAGCCCGTGGCGCTGAAGACTGCCTTGGTCGTACAGCACGCGTCCGAGAGGAGTGAAAGTCCCGTCTTTAGCATCGAACAGAGCCCCAGTGCGGAGGGTGGTTTCTCCAGGATAGTATGATAAATCATCTGAAAGGTAGTCGGAAAGGCTCTCGGTAAAGGTATTTGCAAAGAAACCAATAAGGCCAACAAGCGCCACAACCATCCACCATCCTGTGGGCAACGACCGAGAGGACGTACAACTTCGTGCGATCCAGTCCCCTCGGAAGAGATAGATTGGGACAAGGATTCCGGCAAGGAAAACAAGACCAATTATTATTGTATAGGCTGCCTCGTTCAAAGTCACTTCGATCATGGGTGGAACCTCGTTAGTTGTCTGTAGCAGAAAGGCGTCTGTATCGCGCGGACCCAAGAAGTTGATGAACCCGTGTGGTAGGGCGGTCCATGATAGATTCGACTTTCCATCACTCCATGGTTAACAGAAGGGGGCCTTATCAGACCCGGTGCGAACAGTTCAACCAAGGGCCGGCCGACACCGACACATTCTCCCGTCTTGGATCGTCCTGCCGCGCCCCATATACCCGTCATTCTTCCTCTCCTGGTCTGCTTGTCGGTCGCCCGACACAGACCGGAAGACTGCGTTCTGCCGTCGAACCTGGGCTCAGTTTCGATCGCTCTCGGCGCTTGCCGACACTTGCCGCTCCACCCCCTGCCAGGGTCGGCCGCAACGGCTGCACGCATTTGCGTCGGGGATGCAGCCTGCCGTGCCGTCTGGCCATTAGCGCCCTCAGAGCGATTGCAATCCACCAAGGCCCGCCATTGTAGCGACTCAACAGGATATTCACGTGATCTTCTATGCTTGGGAGATGAATCTTTCGTGGCTAACGCCGGAATGCCCCACCTGGATCGCACGTGGAGCGGATCGAGCGCCGCCTCGAAAGACTCCATGAAGCCGGGGATTGTCGCGCTCGGCAGGAGCTTGCGTGTCTTTTCGACCGGCCCGATGGGATCCCGGTGGGTCGGCGTCGGACATCGTCCAGCCGGAGTCAACGATCCGCTTCCCGGCCGGCGGACGGGTTACGTTCATGCCGTTCACCCACGGCTTCAGCACGTCCGCGTTGCTGCGGCCGTTGGGATTCGCGGGTAGGAGGAGCCACTCACGCGTCCGGTCGCCCGGAACATCAAAGGGACCGCCCTTTCGGTCGGCGACGAACGCTCGGTCCATGAGCGTGCGGCAGATGGCCCGGGCGACGTCGCGCTCGGCTGCCACGCGAGCGTTGGCGGGTAGTCGATGTGCCCGAGTGAGGTCAAGCCCTGCTGATTGCGCTTCGTTTCGTCCGCGCCGCGCGAGACCTGGCGACCTCCGCGCGTTCCAGCAAGGCCGCGATGGAGGTCTTCTCCGCTTCCCAATCGATCAGCAGCGGGCGAACCACCACCGTCTTGAGCAACAGCATGATCTTGTCGCGGTCCGTGTAGTGCGCCTCGAGTCGGGCGCGCCGGGGACGAGGCCGCGCTCGAACAGCGTGCCGAGGATCGACGGGTCGATCTCCGACCAGTCCAGGTACGACTCCGCCACACCATCTCAATGTCGGGCTTCTCCTGCGGCAGCATCGTGTTGTCGTCGAACACCATCGCCCGAGCCGGTCGAGCAGGCGCCCGAAGCGCCTCCCGGTCCGGCACGTCTGCAAGCCCATCGTCGCCACCCGTGCGGCCCAGCCGAGCACCCGCATCGCGTGCTCGTCCTCGTTGTCGCTGTCCAGCTTGCCGTAGAGTCGTGCCGTTACCTACCGAGGCTCTTCTTCGCCACGTAGCTTCTCGAGCGTCAGCCCTGTGGTGTACACCGGACCGGCGCCGCCGCCGTCGAGTTCGCGCAGCTCGGCCGCCAGCGCGACGCTGTGCGTGCGAACCACCGGGCCCGCCAAGAGCGCGACGGCGCGCTCGTCGTCGCTGCCGGTGGCGCGATCCGCTCGGCGATGCGCAGGATCTTCCACGCCTGCCCTGCGCGGCGGTCGGCGTCCCGACCGTTACTCTCCTCGAGCAGGCGCTCGCCGGCGTAGGCGTTCTCCAGTGCCCGGCGGCACCGCTCGCGCCCGGCCGACTTGCGCAGCTCGAACAGACCGAGCGCGATTGTGAATGCCCCAGCCGATCTCGGCTCTCCCCCTGGCTCCTACCAGCCGTTCGGCCGTGGCGTGCTCGTTCCCGGCACACCGCATGGAGCGCCCGTCTTTCCTTGTAGTCGGTCAGCGACCGCGTCTCCGGCGCGATCGGCGCCTGTCGTTGTTCCATTTCTCGTGCGTTCGGCGTTACTTGCCGGCGGTGGCGTCCACCAGCCGGTGCAAGTTGCTCTCCGGTCGCAGACGGTCGGCTCCGCTCAGCCGCCCGGGAAGCCCGGCCGGGATTGCGGCGTTCAACCGTTCGACTCCGACCAGGGAACAGCGCGCGCGCCGGATCGTGCTGGGCCTCGTGTTGCTCACGTTCGGTTGTAACGGCCCGCCGGGCGGCACCTTCATCGCCGGTGCCTCCAGACGACCCAAGTCCGTCTGATGTATCGGTATCCGTTGAAGTGGAGCCCCTGACGGTCAAGGCGGGGGATTCCGTGAGTATCACCGGCTATCGGCGCCGTCGCCCTACGAAGTGGATATCCCGATCGAAATCGATCCCACCCACCGGCGACAGTACCGAGGACACGCTCACCTTTGCAGCCGAGGAGACGATCCGTCGATTCTCCTCGGGCAGCACGCCCTCGACTTGGGGGGAAACTGGACGGTGCGGATTGTTGGAGACCGGTTGCCCGAAAGCGTCGTGCTCGGCAGCCCGTCATTCGTCACGTTCTCCGTGGTCCCTTGACCGCCTGACGGCCCGAAGGTCCGCACGGACCTGCGCTCCGACGAACCCGCGCCGATTGCTCGGCAAGCCGTCACTCTCGAAACCGCCGTCGCTCGTCGGGCCGATCCACATCACGTCCGCAAGCCCGCGGCCGGCTCACCAATGGCCTGCCGCCCGTTGCGCGCGAGCAATCGCGGAGTCGACGACACGCTGCCGAAGGGCCTTACCGCGCACCACCTCCATGCGGTGTCTCCCACCGAGTCGCTTCGAAGACCGCGAAGTCGCCCTCCAGCCGGCGCAGGAGCCGCTGGCGGTCGACTTGCGGGACGAAGCTGTAGGCGATGCTGTTCGTTGCCAGAGCCTTGAGCGTCGGGTACGAGACGGCGACGTTTCGCGCCGCGAGCGCGAACTGCCGCCGCAGGTCGGACAGCATCAGTCCCGGGTCGTCCGTGGCGAGCACGACCGGGACGCCTGCCGTCAGGTAGTCGACGAGCGGATGGTTGACCGGGTCGCCACCCAGTAGCTGGCGGTTGCTCTCAGGGCTGATCTCGATGGCGACACCTCTTCGCCGCATTTGGACCAGAAGCGCGTCCGGTTGCGGGTCGGCCTTCAGCGCGACCGCATGACCGAGGCGATGCGCCGCCGCGCCGCCCGCCTCCGCCGGGGCCACCGCCAACCGAATGTGCCGCTCGGCGCCGAGCGCGGCCGCCTGAACGTCGAGCATCTCGCCCGCGTGCAGCGAGCGTCTCACTGCCGGGTAGTACGCGGCCAGCTCGCCCAGCATCCGCATGTGGAGGTCGTAGTCGCGGAGGGCGACCGGGTGGGTTTCGGCCGCCGCCAGGTTGATGCCGACGACCAGCCGGCTGGCGGCGGCAATCTCATACGCGAGCAAGAGGTTCAGGAAAACCGCGACGGGTTCGAAGGTCCGGACCGTAAGGTGCTGAAAGCGGACGAACACGCCGCACCCCGGATCGGGAACGCCGGTGTCGCATCCGAGCAACCGATCCGACGCTTCCAGGCCTTGGGCCAGCGACTCGATGGTCGCGTCACGCAGCGCGGCGAACCGCGGGTCCGCCAGCACCGTTCGCCTGAGCGCGGCGAGGTCATCGTTCCAGCCGAGCGAGCCGGCGAGAGCATCGCGCGCCTCTGGATCGGGCGTATGTGAGGTAGCCGTTTCCAGGTAGATTACCCCGCTGCCAGCGGCCAGCGTTCTCGCCGCCGCCAGCAGACGCGAGATGTCGCGCTGCACGAGAGCCAGCTTGCCGAAGCTGGCGAAGAAGTGCTCGCTGGCTGCGATTCGGTCCATCGACGTGCTGTCGCCCAGATAGTCCAGCATCGACCAGCGCCGTTCAATCTCGCGGCGAAACGCAATGTTCCCCAACGCTTCCGCGATGGGCCGCTCGTCTTCCCCGCACGGGGGTGACTGCAGTACCCATTGCGCGGCGTGATCCCTTGGCAGGCACAGGCGGTCGTCCATGGCCATCCGGATCAACTCGGGCGTGCGCACGCCGCCCCCGAGGTGATGATGGATGTCGCCTCCGACGGGCATGCGCTCCAGGAACGCGGCGAGCGCGGCCGCTTCGTCTCGGATACTGTCGAAGTACGCCGCCGTCGCGGCTTCGCGTGCGTCGACAGGCTGAGCGCCGGAACCAGCGGCCTGAGCACAACCGGCCGCCAGGACCGCGAGCAGGAAGATAGTACCGAACGCCCGGCGCATCCGATCCGTCGACACGGCGGCGACCGCCATGCCCCACACGCTGGCGCGGGCATCCACGAGACCTCGGAGGCGGTCCCCGGCCCGGACTCTGCTCATCGCCGCGATGATCGCGGTGAGGATCGCAAGACCACTGACGCCCAGGATGTCGGTGACCACGCGCGTCAACTTCATGTTCGCGTCTTCCAGCGTCTTCTACAGGCGTTGCGTGTGCCGCGCGACCTCGCGGACCAGTTGCTTGCGGGTTCGCGTCAGGTCACGCGATTCCCGGATCGGAGCCGGCGGCACGAAGCTGCCCCGAATCAGCCCGAGCTCCAACAGGTCCGCGATACAGGCCACGTTCTTCCGGTCGCTCTTTGCGGCCGGAACGTTCCGGATCTGCTGCACTTCGGCGAGCACCAGCGTGAACGACTCTGCGTCTTCGAGGATGTGCCACACCGGCTCCCGGTACACGCCGGTCACCTCCATCGCCACGTGCGCGCCCACGGTCGGCTGTCGGCTCGCCGACGGAAGGCGTCACATGCGCGCCCGCCGGTCTGCCCCGCCAGCGGTCAAGAACGAATCGACAGATCATCCGGGCTTCAGACCTACGGTCATGCAGTCGAGCAATTCCTGCAACGTGCTGATTCCTTCGCGCGGTCTCGACGCCATCACATCCTTGTCGATCGCGGCGACCGCATCAGCCACGCACGCCTGCCGCGGCAAGTCGAGAGCCCGTGCGATCTCTGGAGGTAGCGGTTGCGCTCGCCGCGACCTGCCGGTGCGCAGCGAGAAGGGTCTGAGCCCCTCCTCCTTGATCCGCTGGCGTAATGCACGTCGCAGATAGCCGACACCCGTGAAACGAGTCACCATGTAGTGACACACCATTAGCCTAGTGGTGCGTCACATCAAGACCTGTGGGTAGACGGACTTGAGTTTGCACCACGCATCGTCGACCTTCATGTGTCAATCGACACCGCGTTGGGTGTTGTTGACGTCGGCGGACCACGCAGCCACTTCGCCGTGCAGCGTCGCCAAGTCCCCGATGCGACGCCCGTGCAGGCATTGGCGCGTCATGGCGCTGAGCTCATTCTCCGCGATGTTCAGCCAGCTGCCGTGTTTCGGCGTGTAGCAGGACTCGATGCGACGAACCAGTTGCCGGGCCCGGGCCGGCTCGAACACTTCGTAGAAGGCGCCCTTCGTGTGCGTGTTGAGGTTGTCGCACACCAGGGTGACCCTCGGGCACACCGCGTAGCGGCCCTCCAACAGGCCGGCGACCTCCACCGCCCAGTCCGCCTTCGTACGCCGGGCCCGCGCCGTCGCCTGTCGCCAACCCGCCAGCGGTTCGCTGAACAAGAAGACCGAGGCCGTGCCCGCCCGTTCGTACTCGTAGTCGACGCGGCGGGGTCGATGCGACGTGGCGGCTATCGCCGGGCGCGTCTCCTTGACCAGTTGCACCGGCTGCTCGTGTGTGGACGCCTCCGAAAATGCAAGCCTTTTTCTGAAGCTTCTCCTCTTGGCTCAGTCTGCTCCTGTGGTTCTCCGCGACAACGGAGCGCCCCCCGCGCCGCGATTGCCGTGGAACGAGGGCCGAAGCCCGTTCTCCCGCGTTTCGGGAAGTTTCATTCCGTCAGATGGCCCGGAGCATGCGGTCAGGTGCTGTCGTGTGTCCGGCCTCATTGCTTGCGGCATATCACGCGCCGCGGGCCCGTATGGAGATACGCGGGTCGAGTCCAAAATCGTCCAAGTGTGCTCGAAGGCACTGGCGCAGCCGCTGGTTTTCCCGACCCCGTCTCGTTGACCGTTTGCCCTTACCATCTTCCGACCTGCTCGCATTCCCGACGGCGCCGAACCGACGCTTGCCTCTCAAGCGGTCGGCAGCGGCGCGCGATAGTAATCGTTCTTCGTCATCAGCGCCCACGCGATGCGCGCCGTCCGGTTGGCCAGCGCCACCGCGACCAGCATGCGCGGCTTGCGCGCCAGCATCCCGGCCAGCCACGGGTCCTTCGTGCCGCGCCGCGCCGCCCAACCAACAGTCGCCATCGCGCCGGTAACCAACAGTCGCCGGAGGTCGCGCTGGCCCATCTTCGATATCCTCCCCAGCTTCGGCTTCCCGCCGGTCGAGCTCTGCCGGGGAACCAGACCCAGCCAGGCTGCGAAGTCCCGGCCGCGCCGGAAGCTCTCCAGCGGCGGCGCGAACGCCTGGATCGCCATCGCGCCCAGCGGTCCGATTCCCGGGACACTCATCAGCCGTTCCGTCCGTTCGTCTTCGCGCGCCCGCTCCCGTAGGTCCCTCTCCAGCTCTGCGATCTTCTCGTCGAGGTCGCCGATCTGCACGAACAACAGCGCGCTCAGCTCCCGAACCAGGCCCGGGAGTGGCGAATCGGCATCTTCAATCGCCTCCGCCAGCCGCTCCACGTGCGCCGGCCCTTGCGGCGCGACGACGCCGAACTCGGCAAAGTGGCCCCGCAACGCGTTGATCGTCTGCGTGCGCTGGCGAACCAGCAGATCGCGTGTGCGGAACAGCATGCCTTGGGACTGCTGCTCCTGCGTCTTCACCGCCACGAACCGCATCGTCGGCCGCGAGGCCGCCTCGCAGATCGCCTCGGCGTCGGCCGCGTCGTTCTTCTGGCGCTTTACGAACGGCTTGACGTAGATCGGCGGGACCAGCTTCACCTCATGACCGAGCTTCCCGAACTCTCGGCCCCAGTGGTGCGAGCTCCCACAGGCCTCCATCGCTACGATGCATCGCGGCTGCGACGCCATGAAGCCCAGCACCTTGTCGCGGTTCAGCTTCTTGCGGAACGCAACCGACCCGTCCGCAAGGGCGCCGTGCAACTGAAAACTCCGCTTCGCCAGATCGATGCCGATGATGGTAGCGTGCTCCATTGGATGCCTCCTCTTCCAGGTGGTGCGTCACAACAGCTCCACCTTGGCACATCCGATGCCGTTGAGAGGAGGCGTCCACCCCATCATCCATGCACACGACAGGCCAAGCAGGGTCGTACGGTTGCGCATACACGTCGAGGACCTGTTCCATGTGCGCCGCGAACTCCGCGTCGGCCGCCGGCGGGATCACCCAGTACTCGACTTTCCGCTGCGTCATCCCGTTTTTTTCAGCGTCCGCCGAACCGTTTCGTGGCTGATCGACTCGACGATCGCCAACTCGACGACCCGGCGCGCCAGCAGCCGCAACGACCAGTTCGCGTAGCCCTCCGGGGGCGACCCCGTACGCAGGGCAATGACCTGCGCCTCCTGTTCGCCGTCCAGTAGTTTGGGAACCGGGGGCGACGCCCGCTGTTTGCGCGCCAGCGCCCGCTCGAACCCTTCCAGCACGCATCGTTGGCGAACGTTCTCGACCGTGTTCGTGCGGCAGCAAAAGGCGTCGGCGATCTGCTAGTCGGTCCACCCGGGTCCGTCCGCATCGGCCTTCAACAGAATCTGTGCTCGGCGGACCCTTTCGCTGCTGCCGTTGAGCTTCCGGATCGTCGCTCGACAGACCTCGCGTTCCTCGGGGGTGAGTCGAACGGTGTACTTCTTCTGGGGCATGAAAGCTGTCTCGGCTCGAGACCAGCTTCCAGATAGTCCCAATGTTTAATCGTGGCACGGCACTAGGCGCACGGTCACAGCGACGAGACTGGGTCGAGGCTCATCACCGCAGGCCGCCACCCCAAGGAACAACTCCGCTGCGATATCGGACCCGGACAAGCGTTGACCTGTCCACGGAATCGGGCCTATGCGGAGCTCGGGATTATGTGGAGTTGATCCCTGGGGCCATGTTTCAAGTTTCTGTGAAACCAAGAGTTCCGTCAATTGATCGGTTCCCGAGACTCCGCATAGTCGGGATGCTCTATCCGGCCTGATTGGCCGAAAGGATTCCATGACTGTTCACGGCTCGTGGACGCTCGACCGTCTGGTCGAGGCGTACACCCACCATCAACGACGTACGCGCGGGCTGCGTCCTCAGACCCTGCGTGGCCGCGCCCGGCTCGTCCGGATGCTCGTCCGGGCAGCTCTTGGCGCGGACCCGGTCGACCCCGCTCGTCTTGCGCCGGCCGATGTGGTGGCGTTCATCACGTCGATACGAAGCCGGTTCTCTCCTGGCTCGATGCGGACCGTGCGGTCTACATTGCGGTCGTTCTTCCGGTTCCTGCGCTTCGAGGGGTTCTGCGGCGACGAGCTTGAGGCTGCCCTCCCGGCGGTTGCGCACTGGCGGCTTGCGACGCTGCCTCGTTCCCTGTCCGAACAGCAGGTCGAGCAGGTGCTGGCGTCGTTTGACGTTGCCCTCCCGTGCAGGCAACGGGACCATGCGATCGTGCAATGCCTGTCGACCCTGGGACTCCGACCCGGCGAGGTGGCCGACCTGTGCCTGGACGACATCGATTGGCGCGACGGGACCATCGAGGTGCGCATCCGAAAGAACCGTCGCGGCGCCGTGCTGCCGCTGCCTCGCATCGTGGGACAGGCGTTGGTCGACTATCTGCGCGGCGAGCGTCCGGTGACCGACGAGCGGCGCGTGTTCGTGAAGCACTTGGGAGTTACCGCGGCAAACCCATTTCGAGCACTGCCGTCTCGGGTGTCGTGGCCCGCGCACTTCGCTGGGCGGCCGTCGACGCGCCGCTCGCCAGCGCCTACCTCTTCCGGCACACCGTGGCCAGCCGCATGGTGCAGCAAGGAGCCAGCCTCAAGGAGGTCGCCGACGTGCTCGGCCATCGCAGTCTCGACACCACGGCGATCTACGCCAAGCTCGATCTGCCGAGGTTGCGTGAGGTCGCGCTCCCCTGGCCGGAGGTGCTCCGATGACGCCTCCGAGCTTTCACCGCCTGGTCGACGAGTACCTGAGCGTGCGCCGCGGGTTGGGCTTCGACCTCGAAACACCCGAATGGCAGTTGCGGAACTTCGCCAGCTACACAGACCGGATCGGTCACAGCGGACCCCTGACGATTGAGTGTTCGCCGTGCTCGCACTCACCCGCCGACCAGCTCGTGCGCCTGGTGGCGAAGGCCTGCCGCCAGCGGTGCTAGACGGAAGTTTCGAGGCCGATCGCGCATAAGCCACTGTTGACGTTGGAGTTATAGGTTTCGAGGGTGTTGGGTACTGGCTACATTTGCGGGGAAACTCCCAGCAGCTCGAAGCAGCGTTGCTGCCCAGGTGTCGGCTTGGTGAGCATGGTGAAGGTGGCGTCGCCGTCGACCACCCGCATGGTGTTGGCGGTCAGGGTGCCGAGGTCGGCGAGCAAGGTTCGGAAGCTGTGCACGGGGAGGTCGTCGGCGGTGCGTTTGCGGGCGGCCTTGGCGCGTGCCGCGGGCGAGCGCTTGGCCTTCTGGACCACCGAGGCGCGCTGTTGTTCGGCAGCGGCCGGGTCGTGGTCGTCGAACAGGAGCGGCTTGAGGGCCTGACGCATGTGCCACTCGACGTAGTAGGCGAGCATGCACAAGAGGACGTGAGCCCGCACCCGGTCGGCGCGGCGGTGGTGTATCGGCCGCACCTTCAGGTCGACGGTCTTGAGGGACCGAAAGGCGCGCTCGACCTTCGCCAGGTCCTTGTAGGCGCGCACGGTCTGGGTGGCATCGAACTGTTCGGGCTCGACGTTGGAACGGACGATGTAGAGCCCGTCGAGTTGCTGCTCGTCGGCGATCTTGTCTTGGTCGCGGCGAAAGGTGAAGGACTCGTCGGTGATGGTGGTGACGAAGTGCTTGGCGACCTTGTAGTGGTTGATGACCTTGCCGACGCGGATGCCGATGTCGGCTGCACCGCGTAGGGGGTCGTTGCGGCGCCGGGTGGCGGCCACGATGGGTTCGAGTTCCTTCTCGGTGGCGGCCAGCAGTTCGTGTCGCTTGCGCTGCCGCTCGGCGGCGAGCAGGGGATTGCGACAGACGATGAGCCGCTCGCCGGGGAAATCCTCGCTGGTGACCTCGGCGAGGTCGCGTTGGTCGAACAGCGACGGGGTGACGGTGCCGGCAGCGACCAGCTTGCGGATGGTCGGTGCGCGCAGCGTGGTGATCCAGCGCAGCCCGTCGACGCCGGCGAGGTCCTCGCGGATGCGGGCCGCGGTCAGCATCCCGCGGTCGCCGACGAGCACCACGCGGTGGAGGCCGAATCGGGTGCGGATCTTGTCGACCTGTGCGGCGACGGTGTTGGGGTCGCTGGTCGAGCCTTCGAAGACCTCGATGGCGACCGGACACCCGGTGGCCGTACAGAGCAGACCGAAGACGATCTGGAGCGTGCCCTTCTTGCGGTCGCGGCTGTGGCCGCGCTGGGCGAGTTCGCAGTGCGTCCCCTCGACGTAGCTGGAGGTCAGGTCGTAGAGCACCAGGGTGTGTTCCTGGAGGTGGCGCTTGGCGAGGCGCTGCTCGATGGCCTCCTGGCGCTCGACGAGCCAGTCCATTGCGGCGTACAGCTCCTTCGGGTCGACGGTGCCGAGGTCGAGCATCTGCCCGAGCGTGGAGACGGCGCTTTCGGGCGTCAGGGCGCGGGCGGTGGCGAGCTTCGACTGTGCGTCGATGACGCGGGCGACGAGCAGTGCGAGGACGAGGTCGCGGCAGCGGCCGGGGCTTCGGGCGAGCAGGGCGGGGAGTCCGAGCTTGCGGACGGTGGCGAGCACGGCGGCGACGTGGCCGTGGGGTAGGCTTCGGAGGCAGGAGAAGGCGTCGTCGGGACTGACGAGTCGCTCGCCACGGAGGATACGGCGCAGGGCGTTGATGGCGGCGGTGGGGAGCTTGGAGAGGTTGGCGAGGGTTCGCTTCTTGACGCGGCCTCCGTCGCGGAAGGACTCTCGGAGGAGGATGGCGGGGGGAGAGGCGCGGTTGGGGGCGCTCTCGATATACATGGATACAATTATACCACTACGGGACATATATTACAAGGGCAAAACAACCTTCAACCCCGTTATTACATGGCTACATTTCGCCGGATAATAGCCGCCAAGAACCCCGTAAAGCCTTTAGAATCTATGAGTTCAGGCCAAATGGCCGCTGAAACTTCCGGCTAAACCTCGCCACGTGCCGGTCGATCAGCATCGATAACAAGCTACAGCAGGCGACTCCGAGTGGCGAAACTCAGAACCAGCAGTTCCTTCTTGGCGCGGGTCGCGGCGACGTAGACCAGCGCCCGTTCCTCCGTCTCCGCCGATTCCCGCTCCACGGCGTCGCCGCGAGCATCGATCGCGGCGGGCAGCGGCACCAGGTCGGCGTTGATGCTGGCCATGACGACGCGGTCGAACTCGAGACCCTTGACGCGGTGCATGGTCGCAAGCCTGACGCCCTCCTTCTCCGCCGAGTCGACGGCGCCGGCTTCGAGTCCCACGTGCGCCAGACCGTGCTCTCCCAGCGTGGCCGCGATGGCGTCGCGTTCGCGCTTGGTGCGGGCGACGACGCAGACCCCGCGCAGCGACGAGTCCTCGGCCTGGATCTGCTTCAGGTAGTTCACGATGAAGGCGGACTGTTCGTCGCGGTTCTGGAAGTGCCTGAGCAGCGGCTCCGGGCCGCGGGTCAGCGACGTGATCCCCTCGTCGTCGTCGGAACCGCCGTCGAGGTCGTCGATGGCGCGGCCGGCCAACAGGCGGGCGGCCCACCGGCGCGTCTCCTCGGTGGTGCGATAGTTCAGGCGCAGCTTCCGCGAACGGCCGCGGACATCGATTCCGCAGCGGCCGAGCACCACCTTGTTCCGCCCGTAGATACGCTGGTGGCCGTCGCCGACGACGAAGACGTCGTTGGGGCCGGCAGGCACGACGGCGCGGAGCAGGCGATACGCCTGCGCACCCATGTCCTGTCCCTCGTCCACGATCACCGCGGCGTAGTCCAGCGCTTCTGGGTCGTTCTGCACCAGGACGGCGGCGTCGCGGTACGCGTCGTCCACCTCCTTCAGGCCTCGCTCGGCGAGTTGGGTGCGGTACTCCTCGAACACGCGCCACGCCCTGGCGCGGGCGGCGCGGTTCAGGCGGCTGCCTCGCCCGACCCGCGAGACGCGCAGGTACTCATCCAGGCTCTTCACGCCGTGGGCCTGCACGACCTGCTCCCACTCGTCGTCGTAGAAGCCATCGGCGAGGTCCAGCTCGGGGGACTTCAGGTCCAGTGCCCCTTGCCACGCTCTGTCATCGCGGCCGAAGACGATGCGGAACTCGTAGCTCCGGCCGCGCAGGAAACGCACCACCCAGCGGTCCAGGTTCCAGACGTCGATGCGGGCCAGCTCTTCCGGCTTGCAGATCGCACCGAGGTTGTGCTCGATGTCGGCGGCCAGGTTCCTCGTGAAGGTGGTGAACAGGATGCGGCCGCGTTTCGGCAGGTTCCGCGCAAGCCACCGCGCGCGGTGCATAGCGACCACCGTCTTGCCGGTGCCTGCCGCACCCAGCACGCGTGCCGGTCCGTTCCAGTCGCGTTCCGCGAGGCGGCGCTGCGACGGATGGAGGAAGACCCGCCAGCGCTCCACCGGGGCGTTGAGCATGGCCTCGAGCTCCAGTTCGTCTTCGACCACGACGAAGCGGCCCCGCGATTCGTGGCGCGCCAGCGCGGCGGCGAAGTCTCCGGTGTCGATCGGCTCCGGCGGAGCCTCCCGGTCCCGGACGAGCTTCTCGTAGCTGTCTCCCGCCAGGAACAGGAAGAGCGCCTCGTACGCTTCCAGGGGAAGGCGACACTGCATGGCGTCCAGCTCGGCGTCGTCCCGTACCGTGCGCACCTCCGCGAGCATCGCCGAAGGCACCCCGAGCCGGGCCAGCTCCCGATCGCGCAGCTCTCCGAAGGCCGGTGGTCGAGCGGGAGTGCCGGCCGGCGGCCCAGCCGCCGGGGCCTCGATCTCGGCGGTCGGTTCGGTGGAAGGCTCGTACACCTGCAGGGCGCCGGTCTCGGGGTTGATGCGGCACTCGTGCCGTCCGGCCCAGGCGTAGGCTGCGTCGTGCTTGTCCGCCCAGAGCAGCATGTGGACATCGCCCTGCTCGGGCTTGAGCACGATGGCCCGGTAGCCCTGATCGATACGGAGCGATCGCATCGCCGAATCGCGGGCGGCGTGGATCTTCTCGTAGTTCAGTCCCTTGGCGGTCGAGTCGGCGTTGAACCGGGAGATGAGGGTCCGGACGCTGCGCTGCTGCGGCCTGGGCAGCTTGGCGAAGGCGTCCAGGAAGTCGCTGGACATCGCCATCTTCGTTCTTGCGGCCATCAACGCGCTCCCTCGCTCTCCGTCGGTACCGTGCCAGCCGCAAGCACGTTGGCGAGCGCCTCGACGAGGTCGTCGCCGCCCGTCGTGAATGTCCGCCAGCCCGCCGTCTCGAACGCACCAACGTCCGCCTGCCGATTGGCGAGCAGCACCGCGACCTTGTGGGCCGGCCAGCCGAGCTCGGCCTCGGCGAGCACCGCTCCTCGGGCTCCGACGAGCTCGAAGCCGACTTCCGGCACGGGCCCGTTCCGGCCGGACAGCTCCCCGAGGAGTTCGTGAACCTCGGGAGCCGCCAGTTCCGTGGCGCCCTCCCAATCCTTGCCCGACAGACCTGACGCGGGTTGGGGTGCGGCCGGACTCTCGGCCGGCGGAGGAAACTCCGGATAGACATTGCGCTCGACCCCGGTCCGCGTGGTCCACCAGGCGCCGGGCAGGAACTGGAGCAGGGTGAAGAGCCGCAGGACGCCGTTCCAGATGCGCCGGTAGCCGTCGCTCTGGCGGCTCTCCTGGTCGTCATGCAGGTGCACGACGACCGCCGCGACATCGGGATCGCCCTGCTTCACCGCGTCCTTCGGCAAGGCCGTGAACAGGTCGAAGGGCGCGGGAAGCGTACCGTCCCAGGCTCCGATTCCCGCCACGTAGATCGGGGGCGGCAACTCGCGCAACGCCTCCCGGACCTGACCAGGCAGTGCGTCCGCGGTGGCACGTCGGAACCCCGCGAGCACGGCCTCGTTCTGCATCCGCTCCCGGTCGAACATCCCGAACAGCGTCGTGAACACCGCCTGCTTCCACCGGGCCGGCTCGGGTGCCCGGAGGTAGTTCACCAGCAGCATCAGCGTCGGTTCGGCGAGCCGGGACCGCAGACCCGCGGTGTCCCAACGGTCGTCGAGGGTGCGCTGCAGGGCCGCCATGTCGCCGCCCGCCTTGGTGCCGGCGAGCAGATCGGGAACGTCGGGCGCCTTGCCGAAGACGAACTCCAGGTCGTGCCAAGTGAGCGACCAGACGAGGAACCCGGCCCGGACCAGCGCCGTGCGCTTGAGCGAGTCGTCGTCCGTTGCGTCACGATGGAACTCGAAGCCGTCGGTGAACACCGCCACCGGTGGCCGCTCGTGCGGGGACCGGGCGGGCCGGATGAGGAAGTCGGGGCGGCTGGGCTCGACGACGCCGTCGGAGGCGCCGAGATCGGCCTGCGTCTCCATGTAGTAGGTCTGCTCGCCGACTTTCAGCACGTACCCCGGCTTGCCCTGCACGAGGTCGGCCCGCACCTGCACGGCCCGTGCGCCGTCCACTTCGACCCGGCGCAGCGCCTCGACGAAACGTGCCTCCAGCTCGCTGTCGAACGTCGCGTTGATGGTGAGCCCGTCGAGGCTCGGTACCTCCTCCAGCCCGTCCTTGTGGGCGAGGATGCGGTCGAACAACTCGACCGCGGTGTCCCGGGACGTCTCAGCCATTTCGCGGCTGCGGCGGTAGGCGAACACGCAGCGGTAGCAGCCGTCCTTCTCCGGTTCCTGGTTGCAGACGCAGGACCTGAGCGCTTCTCTCGCCTCCTCGAAGACCGACAGCAGCTTCTCGGGCTCGGTCATCAGCTCCTTGAGATAGCCGGTGCCGCTCGGCACGGTGTCGTACAGCAGCAGGTACTGGTGGGCCGCGCCCCCGCCGTTCTCCGTCGCGTCTCCCCGTCCCGGCCCACCAATCGCACCGCCTTGCCGGGGGCTCTGGCGAGTCGTGGCCCGCAGGTGGTCGATCCGGCCGCTGAAGTGGCGCCGGAGACCGAGCTCCAGGGCCGCGACGAACGAGCTGACGCGCCGCTCCGACCCCGGCGTGTCCAGCACCGGCAGCAGCATCTGCACCGCCTCGGAGCGGAACTCGCGGTACAGGTACAGGCAGTCCGCGATGGGCGCTTGCGCGGCGTTGCGGGCACTGCAGGTCGACGTGTGCTGCGCACCGTCGTCGCCGCTTTTCTGCACCGTGCCGCAACGCCGGCACACGCGGAAGCCCTCGCGCGGCAGCGCGAGCCCGGCGAACGCGACCGGCTGGCCGCCGCTGCCCAGCCGCCCGAAGTTCATCTCGCGGAACGTCGCCGACTCGATGTACTCGAATCCGAACGGCGCGTCCGAGCTGACCATGGCATACGCCCGCTTGACGGCGGCGGGCTCGATGTCCGCCGCGAGCTGGCGCGTATGGAACAGCGGCTCGCGGTCGTCGCGCTCGTCGAGGATGCGGGCGCGCCGATCGGAGGTCGCGGCGTGCACCATCCGCAACGGCAGCATCTCGCGACGCTGGCCGGCATCGGACCACATCACGTCGCCGCACCGCGGACAGGCGACGTGATCGTCCCCCGTATCGACCCGCGTGCAATGGTCGCAGGACGGACAGAGCCGCCACGTCTCGATAGGCGACACGCGCAGATCGATGCGGTCGATGCTAACTCGGTTGCCCCCGGCGTAGAACTCGTTCTCGGGGGCGAGCTCGCTGAGCGCGGAAGCGGCGGGCCGCACGTATTCGTAGACGTCGCGCGCGTCGTCCTGCTCACCGGTGCCGGCATCGTCCTCGTCCCGTTCGCGCGACCGGTAGATGACCGACTTCAACGTCACTCCGGCCTCGGGGAAGGCGTAGTTGGGGATGAGCCCCTCGTCGGTCAGGAAGTTGAACGTCTCGCGCCCGTTCAGCTTGCGCAGCAGCCCCTGCAGGCCGCCGCGCTCCCGAGTGAGCCTCGCGATGTCCCGCTTTGTCGCCTCGTCCTCGGGAGCGCGCTTCAGGACCTGGATGCGGCGGCCCAGCGCGTCGATGTCGGCGCGCAACGCCTTGCGCTCCTTGGCGATCTCGTGGAACCGGTTCACCATCCGGAACCGTAGCGACAGCCGCGATTCGTCGTCCTCCTGGAAACCGGCGTCACCCTGGAGAAACGCGGCGAGGTAGTCCCGGGACTGTTCGGTCAGCTCTCCGGCCAGCGCGTCGAAGAAGGACTCGAGCAGGTCGTCGCCGCGCCGCTGCACGAAGTCCAGGAACGGATAGGGGAAGCCGGTCAGCCGCGCCTGCTCCAGGTTGTCGAGCACGTGCCGGATGGTGCGCGGCACGGCGTCGTCCGGGAGGCCCGTCGCCGCCCAGCCGTCGAGACAGAACGCGGTGAGCTGGCGTTCGAGCACGGCCGGCGCGTTGAGGAACACGCCCGGCGGCTCGAGTCGGCCGGCGAGCATGGCCAGCGGCTCGGCGTAGAAGTAGAGGTCGTGGGGCCTGCCCGTGGCCACGGTCGCGGTGAACGCATTGCCGTCGCGACGGCCGGCGCGCCCGATGCGTTGCAGGAAGTTCGCCTGGGCCGGCGGCACCGAGCAGAGGACCACGGTGGAAAGGTCGCCCACGTCGATGCCGAGCTCAAGGGTGGGCGTCGCCGACAGCAGGTTCGGCTCCCAGGGCCGCGGTTGCGGATTGGAGAATCGCTGTTGCAGCCGCTCGCGCTCGTCGCGGGTGAGCAGCGCGGTGTGCTCGGCCGCGACGAGGCGTCGAATCAGGGTCTCGCGATAGAGGCGACCGAACCAGGTGGGCGGCGCCATCGCGTGGCGCTCGTAGACCGCCTGGACGCCGAGGTCCAGGCAGGGCACGCCCAGCCACAGGTCCGTCTCCTGCTCGGGCACGACCAGGGTCCGGTTCGACCCGGCGCAGCGCATCACCGCGGTGCGCGCGGTGGCGTAGAAGCGCGCGGGGTCGAGCGCCCAGGCCCGACCGGCCCGCCCGGCCTCCAAACGGCAGACGAGGCCCGCGTCTTCCAGCGCACGGAGCGCCTCGAGCAGCACGTCCGGCGCTTCGCGGGTGGCGGCGAGAACGTCGACGGGTGTCAGGACCCTCTCGACCCATGCCTGGTACCAGGGTTTCCGGCCGGTGTTCCTTGAGCACAGCGGTTCGATTCCGTCGCCGGTGCGAGGCGTGTCGACGGGGAAGACGGGCCGGGCCGACCGCGGACCGAAGTCCTGCAGCGCGGGTTGTCGCGACAGCCACCAGCGTCCGGCGCCCGTTGCCAGCCATGCCGTCGCGACATCGCTTCGGATGGCGCCCCGGTCCTTCATGCGCCGCAGGACGCCGAGCAACAGCGAACGCACTGCAGCGGGGGCCAGATCGCGCAGCGCCCCGAACTGCTCACGGATACGCAGGTGCGCGCCGCGGCACGCCCGCTCCAGGGCCTCGCGGTCCGCGCCGACCGCGGCGGCGCGCGTCCGTTCCAGGGTGCGGCCGATGGCCGACCGATAGCCGAGCTCGGCCAGGGTGTCCCAGCGCAGCCGCTCGGCGACCGCCTCCGGGAGCCGGGAGGCGTCCGGCAACCGGCCCTCTCGTTGGAGCGCCACGAAATCGCGCCGCCACAGTCGGTCGGGGGCGATGAACTCGCTGACGAAGCGCTCGTTGTCGAACGCCTCGGGGTTGACCGTCGCATCGCGCCACCAGGTCTCCACCCGCTCGGGGAGATCGGCCAGGGCGATGCCGTCGTGTCGTTCGACGACCTGGGCGATGGCCGCTCGGACACCGACGCCGGCCGTCCGCGCCGCGAAGAACCCGGCGCGATGGGCGGCGTCCTGCACGTTGTCCGAGAATGCGATCACCTTGCGGTCGTCGTTGTAGCGCGACCCCTGGGCCTGACCCAGGGCAACGCTCAGCAGGCTGGCGGCGCGGGCGCCGACGATGATCAGCCCCGCGCGCGCACCGCAGTACGGACAGTCGCGGCTCAGCCTCGTCGACCGGGAGTTTCCGCGGCCTCTTGATTCGACCGCGACCGGCCGGAAGACGCGGACGAGGCGCTCCGACCCGCAGCCGGTGCAGCTGGTGACATCGGCGGCCTGGACCATGCCGCAGGCTCCGCACACCGTCACGTCGAGGCCGCGCACACCCGGCGGCGCGGCGGCCGGAAACAGGTACGCCACGTCGACGTCGCGGAGGAAGAACCGGTTGTAGAACACCCGCACGTCGCCTTCGAGGCGCGGTTCCGCGGGACGCTTGACGGCGCCCCAGCCGGTGACGTGGCACTCGCGGCACTGGATGAGGGGAAGGTGGACCGACGATTCGTCCGTCTTGAGGTCGTCGGAGAAGCGCAGCCGGCGAAGAATCGCCGCGCCGTCGACGGCGTGCGTCGCCGGGGTCGCGATGGTGAGACGCGCCGAGGTGGGCGGCCCGGCGGCGGCGCCGTTCACCGCCCTGGGCGGCGTTCCGTTCGAGGCGGGGGTCTCAATGCCGGACCCGGCCGGCAGATCGGCCTCGTCCGCGCCACCGGCGCGCCGGTCGGGCGATTCCTCGACCGAACCCTCGGTCGCGTCCTCGTACAGGCTGCACACCATGCGTCGCAGCTCGCGCACCCAGAGATGCACGCCGACCTGGAGAAACGGCCGCAACGCACCTCCGCCTCCCGTCTGCTCGCGGCGGCGCGCTACCGAGATCAGGGCGCACAGACCGTTCAACAGCCCGAGCGCCTCGCGGTCGTTCGCCGCCGGCAGACTGTGACGCAGCCGACCAACGATGTCCGACATCGGCGTCGGGCGGCCGTCGAGCACGCGCAGCAGGTTCACGAACGTCGAGTGCTCGCGCAGGCGGTCCCCGAGGGCCGGCCGCCACGCCTCCGATGCGAAGTCGCCCTCGATGGGCGCTCCGAAGAAGAGCTCGTGCTGCGCTCGAATGTACGCCTCGGCCGTCGCATGCCGCGTGGGTTCCACGCGGGCCGCCAGATCGTCGGCCGCATGCAGATGGCGGCTGATGACCGCGTCGCCGAGAAAGGCGTCGATGCTCTGACGGACCTCGCCGACGATCGCCCCCGGCTCGAAGGGCTGGTCGAAGATGCGCGAGACGTACGCCAGCAGCTCCGCCTCGTCGGCCTCCTCGCCGAGGGTGGCCGACGTCCCGGCGCAGATAAGCGTGTCGCGCGACGCGCCGAGCCGTACCCGGAGCCGCCGGATGAGGCACGCGAGGTCGGTCCCCTGGGCGCCGTCGAACGCGTGCAGCTCGTCGACCACCAGGTACCGCAGCTTGTCCGGCCGGTTGTGCCGCCAGAGCCGGAAGTCGAACGGCCGGACCAGCAGGTAGTCCAGCATCTTGTAGTTCGTCAGCAGGATGTCCGGCGGCCGTTCGCGTAGCGTGTCCCGGTCGGTGACGACGTGGTCCCGGCCCATCGTCTTGTGGGCCGAGCGTTGCGGCTGGTTGTCGCGGCCGACGAAGACTCCCGCGGTGACCCTGCCCCGCAGCGCCGGCGTGCGGTCGATGGTCCGGGCGATGCGCCGCGCCTGGTCCGCGGCGAGCGCGTTCATGGGGTAGACGAGGATGGCCTTGATGCCCGGCGCCCCGGCCCGTTCACGGCAGTAGTCGAGGATGGGGAAGAGGAAGCACTCCGTCTTGCCCGAGCCGGTCCCGGTGGCGACCACCGTCGACCGCCCGACGCCCGTAGCCAGACGCGAGAACGCCGTACGCTGGTGGCGATACGGGGTGAACCCGAGGGGCACCTCCGAGAACGGCTCGCCGCCCTCGGGCGCCGGCTGGAACGGCAGGGCGATGGAGAGATACGGCCCCTTGGCGAGGTTGTCGGGCTGGGCGAGGAAGTCGTCGACGACGTGCGCGAGTGCGGGGTTCGATGGACCGAAGCCGGTAGCGAGGAAGTCGCCGAGCGCGCCGGTGACCTCGTCGGCGACGACGGAGGGAATCATGGGACAGACGCCGGACGACACTCGCGACGGCTTGCGCGCCGCCGCGAACAACGGGTGTCTCGATTGGGCCACATGACGATAACACGGCGCCCGAGGCAGGTGGGCCTGATCGCCACGGCCGGAGGTAACCGACCAAAGCGATCCTCGTGGATTGGCGGACCGCTCAGGCCGTGTCCCGACCCTCCGCGAGCTGCATCAGCCTCGCGACCAGCTCGTCGCCGTCGCCGGCCCGCACGATCCAGTCGCCCGCGGTGGCCAGACCCTCCGGGTCGGCAATCCGTGCCAGCGCCGGCGCCGCCCGCGCCGCCGCCTCTTCGCCGAACCGCAACGCAGCCTGCCGGCGCAAGAGCGCCCGTTCATGGGTGAGCCCCTGCTCGATGCCCTGCTTGACGCCCTGTTCGATGCCTTCCTGAAGCCACTGCTTGGGCCACTCGGCCGCCCGTTCGACCAGCGTCGTCTTCAGCTCCTCCAGGCGTCCGTACCGGCCGCACCCAGCTGCCGGGCGGCGCCACCCGCTCCGCCGCCAGCCGCACCCAGTCGACGAAGGCCTGACGCAGCCCCGTCTCGTGCGGACCGCCCAGCTTCGCCTGCGGCGCCTCTACGACACGGGCCAAGTCCTTGGCCGAGCCGCTCTGCTAGCTAGAGCGCCACAACAGACGTCATCAGATTGTCGCTCGGGAGACCGTCCTCCGCCAAGTGGCGCTCGTCAACCACGTGGTACCGCTGAGCCGGTTGATACCGCGCAAGATCCGGTCCCACCGTCGCGATGCGCAGGGCCATCCGGGGCTCGTCCGCGTGACGAGTCAGCATCAGCTTCGACGAATACCTGCTGGTCGAGATCGACGCCGCCGCGAAAAAGGTCGGCTCCAACCGGTCGAAGTTCCTGGCCGCCGCTGCCCGCAAGGCGCTCGACACCCAGTCGACCGTGGCATGACGAAGTCGGTGTCAAGCACGCGCAGCACGCTGGCGCCTCCGCGAGCGCACCGCGTCCACCTCCTCCTGAATCTCTGCCAGCGTCAGCGGCGGGAGTTCAGCCGCCGCCAGCTCGCCCGCAGCCTCCAGCAGTTCCCTTGCTGCACGCCGACGAAGGGTCTCCCGAATCATCGCCTCGACCGCGCTGGCCGCCAGAAGGCCGTGCCTCCTCGCCTCCTCTGCCAAGTCCTCCGGCAACTCGATCGTGATCGTGGTCATCAGACCCTCCACAGCGGCGATGCGGTGCTGGGGCGCGTGACACGCATAACGAGGACTACCCGCGAGCAGCATGAAGGGCCGCCGCATCGGCGCCTTCCAGCGGGCATCGATTCCGGCGTCAGGGCGCGCAACCGATCCAGGATGAAACGGTCGGGCAGGTCCGACGCGGCGTCGTAGTGAGCGCGCCCGGCTGTGTCCGCCCGTGCACGCGTAGCACTCCCCCCGGCCGTGGTTGTCGAGGAGAATGAGCACAGAATCGGGCCGGTCTGGCGACTTGAAGTGGATGGCGACCTCGGCGTTCTGCGTGGGATAGACCGTGGGCTCCAGTGGATATGCTGCTAGGGCGACGAGGATCCGCTCCGCCGCCGCCCTAGGGAAGCGACCGATCGCCGGGAGGCGGTCTTCCGCGATCTCGTCGTCGATGGCTTCCAGGGGCTCGCAGGGCGGCCGACAGCCACGAAGACGTCGAAGTGAGTGATGGCCGGTGACCGACCTGAGGCAGCGGCATCGGGTCGATTCTCCCATCCTCGACGACCCGCCTGCGGCTCGCTCTCCATCCAGGCGAGGGCCCAAGCGCTGGCTACTGAAGATTAGCTTCCAGGGCGTCCAAAAAACCGAGGGGGTACTTGAGATTCCCATCCCTGGCTCTTTCCGTGAATCCCCGGAGCGCCCGATCTGACAAGTCCGGCCAATGTTCCGTCGCGAACGCCGAAATCCGGCCCCGACGCCGTCGTACAGGATGCTCCGTTACCCCGACGGCGACTCTGCGCGTCTCCCGCCGACCGTCGATGTTCCAGGCCGCATCGGGCCACGCTCTCCCCAGGGTGAGCGGCCTGTCTCCAGCATCATCGTAGCTGCCGGGCTCCGTCAATCGCCTGCCGATCCACTCGGCGACAGGTACGGACACCGCGTTGCCGAGCAGCCGCCACCGGTGCCGACCGGCCCTGCCGCGGAGCACCGACGTCCATCGTTCCGGAAAACCCTGAAACCGCTCCACGGCCTCGATCGTCGGCGTCACGACCCGTCCCGACGGCAGCAGCACCGCCGGGGGAGACGGAATCGCCAGCGTCGACCCCGCCTTCAACGGCGGGATCGCGTCCCCCGTCAAGCCGTGGCCGGTCCGACCCTCCGTCCAGTAGAATCCCATGGGACGCGCCGTATCGACTCCGGGCCAACTCGCGTGGCCGGCGTCATCGGCGAGCAGTACGTTTCGGGGATCTCCCGACAGGCTGGCCACGATGAACACGCGACGCCGACGCTGCGGAAGACCGAACGCCCGGCTGTTCACGACCCGATACGCCCACCGGTAGCCGAGCGTCTCGAGCCGTTCCAGGATGGTGTCGATCGCCGTTCCGCGCTTCAGATGCAGCATGAAGTAGACGTTCTCGATGACGACCCATTGCACCGCTCGCCGGCCGAGCAGGTCGAACAGCTTGTTGACGACCGCGCTCTTCCGGCCCTCGATCCCCTTCTTGTCGCCGGCCATGGCCAGGTTCTGGCACGGGAATCCAGCCGTGACCACCTCCGTTTCGCTCGGCAGTTCGTCGATCGTCCCGACGTCGTCGTGCAGCCGCACCCGCGGCCAACGCCGCCGAAGCACCGACGCCGCCTGCTTGTCCTTCTCGCACAGCAGAATCGCGCGATGACCGACTCGATCGAAGCCCAACTCGAAGCCGCCGACCCCGGCGAACAGCCCCGCGACCACCATGACGCCGTCCCGTCGCTCCCATAAACTCCGTTTCGTCAATGACTTACGGCCATCCATCCGCGACCGGCATGCCCGACGACCACCGACTCAAGCAGTCCATCGACGACCTTCACCGAGTCTGCGGAGTCTACACGATGCCCACCGTGGCGGGCTCGATCCTCGACAACGTCGGCTGGCGGGCCACCGCCGACCTCACCAACGCTCGGCTGCTCGAACCCGCCGCTGGCGACGGCGCATTCCTCGTGCAGGCGGCGAAGCGCCTCGTCGCATCCTTCCGCTCCAGAGACATCGAGCCGACCATTGCCCGTCTCCGGTCGCGCATCACCGGGTTCGAACTGCACCCGGGCGCCGCTTCCGAGGCCCGAAGCCGAGTTCGGACCGCGCTCCGGGAAATGCGCGTCCACCATGGGACCGCGGCCGCGTGCGCCAAGGCGTGGATTCGCAACGCCGATTTCCTGTTGTCCGAGCAACCGGCACCGGACCACACCCACGCCGTCGGCAACCCGCCCTACGTGCGCTGGTCCAGAATACCCGCCCGCTTGAAGTCCATCTACGACAGCCGCCTCCCGGGGCACGTCACCCGAGGCGACCTGTTCCTGCCCTTCCTCGACAGAGCCTTCCGGTCGCTGCAGCCGGGCGGCAAATGCGGATTCCTCTGCTCGGACAGATGGATGTACATGGCGTTCGGCGAGCGTTTTCGCCAACAGTGGATGCCTTGGCTCGACATCCTCTCCAACGACTCCGTGAACGCCTCCGACGTCTTCGACCAGCGCGTCGACATCTATCCGACGATCCTGTTGGCGTCCAAGCGCTCGACGCCGAAGACCAAACACGAACCGACACCTCGGGACTCGTCGCGAACTCTCGACGACCTTGGCTACGCCGTCAAGGCGGGGCCCGCGCTTGGACATGCCCCTGCGTTCGTGCTCCGACCCCATGAAGACGACGTGGAGCCGGAGCTCCTGCGCCCCTGGATCGGAGCCGCCGACGTACTCGACGGCTCCATCGAATGGTCGGGGCGTCGGGTCGTCATTCTGTTCGACGACGACGGCCAACTTCACGACTTGCGCCGCTTTCCGCGATTGCAGGGCCGCCTCCGTCGATTCACGCACGAATTACGCAACCGGTGGATCGTCCGAAACGGCGCACCCTGGTACCGGACCATCGACAGAATACGACCCGTCGACTGGACGCGTCCGAAGTTGCTTGTTCCCGAACTCGCGAAGGTCCCCCGGATCGCCGTCGACCGTTCAGGCGCGGTGCCCTCGCACGGCGTATACGCAGTTTTCGCGCCAGACGACCGCATCGAAGACCTCTACCGAGTACTCCGAAATGGGGGCCTCGCGCGCGCTCTCGATGGCATCGCCCCACGACTCAAGGGCAATTACGTGCGCTGTTACAAGCGGTTCCTCCGCAAGATCCCGGTTTCCATCAGGGAAGCCTGACCAGCATTTTCTTGAGCGTCACTAGATGCGTCTTCGCATCGTTCGCGCCCGAGATGTTCCGAAGCACATCATCGACGCCGCCAACAAAGCCGTGCACCGCCGTAGCCATGACTAGAAACATCTCCGTCCAGTTGCCCGCCGGTACCGGAAACGCCGGATAGCTTGTGGGAAACCACGGCAGAACCGGCAACGCGGACCCCGATGAAAGTGATTGCCGAGTCAACTGGAGATGAGAATATCCATGAGCGCCGCGGGACGAACTCTCGAACCGAAAGGCAATGCAGTCTCTTCGTGCACGATTCACGAGAACAAACAGAATCAAGGATCTCAACCTTCCCCTCGCCGTTTGTGGCGAGAAAAAGCACCATTCGAGTCCTTTGTATCCGTGCTTAGGCATCGCTATGAACGTCTCTCTTGAACGCCCACCGATAGCGTCGTCGATGTCCGCTTTGCTCTCGGCAATCCTGTCGGCAAGCAACTCCCTGGCCTTGTCCTTCAGGTCTCTCGGTGCCTCCTTCTGCCAGTCGTGCAGGCCCCGCATCGAATAGGACTGCATCAGAGAATAGACGTTTTGTGGCATTGCCTGGTATCCCGATCCAAGAAAATGGGTTCTACTTGGCAAACCGACTTCTCGGTGTGTAACTCCAGCTTCCGACGATTTCCACGTAGCGGCGCGCCCAGGTCCCCTCGACCTCCGCTGCGAACTCCGACGGTCCATCCTCGTCGTCCCCATACTCCTTGAATCGCGACAGATCCTCGCAGAAAACCGCAGACGCCCATCGTTGCCGATTCCGGGCGAACCTGTCGCTCAATTCCCGGTCCGACTTGAGAATCGTCCACCAGAAACACGGAGTCTTTACCCACGCGTCTTCGCGGAATCGAGCATCTCTCAGGTGGCTCCGATAAAGTGCGGTGGAGAGTCCGTAGGGCGGCTCGGTTGCGGAGACGACGTCGTTCCACGCCTGCACACGGCGCGCCTTTGTTCCGAGCAGGAAGGGCATGCGCATCAGGAGATGCGGAAGGTCGACCAGAACGTCCTGCGGGGCGAGAAGGTCACGCCGAATCCAACGATCCAGTTCGCCAGCCACGACGCGGCACACGATGTCGCACACGGGGTCGTCCGTCGACGTTATCGATCTTGCCAGTAGCTCCCGTTCTCGCCGAATCGGCAAGGACCGACAAGACGCCACGAAGAATTTCCGGAACGTGACTCGCGACAGCAACCGCGCTTCGGGGTACAACGCTCCGAGGGCGTGTCGTGACAACCGGTCGGTGGCGGATTTGGGCAAACCCAGCGCACCCAGAATGGAATCGTCGAGGTGCCTCTTGACGAATGCAATCTGCCGTCGACGGCGGATCGCGACGTCCTGCATTGGCGGCCAGTACCAGGGTCGGAACTGGTCGTCCACGGAGACACCCGTCCACAGTGCCGCAATCGACAGGTGCTTGTCGTTCAGCGCCAAATCGGCGTGCGTTTGGTAGTCGCCGACGAGATAGCGAAGGTCGAAGTCCACGTGTGGATTCTTGTTCAGCGACACGATGTACGGAATCTTCCCGAACGCTCGGACGTAGCCGGCGATTGACTCGGCGGTGTGGCGCGCACCTCGGATGTGAAGTTCAGACAGGTTGTTGTCGAGAATTGCGATGTCGTACTCGTCGTTTTCGAACTCCGACTGAACACTCGGGGCCGTCGAGTCGGGGTTCACCATCGACGCCGCACGGTCGAAGAGAGTAGCGATGTGTTCCGCCAGTTCGTCTCCAGCCAGGAGTCTGGTTTCGCTATCGGTACCTGCCGCGATCGCCTGTCGGGTCTTTTCGCCCTTGCTACGTTCGTCGTCGCAGACGAGGATCTTCATTGCGGTGCTCCTCTCCACGATACCTCCACGGTCGTTGCGAATCCCGGCCGCGGATTCGCGAAGGCCACCTGCGCTCCGCGGCGGTGAGCGATCATGCGTACGATCGCGAGACCCAGCCCCTGGCCACCCATTGCGATGGAGCGGTTCTCGGAGCTGATACGCAAGTGGCGTTCGAATGGCTCGAACAAGGTTTCGGATTCTCCCAGCGGAACGCCGAGGCCGACGCCCGTGTCACTGACGCGCAGCCATTCGAGTCCCCGCTTGCCTGAGCCACCCTCGAACAGGAGCTCCGCCCGCGGGGAGTCGAGCATGGCGTTCCACGCATTGGTCACAAGGTTCTGGATCATGGCGCTCCACTCGGCGAAGGACCCGAGCGGAAAACGCAACTCGTCGGGAACGTCTCGGGTCCCGAAATCCACGCGGGCCATCAGCGGTGCGAAACCGCGAACCAACTGCCGCAGGACCGCCCGAACGCGAAGCCGGTCTGTCGCTGCCCGATCCTCGGCAACCAGTAGGGGGTCGAAGAGCTGGCGAAGGGCGGCAAAGCGCTCGGCCCCGGTGGCCAATTCGTGGGCCAGTGGGGCCACTTGCGGCACTTTCCCTGACGCGGCAATCGCCCGCAATCGGTCGGAGACCTGCTCGAGGAGGAGAAGCTCTCGGGCCAGTTCGTGGTTGAGGGCGAGGGCCGTCATGCCCGCGGTCGCGAGCGGGGCCAAGAGCACGGCGCGTTGATCGAGGTGTCGTTCTTCGCGTTCGGCCGCCTTGGTGGCCGTAACGACCTCCCGCCGTATTTCGTTAAAAACGGGCCGCGGAATCTCGGCCTCGTTCCGGTCGATGGCGGCGATGGCGCGGTTGAAGGTCCGGGACGGTGGCTCCTTGGCGCGTCGTCTCTCGCTCGTTTGCAGGGAGAGGAGCTTGAAGCGGTTGGCGTAGAAGTCCAACGAGAATCGGACCAAGTCGCGAAGTTGTTCGAAAGCGGCGTTGTCCGCCAGCCGGTCGCGACCCGGCTGAATCTGAAGGCACTGACCGGGCGCGGCTTCGGCCTGCTCGTTGGCGGTACGTCGGGCTTCGGTCTGCGCCGCCGCCGCCCGTTCATGGTTGGTGTCGATCTCGACGATGCCGAGTATTCTGCCCGGAGCGGGGAGGTCGAGCAAGTACGGGGCGTCGACCCTCAGATGCGAAGGAAGCAGAGCCGAGGTCCCGAGTCGACGGCCTTGGTCGACGGCAATCCTGAGCCAGTCCTGATCGGGGCCGTAGTACGGGAGTCGAAACCCCGCATCGTAGACGGAAACGTTGCCGAAGTTCCGCAGATAGTTCCTCATCTCGGCCACGGGGATGCCGGCAGGTTGGCGACGCTCGGGCTTGAAGACCAGAATCTCGAACCGCGCGCGGTCCACAGCGGTCGAATCCGATCCCGTCGGCCGGGTGCGACCGGGTGCGGCAGCCGGCAATGCAACGGTCTCGCGAAACGAGGTAGCCGCCTCGACGCCCTTGGGATAGTCTTCCTTGAATTCGACAGTGACGGTGGAGGTAGCGGTGACGCGACCGTCCTCGATGGCGCCGGTGATGCGCGCCTTCCAGTTCTCGAAGAGGGCGTCCTGGAACTTGTCGAACGCAACTCTGGCCCCGCCAATTCCGGGAGCGTCGAGGTGAACGTAGAAGTCCTGGGCGGTACCGGCGTCCGAACGGCGGTGGGAGCGGCGAAACGGCGACTGAAGCATCCATACGTCTTGGCCCAGCCTCTCGATTTCGGTGGCGTTCCATTCGGAGCGAAGTTTGCTCAAGACGATTCTCGTTCCGGTCTGCCGGTCGTCGGGATAAAGGAGGCTGTCGGAGCGTGTTTCCCAGAGCACGGCGACGGTGTCGAGATCGGAGCCGTGGTGGATGTTCGTCCAGTCGACGAAAGCGTACAGATGGCGCGAGGCGTCTTCGACCGAAGTACTTTCGAGCGTCATTTCGTCGGCGAGGAACTGCACCGACAGGCGCCCGAGACCCTTGGAACCGGTCATGGCACGGCCAAGGCGTGGGGAGGCCGGCGCGGCGGTCTTGTGTGTGGTGCCGATGCGCAGCCAGTGGCGGTGGAAATCCTGCTCGGACATGCCGTGGCCGTTGTCGGAAACCACGATCTGGTCGTCGTCCAGCTCGATCCGGCAGTCGATCGCGTCGGCGTCGTAGGCGTTCTTGACGAGCTCGGCCAATGCGATGTAGGAACGACCGATCAAGCGGTCGCCGAGTTCTCGCAGCAAGGCGGCGTCGACGGTGAAGGTGGTGGACTGCACGCCTCAACCTCGACTTGGCCGCGAGGGTTGACGGACGGCCTTGGGCCGGAGAGTCACTGAACCGGGAGTTCGTACCGATGGGGGGCGCGAAACAAGGCGGCGATGACGTAGCGGTGGACCCGGCGCGGTCGGAGTTGATGCGCCGGGTTCGGGACAAGAACACCACGCCGGAGCGAGCGGTTCGGCGGGTCGCGCATGCCTTGGGATACCGCTTTCGGCTGCACCGGCGCGACTTGCCGGGCACCCCCGATCTCGTTTTTCCGCGCCTGCGGAGGGCGATCTTCGTGCACGGGTGTTTCTGGCATCGGCATGAGGGTTGCGCGAGAGTGACGACTCCGAAGACGCGTGCCGCGTATTGGCGTGAGAAGTTCCAGCAGAACGTGCGCCGAGACCGACGAAACCTTGCTGCGCTCCGTCGTCTGGGGTGGAGCGTGTTGGTGGTGTGGGAGTGCCAGACTTTCGAGCGAACGGAACTTCTCGCGAAGTTGTCGCGGTTCTTGGACGATGGAGGGGGTCAGCCGGGAGAGGGGTCATGACGCTGCCTCGGAAGGGCGGTGGGGGCGCGGGGCCTCGCCGCGAGAAGGGAAACGCGAACGGAGCACGTTCCAGGCCGTACGGTACTCCCGCTCGCGGTCACAGCGGTCGAAGGGAGCGTGGTACTCGATCACGCGTTGGACAGGGCCGCCTGGGAAGGTGTCGTCCTGGACGCGGCGGCTGATAACGCCCGCGCGGAGATCGCGGATGTCCTCCCAGCCGAGTGCGGTGTCCGACCGGGTGACGCCGGCGGGGCGGCGCAGGGTCCAGGCGGTGTCGCCTTTGACAGCCTTGCGGGGCAGGCCGACGCCGGGCAGGCCCTTGGAGACGGTGAAGACGATGCGGCCTTTTGCATCGTACCAGGTGTTGGCCTCGTACTGGCGCATGACGGGGAACTGCACGCGGTAGATGGTGAGCAACTCGTCGAGCGTCAGGCCGAGGGCGCGGGCGGCGAGGACGTCGATCTCGACGAGCGCCTGGCGGCGGGCGAAGTCGGTACGGAGGGGGACGTCGGGGTCCCACGTCGGCGGTAGCGTATCCCAGTCGTCCGGCAGCCGGGGGTCGGGGCGCGTCCAGGCGTCGATGCGGAAGGCGTCGATCGACGGGAGTGCCGGTCCGGCCGTGCCAGTCGGGCGGGCCCCGTCGGTGCCCTGGTCGGTCGCGTTTCCCTCCGCCTCCCTGGTGTTCAGCAGGTCGACGGCGCACATCTCGGACCACAGGTCGGCGTAGTGCGTGGTCAGGCAGTTGAGGCGCAACGCGCGAAGCCACAGCGCTGCACGGAGGCCGGGGTGGCAGTCGTCGGTCAGGGTCGGCAATCGCTCGAGCCAGGACAGGTTCATCTCTCCGGTGCCTGTGCTCTTGACGAAGAAATCGAGGACGACGGACGCCGACAAGGCGGCCAGTTCGATGCATCGATGCGGTTCGCAAAAAGCGCTTGCGACGGTCGTGTGCACGTGCGCTACGCCCTTCGGTGCCAAGCTGGTGATCAAGGTGCGTTCTAGCAGCGGCCCAACCATTCGCCGGTTCACGACGCGGTAGTAGTCCGTCACCCTCCGCGGCTTGCTCGCATCCGGCTCGATCCAGGGCGGTCGTGGCGTGCGTTCCCGGTACGTCGCTGGATTGCACGCCGGAACGTAGTTGGTGCGGGGCAGGTAGTCGTCTGGCAACGCCGTGAGGTCCAGGACGTCGTAGTGGCTGTTGAGCGTACACTCACGGCGCGGCGTCTTGTTGTGGGGGTTGGCGACGAAGAAGTGGGGACCCGACAGGATCAGCTCCGCGGGCGTCCGCGGAAATCGCGTCTGTCGAAGAATTGTCCCTTCCCGCTGCGACATGGTCTCGTGCCAGTGCGCGGTGACGTACAACGCATCTTGCAGGTCCCCGAGGCGCTTGGGGTGGGCGGCCAGCTTGCGCAGCACCGCGAGCTGTGTGCGGGCATGGAGCGCGGGGAGGCGCGCGTGGCCGGTCGGCGTGGCGGGTGGGTCGTACAGGCGTACGAAGCTGTCGAGCGCGTGCCGGTCGATCTGGACCACGCGGTCCGCGTGGCCGGCCGTGCTCCAATCGTTGGCGTCATCCTTGATGCCGGGCGCGGGACCGGACCCGTCGTGAATCATGGAGGCGTCCACCGTCGCCGGGGCGAACAGATTCGCCATGTGGCTGAACGACGGCGACGGGCGGGCCGGACCGTAGACGTTGACGCTGAACAGCGCATGGTGGTCGACCTCCGCGAACAGCTTTTTCTCGTTCTGGAACTGGAAGTGTGCCCGCAGTCGCAGGTATAGTGCTTCGCGGAACACCCCAGCCTTCGGATCGTCGTATACGCCCTCTGGGTGCAGGAAGCCGGCGGCGGCGCGCTCGCTTCCGACCATCCATGCCTGGGGCAAGAAGCACTTGTAGAGGTTGGTCTGCTGGCCCGCCAGCAGCGGGTAGTTCTGCCACGCGTTGAGAAACGCCTGTGTCGCCTCTGCTTCCTCCAGTTCGCGGAGCCAGGCGCCGCGCAGCCGGGCGCTTCGGCTGAATACGCCGACGCGCAAGTCAGTGAGGTCCTTGGCCGAGAGGCGACGCAGCACGAATCGCGGGTTGTGGTCTCCCAGAACACCCGCTTCCTCCCACGCCACCTTGATCCACGGCGGATTGCCCAGTACTAGGTCGAACCCGCCCCGCACCGACCCCTCGACCCGCTCGCCGTAGAACAGGTCCGCGAAGGCGAGCTCCCAGTGGTGGAACCCGTGGCGTTGCGCGAGGTCGTCGACGAACTTCAGCCGGGGGCGTTGCTCGAACAGCTTGTCGAGGTCGAGCATGCCGACCTCGTCCGTGATGCGATTCGCGATGTCCTCGGCGTGGTCGGCGTACTCGGCGCCGAAGAGGTCGGCGGTCTGTCCGGGACCGACGTCGGGCTGGTAGACGGACCCCGTCAGCACCAGCGAGATGTCGCAGAGGAACTCGTGGCGGTCGGGCAGCTCGTCGGCCTCGCGGATCGGCCAGAACCAGAGGGCGCACCAGTAGTCCATGACGAGCTTCAGACGGCGGTAGGGGCTGGCGGTCCGCGTGTCCTGGCTGAAGACGCCCTGATTGCGGATGCGGTCCTTCCAGGTGTTGGTGGTATGGCGTTCCTCCGCCGGGACACGGCGGCCCCAGACCGGCAGCGCGTCCTCGGTCTCCCAGTGGTCGCGCGCGAGCTGTTCTGAGTGGAGCGCCCAGAGGACGTCCACGCGGTCGGAGAGCGCTTCGAGCTCGGCGATCTCGTCCTCGGCGAACGGCTTGAAAGAGCGTTTGCGCCAATCGGTGATGCGCTCGAAGCACCGCGGTTCGAGCGCTTTGGCCGCCTTGTCGGCATAGGCGGCCATGCCGGGGTCGGGCAGCAGGAAGTGGTAGACGGTGCCGGCGGGGCGTTTCGGGGCGCGGGTCGGCGCGGTGTCGCGCGTGTGGCTGGAATCCGCGTCGGCGTGCTTGCGGCTCGACCCGGCTGGCGGTGCCACCCGCTCCGGGGCGCGGTTGAACCACAGCTCTGCCCTGCGGTTGCCCTTGCCCAGCATCGTCGTGGGGAACACCTGACGCCGCGCGCCGACCAAGGAGTTGCCGCAGACGAGCTGGTAGCCGAACCAGGGCACGTGCCCGCTCTGGTGGATGCAGTTCAGCCAGAGGGACAACTCGGCCAGTTCGCGGGCCACGGGGTTGAGGTCGACGCCGTAGACGTTGCGGTCGGCAATGTACAGCTTCACGTGCTGCAGCTCGTCCGCGTACTCCGCGTGCGGAATCCGCTGGCCGAGCTCGCGCTGCTTGCGCTCCAGGTACTTCTCGGCCAGCTGGTTCACCGCCTCGTTCAGGAACGCGGCCGACCCCATGGCCGGCTCGCAGACGGTGAGATCGAGGATGCGGTCGGCCGGCGTGTCGTCGGTGATCAGCTCGCGCAGGGCGTACTTGACGACGCAGCGGGTCAGCGATTCTGGCGTGTAGTAGCTTGCCGTCTTCTGGCGGTCGCGGCCGGCGAGGCGGTAGATGAAGCGCCCCCGTGGATGGACGCGGAGCTTGCGGTGTCCCTCGCTGTCTTGGTCGTAAACGCGCTCGTCCTCGGTGTAGTCGTCGAGGTCGCGTGCCGGCACGAACCAGGCACTCTTGAGGGGATCGTCGGGTTCGCCCGCCTTCTTCACCTCGTACAGGTCCTCCTCGGCGAAGAAGCCGCGGTACGAGAGCAGCGCCTCGTAGACGGCGCCGAGTTGGTTGATGCCGAGCTGTGCGTACGAGATGCGCCCGCGTCGCCCGCGCCGGCCCTTCGCGGGGCGCGTGAGCGACATCAGGCGGATGACCTGCTGCAGCACGCGGTTGCGCAGCTTCACGCGGTCGAGCAGCGGCGTCGAGCCTTCGCGGAACAGAGCGCTGTCGAGTGCGCGGATGCGGAAACCGTGGTGCAGGTGCGTACCCGGCTCCGCCGCCAGAAGGTCCGCGGCGCCGCCTCGCTGCGAGCCGTCGAAGCCGTCGCGGATGAGGCCAAACAGGGTCTGGACGGCGTGGTGCAGGTAGTAGCCGTCGAGCGATTCCTCGCTGGTCAGCCGCACCAGCTCGAGATCGCGCAGGTGCTCCAGGCTGTAGCCCTTGAGGTAGGTCTCGGAGTCCATCGGCGCGTAGCCGAGATCGGGGCGCGCCTCGATGTAGAAGAGGAACAGCAGCCGGTACATGTAGCGCAGGCATTCGAGCCCGAGCTGCCCGGCGAGCGCGTCGTCGGGGCGGTCGTACACCTTGTCCTTGAGCACTCCGCGCAGGTAGCGGATGGCCTCGTTGCCGATCAGCTCGATCGATTCGCGCAGCGCATACTTCAGGTCCTCGGAGACGGCGAAGGCGTGCTTGTGGCTGTTCTCGTCGAGGCTGTCGAGCAGGCTCCGGCCGTCGGGCGGCAGCAGGCAGTCGCGGTGCAGCAGGGCGGCAGCGGCCTTCAGCGTGGCGTCTTCGCGGCGGCCGAGAATCTCGTCGAGGTCGAAGCGCAGCAGGCGATTGTGCGTCCACTTGCCGCGCTCGATCAGCAGGAGGCAGCTGAACGAGAGCACCAGCAGCCAGCGCGGCGGGTGGTCCTGACCGAAGATGCGGCGGGTGACGACCTCGTCCCAGGTCTCGCGCAGCAGCGCCTCGGGCGGCGGCGCCTCGCCGTGGAACTGTAGGGGGTGCGGCTTGAGCTCGAGCGGGTCTTCGCCTTCGGCCTCCGGGTCGTAGGCGCCGAGCGCGAGCAGGGCGGGGGCGCCGGCGTTGCCGCCCGCGGCGGAGAGCACGGGTACCTCGTCGCCGTCGTCGAGCGGATGGTTTGTGGGGTCCCACTCGTAGCCGAGGGCGGGGAGAAGCTGCCGGAACCACTCGCGTTGCAGGGTCAGCCGCCGTCCGCTACGGTGCTCGCGATCGAAGTCGCGGCGGAACCGCACGTAGTCGCCGGCCAGGGCGCGCAGTGCGGCGTACGGCGTCTGTCCGCCGCCGGCCTCCGCGGATTCCCGCCAGCGGTCCACCGTCGACCGGATGTCGCCGCTGAAGATCTCCGACAGGTAGTGGTGGCTGTAGAACTCGTTCTCGTTGTGGATGCCGGTGAAGGCGGCGGCGGTCGCGGCGGGCATGAGTCTACGTGGTCATCCGGGCGTCGCCGGGCGGAGGCGGGCGGCGCCGGAACCGGAACCGGGCTCTCGGGCTCTCGGGTCGGCTCGACGGGGCCATCCGCCCGTCAGTCCATTCTACCCACTGCGCACGCCTTCCTGTCGGGGGTTCCCCGATTCGCCGGTCATCACGCAGACCACCTTGATGTACGGCTGTGGCTCGGTGGTCATGGTCTCCTGGACCCACTCCAGGTATTCCTTGAAGATCGTGTCGATGTCGCGTTGGCCGCGTTCCTTACGGGCGCGCTTGAACGCCTCCACCTGCTCCGACCGTTCGAGCTGCAGCTCGAGCTGGCGGAGCTGGCGGGTCTTCAGCTTCTCCAGCGCTTCCAGCTCGTCGTTCAGCTTCTCGTTGATGCGGCTTTCGAAGGCTCGCCGGCGCTCGACGACCCAGGCGCGTGCCCGCGCAACGGCGTCCGGTAGCAGGCGCCGGAGCGCATCGGTGTCGGCTTGCAGGCTACGGTTGGCGATCCCGCCGCGACCGAGACCGGTGCGTGCGATCACCTCGTCGAACGGGACCACCGCCTCGAAGCGTGTTCCGCGGTACGACACGGCGATCCACTCGTAGAGCAGCGGGTGGCTCCTGCGGTTCGGTACGAGCCCGGAGAGGACGAACACCGTCTGGTCGGCAGCCAGGCGCGGCGCGCCGGCCAGCACCGGCGCCTCGTGCCGCGCGAACGCCGCGAGCATGCTGTCGTTCAGCCAGCCCACCACCGGGTTGAGGCGCCAGAGGTAGTGGACGGTCGGCCACGCCGTTTCCTTGCGACGGCTGTCGGCGATGGCGTCCCGCATCCGGTTGCGATCGGCCGTCAGCGCGAAGCGGCCGTTCTCTGGGAATACGTCTTGCGGGAAGTAGCCGAACCGCCGCCGCAGATCCTCCGGTGCGTCCAGGGTCAGAACGGTGCCGGTCACGTCGCTCTCGAACCGCAGGGTCCGGTCCCTCTCCCGCAGTCGATGCAGCGCCGCTTCGCAGTACGCGAGATCGCTCTCGAACAGCGACGTCGGCGCAGGTGGCGGCTCCGCCGCCTCGGACGACCGCTCGTCGGGACCATCGGTACCGAGAAACAGCGCCAGGAGGTCGTCTCCCTCGCTGGCCGACGGGCTCAGCCGGGCGTCGAAACGGTCCGCCTGCTCGCCGTCGGCGATCGCGGCCCGCGTGATGTCCTCCTCGGCCTCGATGTCGTAGACGCGCATGAAGGCCGACGGATCGCCGATGTTCCGGTGGGCCTGCTCGTCCTTCTCGGCCAGCACGTCGAGGATGCGCGTGTCGCCGCGGATCGTCTCGTTCGCGCTCTCGGTCACCAGGTAGACGATGTGCGGGGTCCGCTCCTGCCCGTAACGGTCCACCCGGCCGTTGCGTTGCTGGAACACCATGAGCGACCACGGCATGTCGAAGTGGATGAGCCGGTGGCACTGGTAGTGCAGGTTGATGCCCTCCGACGCCACGTCCGAGCAGATCAGCAGGCGCAGCGGGCGCGCCGCGTTGCCGAAGTCCTCGACGACGCGCTGCTGGTCCACGTCGCTCAGGCCGCCGTGGAGGATCTCGACCTGGTCGTCGCGGAGCCGCAGGTCCGTCTTGAGCCGATCGCGCAGCCAGTTCAGCGTTTCGCGGCGCTCGGTGAACACGACCAGGCGATCTTGCGGGTCGTTTCCGTTCCAGTCGAACGGCTACGCGCCGCGGACCGCGGCGCGTAGCGCCTGGTACTTGGCATAGTCGTTCGGAGCGATGGCCGTGAGGACCTGCCGGAGGGCCTGCAGCGATTCTACTTCCGCTGCCACGAGCGGGTTCGTGGACTCGGCGAGTTCCCTCTCCCTTCGGCGGAGGCGCTGGTCGACGCTCGCGATGCAGGCTGCCGGGCTGGAGAACAGCGCCTTCTCCAGGGTGACGAGGAAGAGGTCGCGGCGTTTCGACCCGGTCCCCGGCCCCGCGGCGCGGGACGGCGCCACCCTCACCGCGAGCAAGGCCGCGTAGGCGGCCTCCTCCGCCGCGGAGGCGGGGAACCGACGCCGGACGATCTCCCGGTCACGGAAGGCGTTGCGGACCTGGTTCCGGATGTCCTTCTTGAAGCGCCGGATGACGAGCCCCTTGTCGCGGAAGTCCTCCTTCGCGTAGTCGTCCGGGTCGGCGATGGCCGTCGCGTCCAGCATGTTCACGAGGCTCGCGAAGCTGCGCGCCCTACCGTCGTGCGGCGTTGCCGACAGCATGACGAGCGTGTCGGACCGCCGCGCGAGCAGGCGGGCGAGGCGGCTGCGCAGCGACGTCCGCCCGTGCGAGGCGCCGGTCTTCGCGCCGCCGGCGCCCCGGTCCGCCACGTTGTGCGCTTCGTCGATGACGATGATGTCCCAGTAGGCCTGCTCCAGGTACGTACGGTACTCGGCGTCCTGCTTCAGCGTGTCGATCGAGATGATCGCCTTGTCGTAGTAGTGGAACGGGTTGTGATTGGTCGGGATGCGGCTGCGCACCCGCTGGATGCCGATCGAGTCGAGCCGGGTGAGGGGAATGGTGAAGCGGTTCCAGAACTCCTTCTGGAACTGCGTGAGCATGCTCTTGACGGCCAGCACGAGGATGCGCCGGCCCCGGCCGCGGGCGATCAGCTCGCTGACGAGGATGCCCGCCTCCAGGGTTTTCCCCAGCCCGACCGCGTCGGCGATCAGGATGCGTTGCCGCGGTTGGCGCAGCGCCTGCCGGGCCGGCTCGAGCTGGTAGGGCGCCGGGTCCATCGCCGCCCCGTGGGCGACGTGGATGTGCTCGTCGTTCGGCACCGCCTGCCGGAGCTGGCTCTCCAGGTAGAGCCGGCTGTCCGCGAAGCCGGGCGACTCGTCCGGCACGAGCCGGGTGTCGGCGGGATCCAGAACCTGGATGTCGGACTCCAGGGTCGTGAGGAAGATAGCCTCACGCTCCCGCACGAGTTCCGAGACACCGTCGCACACGAGCTGGTAGCCGCCGTCCGGGCAGCGATCGACGCGGCGGATCACCCATTCGGCGTCGCGGATCACGACGCGGGCGCCGGGCGCCGGCACGGGGCCTGCACCGGAAACGGCCACGTCAGGCACGACCCGCCGGGACCGCGTCGCTGCGTCGTTGGCGCGTCTCCGTCGACATCACCATCGTCATCACACCCCACCTCCGGATTGTATCCGTTCGCTGTCGAGTGCTCAGCGACGCACGACGGGCCGGTGCATCAGCCCAGGCTCCGCGCCTTTGAGTCGGGCGACAACGACTACTCAGCGCGCTGTCCTTGGCTTCAACGGCTTGCCGGTCACCTCCATGAACATTCGAAGCCGCCTCGTCCACCTCCACGTCCGCCTCCTGTATCAGACAGGCGATGTCTCGGCCACCGAGGCCGGTTCATGCTCCAGCACCGCGCACAGAGCCCGCTGGCCATGGCCCGGGTCACGACGAATGCTGGGCGTTCCACGGCGTCGGCGCCGGCACTCGACTCCGTCCGGCCGCGATTGTGTGCAGACCAACTGCGCGGTTCTGTCTCGGGACGTAGTAGCTTCGCGAGAACCTGGGACTGCGGCCAGATCCTTCCAGGCCAGCTCGGCCTCGTCGCGCCTGACCGGCTCCGGCCCCGACGCTGCGTGCCAGCGGCCTGTCGGTCCGCTTCCGGCGCGTCGCGAACTCGACCACGCTGCGTTCGGTCAGGCAGATCTGGGCCGCCCACGTGCTCGCCCCGTACGCCGCTGCCGCGGATCAGCGGCGCGGTAGGGCTCACAGGCGCTCGCCTGCGGCGCGCGGCCGGGGCCGTCCCCGGACACCGGCGCGGCGTCATCCGTGCCCGTGCCGACCGCCGGCGCCCGCGAAGAGTCGGTGGACACTTCCGACGAAATGGCCGGTTTTGCCGGTCGAGCGGAAGGTCGGCCACGGCGGCGCACCGTCAGGCCGGCGCCCTTCAGGTAGCTGCTGGCGGTCTCGCGCCGGACCCCGGTGGCCGCTTCGATCCGCCGCAGCGACCAGCCGAGGCGTCCCAGAGCGAGAACCTGCTGTCGTTTTTCTGCAGTCAAGACGTTGCTCATGCCGGGCAGGAA
>CATQHX010000063.1 GCA_958296065.1 Vicinamibacterales bacterium | reverse complement strand
ATCCTGGGTTCGCGCGCTGCCGCGGACGCTTACGCGGCCGAGTTGCGCCGGCGCGAGGAACGGGCGGCGCGCCGTGCCGGCGCGGCCAAGCCGGCCGCGGCGGCATCGGCGGCCGACGCGGCCTGACACCGGTTCCGGCGTTCTCCGTGCCCGCGCCGCAGGCCGCCGGCTCACTCGCCCAGCCACTCCAGAATGCGATCGACCAGCTCGCCGGCCGGCGAGCGGTCGGCATCGAGCCGCAGGTGGGCATGCCGGTAGGCTGACCGTCGCGAGCGGTACAGGGCCTCCATGCTGGCCCGGTCGGCGGCCAGCGGGCGGCGCCCGTCGCGCGGTATGCGGTCCACGACGGTTTCGAACGAGACATCCAGCCAGACGGAGGCTCCGTCGGCGTGAATGAGTTGCCGGTTGCCGGGGTCGGCGAACGTGCCCCCGCCGGTGGCGACCACCGTGTGACGCAGCGGCAGCAGTTCCCGGAGCACGGCGCGCTCCGTGTCCCGGAAGTGCTTCTCGCCGCGCGTCGCGAAGATATCCGCCACCGTGGTGCGCTCCCGCGCCTCGATCCGGGCGTCGATGTCTTCCACTCGCCAGTCGATCCGGCCACCGAGCGCTCTGGCCACCGTCGACTTTCCGGCGGCCATGAATCCCACCAGGAACACCTTGTCGGTTCGCACGCGGCGCAGTTTAGCAAGGCTCGGCGCGATTGCGTGGCGGTCAGCTTCAGGCGCGGAGCGAGTCGAGGACTGCGAAGAAACCCGGATAGGAGATGTCCACCACGTCTGCGCCTTCGATCCGGCTGGGGCCGGTGCCGGCAAGAGCCGCTATCGCGAACGCCATCGCCAGCCGGTGGTCGCCGGCCGCGTCGACTGCGCCTCCCGGTGGCGGAGCGTCGCGCTCGGCGCGGAACCCGTCGGGACGTTCGTCGACCCGTATCCCGATGGCTCGCAAACCGGTCGCGAATGCGCTGATGCGGTCGCTCTCCTTGTGACGCAGCTCCGCGGCCCCGTTTACCTCCACTGCCGATCCGTGGGCGGCGAGGGCGCCGATCACGGGCAGCTCGTCGATGAGACCGGGCACCTCCCCCGCGCCAACCGCGACGTCCCGGAGCTCTCCGAACCGGATTCGGATGCGGCCGATGGGCTCGCCGCCCGAGATGTCGGTCACACGCGTCTCGACTTCCGCTCCCGCACGGCGCAGAACGTCCAGAAACGCGGTGCGCGTCGGATTCAAGCCGACCGCCTCGACGGTCACGTCGGAGTCCGGGACCGCGGCGGCAGCCACGGCCCAGAAGGCGGCCGACGAGGGATCTCCCGGCACCGACAGGGCGAGTGGGGATAGCGAAGAGCCGCCGGCGACCGTGACGGCGCCGTCGTCGTGTCCGACGGGCACGCCGAACGCGGCGAGCGCTCGTTCGGTGTGGTCCCGCGTCGGCGCGTTTTCGCGGACCTGCGTCGTGCCCTCCGCGTGCAGGCCGGCCAGCAGCACGGCGCTCTTCACCTGGGCGCTCGCGACGGGAGGGGCGTAGGCGATCCCGCTCAGGGGACCTCCCCGGATGCACAACGGCGGTCGTCCGTTTTCCGCCTCGACGCATCCCCCCATGCGTTCGATGGGATCGATCACGCGTCGCATCGGCCGGCGCCGCAGCGACGCATCGCCGGTGATCCGAGTGTCGAACGGATGACCGGCCAGGATGCCGGCGAGCAGGCGGGTGGTCGTGCCGGAGTTGCCCGCGTCGAGCGGTTGTGCCGGGCGGGCGAACCCGCCGAGGCCGAGACCGTCGACGACAACCGTGGACGAGTCGTCCGGGCCGCCCTTCTCGCGTATCTCGACCCCGAGCGCGCGCAGGCACCCGAGCGTCGAGCGGCAGTCGGCCCCCGCGGAGTAGCCGGCAATCGTCGACCTTCCGTGGGCCAGCGCCGCCAGGAGGGCGTAACGGTGGGAGATCGACTTGTCGCCGGGGACGTGTAGTCGCCCGCGCAGGCGCCGCGCGGGCTCCACGGTGACCGAGGTCGACGCCGAGGCGCTCATGCGCGCCCACTATACTTCACGCTCCGCGCTCGTCCTCCTTGCCCGCTCGCCCCGGCGCCGGGTATGGTAGGGCCGTCACCCGCCAGCGTATGCCTCCCGTCGGGAATATCATTCGTCTCGACTTTCCCAGCCATCTCGACATGCTGGACGTGGTGCAGATCTTGACCGACCACGTGGGCCAGGTCGGCGGCCTCGACGAGGACAGCACCCACTGGGTGGGTGTTGCGGTGCGCGAATCGGTCATCAATGCCATCAAGCACGGGAACGCCGAGGATCGCGCCAAGCGCGTGACCGTGGAGCTCCGGCTCGAGCCGCGGGGGGAGCCGGCGCGTCTCGTGGTACGCGTGCTCGATCAGGGGCCGGGTTTCGATCCGGACGCGGTGGCCGATCCGCTGGCTCCCGAGAACCTGCTGCGGTCGAGCGGTCGCGGTATCTTCTTCATGCGCAGCTTCATGGACGACATCACGTTGCAACGCATCCCGGAGGGCGGGATGGAGGTGCGCATGGTCAAGAACCTGGGCGCCGGGGAATGACGCCGGTCGAACCCGGCCAGGGCGGCGACCCCGCGGGCATCGATCCGCTCCTCGTCGCAACCGCGGCCGAAGCCGTCCTGCACGCGGGCGCCATCCAGCGCAACCATTTCGGCAAGGACGTGGAGGTCGGCAAGAAGGGGCTCATCGATCTGGTGACGCAGGTCGACCTCGAGGTGGAACGCTGGTTCCGCGGCATGATCCGGGAACGGTTTCCCTCCCACGCGGTCCTCGCGGAGGAGCTGGACGATCAGTCCGGCGGCACGGAGAGTCCGGAGTACTGCTGGGTGTTCGACCCGATCGACGGCACGGTCAACTACGCCCACGGGCTGCCGATCTTCTGTGCCTCGCTGGCGCTGGAGATCGACGGCGTGCCAAGCGTGGCGGCCGTCTACGACCCGCTGCGCGAGGAGCTGTTCGCGGCGGAACGGGGAGCCGGCGCCCGGCTCAACGGCACCCCGTTGCAGGTGTCGGCGACGCCGGCGCTGGTCGATGCCATGCTCTGTACCGGCTTTCCGTACGACGTGCACGAGACCGTGGCCGAAGTGATTGGACTGTTCGGCGCCTTCGTGGGAGAGGCGCGCGCCGTGCGGCGGCTCGGTTCCGCCGCGCTCGATCTCTGCTACGTCGCGGCAGGCCGGTTCGACGGCTTCTGGGAGCAGCGCCTGCATCCATGGGACATGGCGGCCGGCGCGTTGCTGGTGGCGGAGGCCGGCGGCAGGGTCTCGACCATGGCCGGGACCCCGTTCGATTCCCGCGAGGGCTCGATCGTGGCGACGAACGGTCCGCTGCACGAGGCCATGCTGGCGACCATCGCCCGCCAACGTTCATAGCGGATTGCTTCGCCGGAGCGCGCCCCGCGCAACGAGCAGCGCGGCGAGCGTGACCGGGACGAGCAGGGCGATCTCGCGGGATACGGCCAGGGCGTTGTGCCGCCAGCAGTCGAGGCTCCAATACTCCCGGCAGACGCGCATGAAGAGCGGGGTATCGGATAGGTAGAACTGGTTCGTCCAAGGCCACCAGGCCATGATTCCGTGCGGCGGGCTCGGGTCGGTTCCCAGCCAATCGAGCAGCAGGTGGCTGCCGAATGCCGCGGCTGCCGTGAGCGCGACGGACAGGCGCGCGGCGGGAGCGATGCCACCGGCGACGGCCGCTACCAGGAACACCGCACCCAGGCTGTGCGTGACGCTCCGGTGCATGCCCAGAAGCAGATCGACGTCGGGCAGGACACCGAGGCCGGCGAGGCCGGCGAGGCCGCGCCATGGCCCGGTCCGCGCGAGGACGGCCTCCATGACTCGCCGCGAAGCTGGCTTCCGCAGCGCGAGCGACGAGCCGGCAACGATCAGGCAACTCGCGGCGATGCCGCCCAGGGCATGCGCGATTGGCGTTGGCATCGCTCGATTCTAGCTGGCCGCGGGTGGAACCCCGCGTAGCACCGAGTCGCTCGAGTCTCGCGTACAGCGGGGCATTCGTTACGGGCTACCAGCAGCGACCGTTGTCTTGAGTGGACGTTCTGTCATCGACCCGTGACACCTGGCCTCCGAGCCGTTGCGGCACTGCGCCGGAGCCCTGTGGAGCGACGAGTGCGCGGCGCCATCCGTTTCCCGCGCATGCCCGCCCACCGGACGGCCCTTGCCGGCGGGATCCGGTGGTTCGTTCTCCGCCGGGGGTGTGGGAAGACGCTGACTTGGCATCGATCGTGCTGTCTATCGCAGGAGAGTCGGATGCTTGTAGACGACACACAGGAGGCCAGCATGTCGAGCAAGACCTGGGTAGCGGGGGCCGCCACGATCTCCGCGGCGGCCGTCCTTGGCGCCGGACCTGCAAGCGCGCAGCAGTCCGTCACGCTAAGCGCGGGGCAGTTCGCGGTCAAGGGCTTCGACGGCCGCATCGAGCGTGACGTGCTGTTGGAGAACCTGAACGTTTTCGCGTTCCGGCTCGACGACTTCAACGGCGCGTCGGTCGGAGGATCGTGGGACCTCGCTCTCGGAGACCACCTCGAGGTCAGTCTCGGCCTCGGGTACTACCGGCGGACGGTTTCCAGCGTCTACTACGACTACCTGGATATCAGCGGCAACGAAATCGGGCAGGACTTCAGCCTGCGCATCGTTCCGGGTACGGCGACGCTGCGGTTCATGCCGTTCGGAGACACGCCCGTGCAGCCTTACTTCGGAGGAGGAGTGGGAGTCTACGCCTGGCGGTACGCCGAGTTCGGAGAGTTCATCGACTTCAGCGACTTCGACCGCTTCGGTTCGTTCGGTACGTTCACCGATCGCTTCGTGGCCGAGGGAACCGACGCGGGAGGCATCGTTCTGGGCGGGGTCCGGTTTCCATTCGCGGATCGACACGCCTTCGGCCTGGAGATTCAGTACCACGATGTCAGCGGGGTCGTGGGCGTCGACAACGGCTTCCTCGAGGACGAGATCGATCTCGGAGGTCTCACCACGAAGGTGACTTTCCAGTTCGGGTTCTGACGACGAGTGCGGGTCCACGGCGGCGCCGGCGTCCACGGCTGGTATAATACCGGCTTCCGTGGCCCGCATCGTTACCTGGGTCCAGGCCTTCGCCATCGGCATCGGCGGGCCGGGCCTGTTCCTGGTCGCCTTTCTCGACTCGTCCTTCCTGTCTCTACCCGAGATAAACGACCTGCTCGTCGTGATGCTCGTGATCGAGCACAAGGCCCGGATGCCGTACTACGCGCTGATGGCGACGCTCGGCTCGGTGGCCGGGTGCCTGGTGCTGTACTGGATTGGACGGACCGGTGGGGAGGCCCTGGTTCGGCGGCGGTTCGGTGGTCCCCGGATGGGGCGCGCGCTGGCGTTGTCGAAACGCTACGGTGTCCTCGCCATCGCCGTGCCGGCCATCCTGCCGCCGCCGGCGCCGTTCAAGATCTTCGTCCTGCTGGCGGGGGTTGCGGCCGTGCCGGTGTGGCAGTTCGCGACGACGATCGCACTGGCGCGGGGGTTCCGGTACTTCATGGTCGGGGTGCTCTCCGTACGGTACGGAGACGAGGCCATCGCGTTCATCCAGGCCAACGGCCGCGTCGTTTCACTCGTCCTGGTGGCGTTGATCGTCGCCGGCGGCCTCGCGTGGATCGTCTGGCGGCGGCGCGGGAGCCCCGGAACCGACGAGCTATAATCGACCGCTTTCGCGGAAGCGTCCGCGATTCACAGCATGGTTCCCGACCTGTCGGTAGTGATTCCTCTCTACAACGAGGAGCCCAACGTTGCGGAGCTGCACCGCGAGCTGACCGCGGCGCTCGGCGCATGGGGTCGACCGTACGAGCTTCTGTTCATAGACGACGGCAGTACCGACGGCACCTTCCCGCTGCTGAAGGAGTTGCAGGCCGGCGACCCCCACGTGCGGGTCGTCGCGCTCCGGCGGAACTTCGGACAGACCGCCGCGTTCGCGGCCGGCTTTGCGCATGCCAGGGGCCGGATGATCGCAACCTCCGACGGCGACCTGCAGAACGACCCGCGCGATCTGCCGATGATGGTGGGCAAGCTCGAGGACGGTTACGACCTCGTCTGCGGTTGGCGGCGGGCGCGCCGCGACCCCTGGCTTACGCGGCGCGTGCCTTCGAACATCGCGAACTGGCTGATATCACGCACGACCGGCGTGAAGCTGCACGACTACGGCTGCTCCCTCAAGGTGTTCCGGGGCGAAGTCGTTCGGTCACTGCGCCTGTATGGCGAGATGCACCGGTTCATCCCCGCGATCGCCAGCGAGCAGGGGGTACGAATTGCCGAGGTCGAGGTCAACCACCGCCCGCGGCGTTTCGGCACGTCGAAGTACGGCCTGTCGCGCACGATGCGGGTCGTTCTCGACCTGTTCACGGTGAAGTTCCTGTTGAGCTATTCGACGCAACCCATCCAGATCTTCGGTCCGCCCGGGTTACTGTTGGGTGCGGCCGGGCTCGCGATCACGGGCTACCTCGGTTACGTTCGGCTGTTCGCGGGGCAGGCGATCGGCGATCGGCCGTTGCTGCTGCTTGGGATACTCCTGATCTTCGCCGGCATGCAGTTCCTGACGCTGGGTCTTCTCGCCGAGCTGCAGGCGCGTACGTACCACGAATCGCAGGACAAGTCAGTCTACGCGGTGCGCGAAATCCTCGAGTCGGAGGACGACGCCGCGGCGGGCAAGACCGGGTCCGCGGTCTCCGCCGCCCGCTGATGAGCCTCGATCACGCGTCGCCCAGCAGCCGCGTCGCAGCGAAGATCCAGACCACTACTCTTGTCCGTGAGCCCAGCGCCGGAAGTGACCAGATATCCGTCAAGCGGGCGCTCCCGTCGTCCGCGTGGAGGGCCACGGGCTGGCGGAGCTCGAAGGCGAGCTGGTCGGCGATACCGGCCCCGCGTGCGTGGTAGGGCTCGCCGCCGTGAAACACGAGCGCGTGCGTGTCTCCAACGATCGCAATCCGGGCGTCACCATTCTCCGCTACCGGTGCGAGCAACGGGTCATCTGGCGCGATGACGCCGCGCGCCCGGATCTCCTCGCGCGGCGGCGGTTGCCGCAGGAGTTGCCAGAGATCGCCCCGGATGGGTGTCGCGAACCAGGCGAGCCCGTATACGCGGTTCGGGGGAGCCTCGATCACCGCCATTCCGCGGACCGTCGCAGCGATGACTTCCGCCGCTATCACGCAGCCGACCCCGGACCAGTGCGAGTCCTGCCGGCAATAGAGGGGCCCTTCGGGATGAAAGCGATCACGGATGAACGGCTCGGTCAAATCTACGATCCGAACGTCCCGCGCCCGAAGGTCGGCGTAGATGCCCTCTAGCGGCGCGTCGAGCCGCCGGACGGGAACGGGTACGTCGAGCTCTGGTGCGAGCCTGTCGGGGTAAATGATGCCCTTCGGTGGGACGGGCGCCACGACGATCTCGACGCCGTCGCGGCGGAGCCGTTCTGCTTCCGCTGCAATCGCGGCGACCGCCGGATTCGGCCCGGTGGCGGTCGCTGCGGCTCCGAGCGCTGATACCTCCCGGGCGGTAAAGTACCATCCGTCGCTACCGGTCACGATCGGCGTTCCGGATGTCGATGCCTCGGCGGCCAGGCGGGCGCAGGTTGCGCGAAACCGTTCCACGAGTTCCGGGCCGGGGGGATTCGCACAGGCGGCAGCGGCGAGTCCCAGGATGAGGGCGCGGTTGATCGACATGGCGGTTCAGGCTAACATTCTTACGCCCGGCGGTACTATCCCCTTCGGTTTCTTGAGAATTCGTTTCGTTCATTCGCTTGTTGCAGTAGGCGTTGCGTGCTGGTTGTCCGCCTGCGCCGAATCGTCGGTGCTGCCCCCTGCAGGACCCTCTCCGTTGCCGGAGGAGAAGATCGGGCGTCTGGGCTTGGCTTGCCCAGCCGACGTGCAGACACAGTCGTTCGACGGGCAGCCGGTCGCCGTGGCGTTCGAGTTGCCGCTGGTGGTCGGGGGGCAAGCGCCGGTGGCTGTCGAGTGCACGCCCGGATCGGGCCAAGCCTTCGGAATCGGCGTCACAGAGGTTTCGTGCAGGGCATCGGATGCGCTGCAGCAAGTGGCGAGTTGTGCCTTCCAGGTTGCCGTGCTCGGGCCGCCGAAGTTGGCGGCTACGCGTTTCCTCGCGTTCGGGGACAGTCTGACCGCGGGCGTCGTGTCGCCACCGGTCGGTCGGTCGAGCTTGGATCCGTCCATGTCGTATGTCACCATTCTCGAGCGCGACCTCCAACGGAACTACGTCACGCAGAGCATCACGGTCCTCAATGCGGGCGCTTCCGGTGAACAAGCCAGGAATGCCGTGTCGCGGTTCCAATCGGTTCTCAGAACGCACCGTCCCGAGGTGGTGCTTCTGATGGAGGGTACCAACGATCTGGACGTGTTGGGTGGCGGAGGGGCCGATCTGGCTGCGCAGGCTATCGATTCGATGGTGAATCGGGCCCAGGCGGCCGGTTTGGACGTCCTGTTGATGACGATTCCGCCCCAGAGATTCACCGCACAGGCAAGTCTCGTTCCGGGGCTCAACGACAGGATTCGAGCCATTGCGGCGAGGCGCGGGGTCGCGCTTGTCGACATCTACAATGTGCTGGCGGGGACCGGGTGTCCAGGAGCTCGGGCATTTCCCTGCATCGGCGCCGATGGCCTGCATCCGACGGCGGACGGGTACCGGCTGATGGCGGATGAGCTCGCACGGATCATCGTGGAACGGTATGACGTCGAGATTCCACAGGCGTCGCCGAGCCAGTCGCAGGGGGCCTTCCCGGTTGCCACGTACCTTGGGTCGGAGGCGTTGGCTTCGCCGGGCGAACGCCAGTGACGGTGCCTGACATGTGGCGCTTTACAGCGAGCGTTTCCTGTGCCGCCGTCGCGGTGTTTGCTTTCGGCGGCGTCGCGCGAGCACAAGTATCGAGCCAGGACGTGCAGGAGCGTGGCGCCCGTCAGCAGGCGCAGGCGGTTCAGGACACCGAGGACCGGCCCGGTTTACTGAGCGGGATCGGAGCAGGTTTCGCGGAGCTTTTCGCCCGGGAGCGTCTGCAGGTTTACGTGAACGGGTCCTATCAGGCGTCTTCCAGACAGTACGAGACCGAGACCTCGTTACGGACTTACGGGGAACAGGCGCGACTCTCGACGCGCGAGGAATTCGGCGGCGGTGGACATGTCGATGTCGGCGGTTCGTTGCGTGTCTGGCGGGGACTCGTGCTCGGGGCGAGCTTCACGCAGGTGCGGGACTCCGGCAGCGCCGAGGTGACCGGCACGGTTCCACACCCGATCGTTGCCGAACGCGACCGGACGATACCTCCACAGACACCCTCGTTGGCGCGAAGAGAGCGGGGAACGCATGCGTACTTGGCTTGGCGCATTTCCTTGAGGTCGCTGGAAGTGGAGTTGTCGGCCGGTCCGTCGTACTTCAGTCTGCGCCAGGGAGTGGTGGTCAACCTGACACCGACCGAAGTGGTCGGCCCGCCGTTCGCCGAGGTCGGCCTCCACGTCGACCTCGGCGAACACACGCGTAGCGGCGTCGGGTACAACGCCGGCATCGACGTCACGTACATGTTCACCGCCGCGACGCGCATACCGCAGGTCGGCATCGGGTACTTTGTCCGCGTAACTGGCGGAACGGTTTCTCTTCCGATTACCGCCGACACGCGGCGGAGGGTCGCCGTCGGTGGCGTGCAGACCGGCGCCGGACTTCGCCTGCGCTTCTGACCCGCTCAGTCGGACGTGGCTGCATGAGGGGTCAGCCGCACGAGCACGCCAAGGAACCGGTTGTCTCCGGATCCCGGGGTCGCGAGTCTGGGTGTGAATCCGGTGCGGGGATGGACCGACAGGAGGTATCCCCAACGTCCTCGCGCATAGACGCCCGTGGGAGTCAGCGATACCTCCGCGGCGACCCCGGGTCTGAGGTCGAGCGTCGTTTCGTCGCCTCCCAGGCTGATCGTCACCCGGTTGGGGATCGGTGATCGAAGCGTCGCGGAGACGGCCGACAGACGCGTCTGGCTTCTGACGATGATGTCGGCACGGCTTCGTCCGGCCGTCCAGAATTCCAACGAGTCCGCTCGATACGCATTCTGGTCGAGCAAGGACAGGAGCAGTGCCGGGTCGGTGTTGTAACCGATTCTGTGACGCCGTGCGTTCAGCGCGACGGGCAGGTCGTCGACCATCGTCAATTCAACCGGCAGGACCCGCAGGAGGCCCCGTTCGGCGATCAGATAGGGCTGCTTCGCCGCGATGAACGGATTGACGAGAACCTGCGCGGTGAAGAGCGCGCCGCCCGCCCAGGCGACCATCGCCGGCACGGCCGAGCCGAGTGGCGGGGTCAGGAAGAGCAACACCGGATAGACGCTCAGAAAGTAACGGTTCCCGGGGGGGCCGCCCCCGCCGGACCAAGTGTACGGCATGTACATGCAGAGCCCGATAGCTGTGAGCAGGAAGACGCACAACGTCGCCCACTGCCAACGGCGGCGGCCGTTCCGGGCCATCGCGAACAGCACTATCGCGACTACACCGGGAAAGAAGTACGGCAGGAAGCCGAAGTGGCGGCCGATCAGGAAGTACCGCAGGTTTGTCGCGAGCGTCTGCAGGAACTCGCCGATCGTGGCCGCGTCGACAATGACCGCATTGGTGGTCATCGAGAGCCCGAGGTTGTCGAATGCGGCTGCCGGGTTCTCGAAGGGAAACCGGCCGTAGAAGGTCCGGCGGTTCCCTCCCTGGTAGTTCCACTCACCGGTGATCCCCGCGTTGATGGCGAAACCCGCTGCAACGGTCGTCGCGAACGCCGCGGCCACGTAGACGGCCATGAGCGGACGGCGTTGATTGAGGGCCAGAACCAGCGGCGGCAGGATCAGGAAGACATGGGTCGGCTTCGAGAACGTCGCAAGTCCCAGAACCACTGCGGCGGCGATGTCCGAGCCCGGCCCTCGCAGCCACGCCGCCCACCGGCCCTGCGCCGGTGGTGCGACGTCCTTGTAGAACCACAGGAAGTACGCGAACGACACGCTGGCGACGTTGAAGAAATCCGAGGACAGGAACAACGCGTGGAGCGGTACGATCGAGACGCCGAAGAAGGCCGCCGAAAAGGCGAGGGCAGTCCCGCCCGGCGAGCGGGCGGCGAGGAAGACGTAGGCAGCCAGCAGCATGCCCGCGAGCAGCACCACGTGGAACAGCAGCATGCCATTGAGCCCTGCGATGCGGACGAATGGGGCCGCGAGGACCGAGTAGATGTACGCCTTGCCGAAGTAGAGCCGGTTGCGCCGGTCGTGTTCTCCCTCGCCGCGTTTGAGAAAGATGCCCGAGGGGCCGCCCTGGTAGATCCTGAAGAACCGCTGGATGTCGCGGGATTCGTACACGAGGTCGGCGTCGTAGGCTGCGCTCATGGTCATCGCGACGTACGTGGCCTCGTCGCCCTTGATGCCGAACCCGGTCCGGACCACATCTATGGAGAGCGCCGCGCAGGATCCGAAGATCAGCACCAGGGCCGTCGCGATGTAGCCGGGATTCCAGCGAATCATCGAGCTGCCGCGCCCGAGCTCGGCGCCGCTGCCGGTCTCCGTGGGTCTGGTCATGAAGCACGTCGGGGCGAATGGCCTGTTTCAGACAGGAAGCCCAAGTCCGTCGCGGCGCCGCGGTGGCCCGGCGCCCGCTTTGCACGCGCGTGCAGCAGCTCGTAAAGCTGTTCCATCTTCCAGACGAACACGCCGATGTCGTAGGCGGCGCCGGTAGCGCGGGCCCCGGCAGCGAGTCGGCTGCGTCGGTCCTCATCGCGCAACAGCGCGGTTACGGCGCGCGCAAGGGCGTCGGCATCGCGCTTCGGAACGAGTACCGCGTCGCGGCCGTCGTGCAGGATGTCGACCAAGCCGTCGGCATCCGCGGCGACGATCGGTCGCCCCGCGGCGAGGGCCTCGAAAGCGGTCAACGGCGTGCCTTCCCAAAGCGACGGGAACGTCACCACGTCGAACGCGGCCAAGGCGCCGGCTACGTCGCGCGTGTAGCCCGCGAACCGGACCCGCTCCGCGATCCCGAGGCGACGTGCCTGCCGCTCCAAATCGCCCAATAGCTCGCCTTCTCCCACGATACAGAAGTGTACGTCCGGAATATCGTCAAGCACGGTTCGGGCAGCCTCCACGAGGTACTGGTTCCCCTTGGCGGGCATCAGCCTGGTGACCGTACCGACCACGGGAGCTCGGGCGGGCAGACGCAGAGAAGACCGCGCCGCCATCACCTCCTCGGACGTTCGCGTCTGGGAGAACTCCTCAAGTGGGGCTCCGAGATAGACGACGCGGGTAATCGATGCCGGGACCTTGCGCGCCCGGGTCACGAACTCCGCTGTCGAGCGCGAAACGGCGATGGCAAGGTCCGTATAGGGCGCCAGGGCCCGGTCCGCGATCTTCTGGAACCAGGGCGTGTCGGTCAGGTTCGCGTGCTCGTGCAGCAGCGCGGGCCAGCCGCGTCGGGCGGCCGCCAAACGACCGAACGTGGTGGCACCATATCCATGCAGGTGCAGGATGTCCGCGTCGCGCCGATCGAGCTCGGTCAGCAGAGCCGGCAGCGTCAGAGGGTCAAACTTCGACCGTGACAGGTAAGTAACGTCGATGCCGTGGTCCTCCAGCCGATCGCCGGACGTGTCCGGGGACCGCAGGCTGATGAGGCTCACCTTGAAACGTGCCGGGTCGAAGCGCGGGATCATCCAGGCGAACAGTCGTTTGACTCCGTGCATCCGCGATCCTGGCCAACCGAGGTGGTCACAGATCTGAACGACGTTGATTCGGCGCGGGGCTACAGCCATCGTTGTTCCCTGTACCACGCCGCGGTACGGTGAATCCCCTCGACAGGATCGACCGCCGGCTCGTAGGCCAGCTCACGCCGCGCACGGGACGTGTCGAAGGCGCGGCTCTTGGTGAAGAAATCGACCCGCCGGCGGTACAGAGGCGGTTCGATGCCCAGCGGCACGCACAACGCCTCGCAGAGCGCCCCGGCCAGCCACACCGGCCGCGCGGGAATGCGCCACCGCGGCGGGGGGACGCCCAGCTCCTGCGCGACGACCCGTATGAGCTCGGCGAGCGTTGTGTACCGCGGACCGGCCAGTAGATAGGTCCTGCCCGCGGCGGAGGGAGTCTCGCCGCAGAGTCTGAAACCCTCGACGAGATCGTCGATGTACGTCAGATGGTAGAAGACGCGGCCGGTGCCGATCATGGGAAATCTGCGTCCGGCGATGGCGCGGAACATCTTCAGAAACCTCGTGTCGCCCGGACCGTAGATGCCGATCGGGCGGACCACTACGACCTCCATCTCACCGTCCTTGCCGGCCGCTCGGGCCACCCGCTCACCCTCGAGTTTCGTTTGCTGGTAGATGTCTCCTGGCGCCAGCGGCGCGCGCTCGTCCGCGGGTGGATGCTCGATGTGGCCGTGGACGCCGCCCGTGCTGCAATGCACGAAGCGTGTGACGCCGGCCGCAAGGGCTGCGTCCAGCAGCGTGCGGGTCCCGTCGACGTTTACAGCGCGGTACGAGTCGTCCGGCTGGCCCGCCGTGCGGTAGGTCGCGGCGATGTGGTACAGGACATCCACGCCGGCGCACGCGGGGAAGAGCGACAGCGGCTCGGTCAGGTCGCCGAACACGACATCGATTCCTGCTCGGGACAGCACCGCCGTCCGATTCCTGCTCGCCGGGCGCGCCAGTCCGCGCACCTCATGTCCACGCCCGGCGAGGAAGCGGGCGAGGTGCCCTCCCGTGAAACCGGTGATTCCGGTGACCAGTACTCGCACGCTTCGTCGTATTCACGCGGGACTTGCGTCGTCCGCGGAGGCCGGCCGCGAGAGCAGACGCTCGTAGGCTGCCGCTGTCCGCGCGACATACGCCTCGGGACTGTAGCGTTCGGCGGCGAGCGCCCGCGCGGCGGCCGCCAGACGACCCCGTTCCGCCGGATGATCGATGAGACGAGCCAGTCCAGAGGCAAGCGCCATTGCCTCCGGGGGCACGAGCAGGGCGGTGTCCGAATTCAGCACTTGGGTGTGCGTGCGCAGATCGGTTGCCACGATGGGTCGTCCCGACCTGAGGTACGAGTAGATCTTCAAGGGGGTATTGGTCCCGCTCGTGCGAGGCGATACCAGAATGTCGCAGGCGGCCACGAAGCCGGGAATTTCCTGGGCCGGGCGCCGGCCGGTGAAGATCATGGGGCTCCCCGTCTCTGCGGCGCGCTGTCGCGCCTGCTCGACTTGGCCGCTCGTGCCGCCGACCACGAGGATGCGCGCTGCAGGATGGGTGACCCGGAGCACGGCGGCCGCTTCGGTCAGCAGGTCGAGTCCCTGGTAGGGCTCGAAGGTGCCCGTATAGAGCGCCACCGGCTGGTTGGGGGCGAGGCCGTAGCGCGCCCGGAGCTCTTCCGCGGATGGTGACACGCCGCCGTCTACGTCGCCTCCCATGACGTTTTCTATCAGGGATGCCCGGTCCGCGGCGCCAAGGGCGGTGGCGGTATCCTGAAGTTCCTGGCAAATGGTGATGATGACCCGTGATTCGGCGACCATCTTGGTTTCGAGGCGCTCGAACAGCCGGCGGATGACCGTGGACCGCGTGTATCCGAAATTCGCCAACTGCTGGGGCAGGCTGGAATGCATGTCGTAGAGGTGGGGCAACTGCAGCCACTTGGCCAGCCACAAGCCGACGAGTCCGGCTTCCTCGTGAGAGTGGATTGCGTCGTACGGCCGTGTGTGCGCCAACCGCGCCGCCGTGAAGGTCAGCATCACGTCGAGCAGGACCTTGACCGCCGAAGGGCCGATTCGAACACCCTGCACGAACGGCGGCCTGCCGCAACGGAAGATCTCCAGGTTCGGGATCTGCACGTCGCGGCCGAACGGGTAGGTCACCAGATCGATTCGGTAGCCGAGGCCGCAGAGCGCCTTGATGCGGTGGTACTCGCTGAACGGGGTTCCGCGCGGCTCGAAGAACGGCTCCGGGGCCAGCATCAGGATCCGGGCTGGCGTCACACTTCCTTTGGGGGCCACGGCGGGGCTGATGACGGGTTCACTCGCGCGAATGATAGCGGCCCGCTGCACGGACGGTCAACGGCGCGCGCGCGGTGATTCCGTCGATGCGTCGCGGGTATCACTGGGCGAGGTGACGGGTCTCGCCAGGTGCGGCCCGTCTGCGTGCCGGAGGGAGAATTGACCGTGCTCGACCGTTCCGCGAGAATATACGAAGTTGCGCTTCGGCAGGTCGAGATGCGCTCCACCTCGCGGGCGGGCATCAGGCTCGGCGCCATCGAAAGTACAGGCGCGCTGTACGCAGCGATTGTTCTCCATCAGCGGTGTCCCGGGGAGAAGAGCGTGGTGAAATGCGTCGGCCGGCGGAATCTCGTTGTCGTGTGGATGGGCACGATCGCTATTGCGTTCGGGTGTGCGGACGACACATCGATGCCGGGGGCGCCGACCCCGGTGTCGTCGCCGGTTGCACAAGGCCCGATGTCGTCGCCGGATCCCCTGGCGATGGCCGCAATGGACCCGAGCCTTGTTGGCCAGACGCCCCATCTGTCGGTCGACGATATGGTTGGCTTGAAGGCTACTGCACCCACGCCTGTAGCGCCGATTGAAGACGTCGAGGTCGCCGATGCGTCGCCGTTGCTGACGGTATCGAACGCGACCGGTCTGTACGTCGATGCCGACTTCGAGCACGAGTTCAGGCTGTCGAAGGTGACCGGTGGGAACGAGATGGAGGTCGAGCGCGGCTCCGGCACGTCGGCGGGTCCCGGCACGACGTCGTATCGGGTTCAGGCGGCGCTGGACCTCGGTGCCGACTACACGTGGCGCGCCCGGCCTGTGCTCGAGGGTGTGTACGGTCCCTGGTCGGAAGACGCCAGGTTTGGGACCGTTGGCGTAAGACTCGGCGTCCCGCAGCCGCTCGCGCCGGTAGACGGCGCGACGGTCAGCACGCGTCCCGTCTTCAGGGTAGAGAACGGTACGGTCGAAGGCGATGCCGGTACGGTGACGATCCAGGTCCAGGTGGCCACCGACGACGTCTTCATGAACGTCGTGGCGTCCGGTGAGACGCAGGCGCGCCCCCGAGGTGAGACCAACGTTGCGCTGAGCAGCGCCCTGATGGCGGATACGGCGTACTGGTGGCAGGCGCGCGCCGTGTCGTCCGGACCGGCCGGCCAGTTCGACGGTTCCTGGTCCGGCGCCGAAAGGTTCAGGACGGCAGCCATCGCCCTCGGCGCGCCGGAACCGCTCCATCCGATCGACGGCGCAACGACCACGACGCTCCGCCCGCTCTTCAATGTCCGCAACGGCCAGGTAGAGGGGACCACGCGCACCGTGACGATACAAATCGAGGTCGCGACCGACTCCAGCTTCATGCCTGTTGTCGGTCAAGCGGAGACGCACGCGCGCCCTCGCGGCGAGACCAACCTGCAACTGGCCGACGAGCTGAAACCCGTAACGGAGTATTTCTGGCGTGCGCGTGCCCTGCTGAAAAGCGATCCGGGCATCGTGAGCGACTGGAGTGCGGCCGGGCGCTTTTCCACGCCCGATCCTTCGACCGCACCCACCAACGCGCCCGGAAGGGGCAATTGCTGCCCGCCGCCGAATCGTTTCGATATCGTGCAGGCGGTGCTTGGCAGGACGGGCGATCTATATCGTCGGGACGTGCCCACATTCACGCAACGGGTGGCGGAGTGTCTGGCTGTCACCGACGGCGATTGGGGCCGCCGGCGCAACGATTCCGGCGCCATCGGCAAGGACACTGTCGCCTACCGTACCTCGCGGGGGTCTGGTCGCGGGCCGTTCAGCATCGACATCATGTTGGGGGCGTCGAGCAATAATCCGCGACCGCATTGGAGCATTCAAGAGCACGACGGAATCGAAGGCCGGGTGGGGGGCAGCTGGATCGAGGTGGACGGCAGCAACTGCGTTCTGGGGAGCGTCAGGTAGCCGATCAAGGCCGTCCGGCAAGCGGCGGTGGTGAGCAGGTCGCCAATGAGTCCGCTGCCAGGCTTGCGTTGCGCCACGGGCTGCTGACTGCGGAAGGCGATGACGTGACGCCGCACCGCACGGGCTGGTCTGTTGTTGCCGGGCTGGCAGCGTCCTTCTGGTTTCGCGTCGGGCTCAGCCTCTCGGTATTCGGTGTCCTGCTGACGCGGGTCGACGCACACGAGGCGGCACAAGCCTTGTCTGCAGTCGATCTGCGGTACTTTCTCGCGAGCGTAGCCACGGACCTTGCGGCCCGCGCGGTCATGGTGGGCCGGTGGGCGATTCTGCTTCGTGCAAGCGGCGAAACCGTCTCGAACTGGTCGACCGCACGGGTCTTCCTCATCTCGTCTTTCGTGGGAACGGCGTTGCCGGCCGGGGGTGCGGATGTCACCCGTGCGTACGCGATGTCGCGATACGGCGTCAGCGGGAGCGCTGCTACGGTTTCCGTTGTCGTCGATCGGCTGCTGGGCGTCGTCGCACTTCTGACGCTCGGCGTCGCGGGTGTCGTTTTCGGGATGCCCGAAGCCAACCTGCCGCTAGCCCGCCTTGTCGCAGGCCTGTGTCTGGCCGCGGCTCTCGTGCTCTTAGGAGCTTTCTGGGCCGACTCCCTCGCGAGCAGGGTCGTACCGCGGACGCTGCGTCAAGCATCGGTTGGCCGCTGGATGATTCTGGCCGCGAGCGAGATGGCGGCCTACCGGTCGCGCCGGGGCGTCCTCGCCGCGGTGTTCGGACTCTCTCTGGTGGTCCAGTGGTTGCGCATTACCGAAGTGTTCTTGCTGGGGGCCGGTCTCGGTATCGACGTCAGCTTCGGCTATTATCTTGTGTTCATGCCGCTCGGATTGGTTGTCTTCATGCTGCCCGTGTCCGTCGCGGGCGTGGGCTTGCCGCAAGGCGCCATGATGTGGCTGCTGAGACCAGCCGGCGTTCCGGAGCCCCAGTCTTTTGCGTTGTCGGCGTTGGTGGTGATTCTCGGTGTGGCGGGCACGCTGCCGGGTCTCTATCTCTATCTACGTGCGCGAGGCGGTCTGGTGTGAGCCCGCGTCGGGCTTTGTCTGCAGGCCGGCCGCCCGGGCAGTGCGGGATTCGCGTCGTGGATGGCCGCGGCTTTCTCGGAGCGTCCGGAACCTGTAGTCCGTCGTTGCGGCTCGTTCTCCCGCTGGTGATGCTCGTCGGTGCCGTCGGCGTGCATGCGCAAGATGCGAGCCTGAAGGCGACCGCCCCGACGCTGGTTTCTCCGCTCGACGGCGAGCGGTTCAATGGTGTGCCGGAGAGCGTGACGCTGACGGCGGAGCAGGCGATGCCGCTGTTCGCCCCTGCGGTTCTGGACCACCGCTTCGAGGTCTACGAGAGCGGAAGGGCCGTAGCCTCGGTCCTCGTGTCATCAGGAAGCGCTGACGTGAGCTATGTGTTCACGGGCCCGCTCGCCGAGAGGACGGTCTACGAATGGCGCGTGCGAGCCGAGCGCGCCAGCGCCCACGGTCCCTGGTCGGGGTCCCGGATCTTCGAGACAGGCGCCTCGCGGCGCGGCGGCGAACTCGGTTTCACCGATGTCACGATCGCAGCCGGGCTCGGCGGCCCACCGACATCGGGCGGCCACGGAGCGGCATTCGCCGACGTGACGGGCGACGACAGACCGGATCTCTACATTACGATGAACTTCGACGAGCCCGTCGCCGACCGGTTCTTCATCAATCAGGGCGGCGCCAGGTTCCTGGAATCGGGAGCCGCGAGGGGAATCGCCGACTTCGACGAGGGCTCGCATGGCGCAGCCTGGGGCGATCTCGACAACGACGGTGACTTCGATCTGGTCAACGGTACGACCGGTTCCGGTGCTCCGAACGACGTGTTCCGGAATGATGGCGGAGGAGCGTTCACCGACGTGACGCCACGGTCCATGTTGGGCCGACGGGAAGGGACGCGCGGCGTGGCGCTGTTCGACATGGATCGCGACGGCGATCTCGACATCTATTTCGTTTCGGGCTGGCTCGGGGCGGGAGATCCATCACATGAGCGAAACGAGCTGTACCGCAACGACGGCGGCCTGGCCTTCGCGCCGATCACGAGCGGGGCGGCGTACACCGCCCCGGCCGGCCAGGGAGTCACCGACGCCGACTTCGACGGGGACGGCGATGTCGACCTGGTGGCGGGCAACCGGGAGGGCGATCTCGTCGTCCTTCGCAACGAGGGTCGCGGCGACTTCACGCTGGTGGACCCCGATGCGATTGGGATCTCGCATCGTGCCTATAGCGGCGTCACGATGGCCGATATAGACAGCGACGGGCATCTGGACATGCTGCTCGTGGACGTCGACAGTTCCGGCGACACGGTTGGTCACCTGTATCGCAGCCTGGGGGCCGGCGTGTTCGGCCACGTGTCCGACTTCCGGGACATAGACGGATTCATGGGCGGATTCGCGGACCTGGACAACGACACTGATGTCGATCTGGTCTTTGCCGGCGATGATCTCGTCTATCTCAACGACGGCAGCGGCCGGTTCTCGCCAGGACCCCCGGTGCCGGTCGACGGCATTTCCGATCCCCGCGCGATTTCGTTCGCCGATATGGACGGCGACGGTGACATGGACTTCGCCGTCGGGGCCAAGCGGAGCCGCAATTGGCTAATCCGAAATGATTTCGACGGCGGGCTCTGGATCAAGATCAGGCTGCGGTCCCGGCGGGGTCAGGTGGGGGCGTTCGGAGCGAAGGTCACGGTCCACGACTCCGCTGCCGCGGGAGGGTTGCCGCTGGCGACAAGGGAGAGCCGTAGCGCCAACGGGTATCTTGGCCAGGACGATCCAGTACTGCATGTGGGGCTCGGTACCGCCACGTGCGTCGACGTAACCGTGGCGTTCCTCGACGGCACCACCCGCATCCTCTCGGGCGTCGGGGCGAACCAGACGGTGACGATTGATGCGGCGGCTGGCGGGAGTGCGCCGTGGTTCGTCCAACGGTTGCAGGGTGGTTGTCCTTGATGCCGAAGCATCCGGCCGGTCGCCGGCGTGCATTCACGGCCGAGGAGTCGGTGGAACCCCGTCGCATCGAGAGCGGCGAGGCGCCCGGGTGGCAAGGCGCGACGAGGAAGCATATTGGGCATATTCGACCCAGGGAGCTGCGCCGTGGAACGGCGTAGACGCCTGGCGAGGGTGGGTTGGGCGGGAGCGGCGCCGCCCGGCGACGGTTTCGGGCGAGGAGCAACGCAGACCAGGCGGGATGCACCGCCGCTCGAATGCAGTGGCGCTCTTGCCACGGGCTCCTAGCTGGAGCATATGGGGTTCGACACGAAGGCCACGCAGTTCCTCCTGGCGTCGCGTGCTCTCGGCGTCTCGTTCGACGTTACCGCAACGGTCGGCAGGCAGCGTCTGTTCGTTACCGCGCCGTGGTTCCAGCGTTGTCTCCGCAGGTTCGGCCTTGGTGTGGATCGCCGTGCCGCCGTGCGGCTGCTGTCGGAAGCGGATGGATTCGCGGAACCGTTTCTGCGGCTGCTCGGGGCGACGGATGTGGTGTCGCTGGACGCGTCGGACTACGAGGGCGCCTCCCGCGTGCTCGATCTGAACGAACCGCTGCCGGCAGACGTGGAGGGCGCGTTTACAGCCGTGATCGACGCCGGGACCCTGGAGCATATATTCGACTTTCCGGCGGCCGTGCGAAACTGCATGCGCATGGTCGCCGTGAACGGACACTTCCTGTCCGTTACGGTCGCCAACAATATGGCCGGCCACGGTTTCTATCAGTTTAGCCCCGAGGTCTTCTACCGGATTCTCGCGCCGGAGAACGGGTTTCGGGTCGAGCGGATGCTCCTCACAGAGACTTCGTCGGGCCGCTGGTACGAGGTCCGCGACCCTGCTGTGGTTGGAAGCCGCGTTCAGCTTCGCACCTTTCGTCCTGTCTATCTGTGCATCGTTGCCCGCCGCGTTGCCGCCGGCTCCATCCTCGCGACGCCACCCCAGCAGAGCGACTACGTGTCCAGATGGAGCGGCGAGACGCTGTCGGGCGGGCAGGTCCGGAACGGCCTGCATCCGGTCGAGAGGTATGTCCCCGACGCCTTCGCGAGAACACTCAGGAGCCTGTTGCATCTTGTCCAGGCTACCGTGCTGCCGTTCGATCGGCGCTGGTTCAAGCGCGTCGCCATCTCGAAATTGAAGCCGCGAGAAGGACGTGATGCGGCTTGAGATCATCCGCGCCGGCGATCTTCACCGCTCCGGCATGCCTGCCCGCCAGGCTGCCGGCTGACTGCCTGCCTGCGAGCAATGGCCGAAGGCTTCTACCGCTGGTTCTCTCGGCGCCGGTTGACGGGGTTCGGCGTCGCCAGACGGCGTCGGATCGAGCGATCGCGTCTGGCCCTGCTGCATCGATACGTCACCCCGCCCGGCGATTTCCTGGAGATAGGGCCCGGCGACGGGTCGCTCGCCGCGGCAGCGGTCACCGCGGGTTGGCGTTACTGCGGCGTCGAGGCGAGCCCGGTGCTGGCCGCCAGGTTGCGGGAGCGCCGGTTGTCTGTGAAGGAGGCGTGGGCGCCCCCCATTCCTGCCGCCGACGGCAGTTGCGATGTTGTGTACGCGGACCAGGTACTGGAGCACATGTCCGGCATCGACGCGGCGCGAGAGCTCGTTGCCGAAGCCGTGCGGGCTTTGCGTCCGGGAGGCGTTTGTGTCGTCGTCGTTCCCGACTACCTCAAGGAGCGCGAATTCTTCTGGGATGTCGACTACACCCATAACTTTGTCACTACGGAACGCCGCGTGCGCCAGTTGCTCCTCGATGGAGGATTCCATGTCGAGACGATGGTAAGGAGCATCGGCGCGGCCACCGGACTGGCGCGCGACGGACTTGCCGCCGGCGCCCTCTTCATGAATGTTCCCGGAATAGACGCCGTGTCGCGGTACACCCATACTGAAGACTTGGTGTTCCGGATTCGGAAGAACCTGTTCGAGACGTTGGCGTTCGTCGCGCGCAAACCGCAATGATTCCGGGCGTTGGCAGCTCGCTGGGGCCTGCCTGTGTGCCAGCAGGGACGTGGCCTTGCGCTCCTATTTGCGGCACAAAGCCATCAGATGCCATCCGAACGGCCTGACGACGGCCCGCGGGAGGATGTTGAACAGGCCGACGAAGACGCGATTGTACAGCGTTCCTTTCCAGCCGCGGTGAAGTCGGGAGGGAACGGGAAAGCGCTCGGGAATGATCCGCACCGATTCGAATTCACCGAGAAGACGGCGGTACTCGTTCATGGACATGGTACGAATCACCGGTGCGTCCGCGTGCTCGAGGGAGACGCGCGCGAGCATCGACATTGCCTTCAGCCAGGAGTAGCGATTGTAGACCATGAAGATGGCTGCGCCGCCGGGCTTCAGCACGCGATGTGCCTCGGCGACGAGTCGCGACGGGTTCGCGGCGTACTGGATGACGCCGTGCGCGTAGACGACATCGAAGTGTCGGTCCCTGAACGGCAACGCTTCGCCGTCGCCGACGCACAGACCTTCCACGGACGTCCCGTGGAACTCGACGTTGCGTAGCGCCAATCCGATCGAGCGCTCGGCGAGATCGATTCCGGTTACGCGCGCCCCGCCCAGGGCGAAACGTACGAGGTCGGTTCCGATCCCGCAGCCGACTTCGAGGATGCGCTCGTCGCGTTTCCGAAAGTCGACCAGCGTCGGCAGGTACCGGAGCTTGTCGAATCGATACTCGTCGAGCGCGTCGAAGAACTCCGGGGAGCCGACCGGATGATCGGTCATGTCGAGGTCGTGGATGCGCCGGTTCCAATACTCACGAATCCGTGCGGTCGACGTCATGGCTGTTCCGTTGGACCTAACCGTACCGGGGGTATTATAGGCACGGTGCGACGTGATCCGGTGGCGTTGGCGGGCCGCCGTTTCGATCTCCTGGTGGTGGGCGGCGGCGTCTACGGCGCCATTGCGGCGTGGGATGCGACGCTGCGCGGCCTGTCGGTGGCAGTTGTCGACCGTGGCGACTTCGGCAGCGGCACCTCCTTCAACAGCGCGAAGACCATACATGGCGGGGTAAGGGCGCTGCAATCCGGCAACGCAGTCGCGTTGCGCCGGTTCGCGCGGGAACGGCGGGCCCTTGCGCGCGCCGTGCCGCATCTCGTGCGCCCGATGCCGTTCGTGATTCCGACCTACCGGGGAGTCTCTCGCAGCAGGTCGCTCCTGCGCCTGTACTTCGCGGTAGCCGAACGGCTCGCTCGTGAAGACTCGGAAATGGCCGGTCCGTCCGGGAGGCTGCCGTCCAGTCGGATGTTATCGCGGGAGGAGTGTCTCGAGCGGAATCCGCTCATCGACCCGCGCGGGGTAAACGGAGGAGTGGAGTGGTTCGAGTGTCAGATGTACAACAGCGATCGCGTGCACTTCAGCTTCATTGCCTCGGCCGCGGAAGCGGGCGCAGTTGCAGTCAACTACGTCGAAGCCAGCGAACTGGTCGCGCGCGGGTCCGTCGTGGCGGCAGTCCGTGCAATCGATCGGCTGACTGGCGAGTCGTTCGAGATCCAGACGCGCGTCGTACTGAACGCGGCGGGCCCGTGGGCGCCCGAACTTGGCGCGCGGCTGGCGCCGAATACCAGGGGGCGGCTGTGCGGGCTGCTCTCCAAGGCGATGAACCTGGTGATCGCATCGCCATTGCCCGGCGACCACGCCGTGGCCGGTCCGGTTGGCGGCCGATTCCTGTTCGTTGCTCCTTGGCGCGGCTGCGCGATTGTCGGGACGAGCCACGACAGGCATGAGGGAGGTGCCGATCTGCTGCGACTCGAGCGACACGAGATCGACGCGTTCATCGACAGCGTGAACGTAGCGTTTCCGGGTCTGTCACTGGGCGTGACGGATATCAGGCTGGTTCACCGGGGGTTGTTGCCGGCGTCACCGCACGGTGACGGCGTGCGGCTGGAGACCAGGAGCGTGGTGGCGGATCATCGCCGCGACGGAATCCACGGGTTGATCAGCATGTTGGGCGTGCGCTACACGACGGCTCGGGACACCGCGCGACGCGCCATCGACCTCGCTGTCGAGCAACTTGAGCGCAATGCGAATCCGTGCCGGACCGACGTAACGCCGCTGGTCGGCGGCGACATGGCCGACAGCGGTGCTTTTCTGCACGCCGCCACTGCCGCTTCAGGCCGCGGGGTTTCATCCGCTGCGCGCAGGCGGTTGGCCCTTACCTACGGCACCAGGTACAGCCTTGTTCTCGACAAGCTCGTACGTTCGGAGGAGGAACGGAAAGTGCTTGGCCGTGGCTGCGCGGTCACAGTAGGCGAAGTTCGGCACGCCGTGCGGGAGGAGATGGCGGTGAGGCTTTCCGATGTGCTTCTCCGGCGCACGGAAGCTGGTTCCGCCGGCTACCCCGGGGACGCTGCGGTCGCCAGTGCCGCTCGCGTCGTTGGGGCGGAACTCGCCTGGTCCTCCCGACGGATGGAGACTGAGATCGCCGACCTGCGCGCAGCGTATCAGGTTCCCGGCTAGGAGCTTGCCCCGCAGAACCCAGCCGGGCGAAGTGCTGCGGCGCAAGGTCATGGATTGTCGGGCTGGGCATCGACGTGCGCTTGCGCCCATCGCTCCAATGCCATCAGGCTGAACAGCACGTGAGCATGATTCTCATACCCGCCAACATGCCGATCGATGAGAGTCGCGACGGCACGAGGCTCGACCCAGCCGCGTCGCGCGATTCGCTTCGATGACAGCAGGTCGTACAGCAACGGTGCCAGCTCCCGCTTGAGCCAGTTCTTCATCGGAATGCTGAAGCCCTCCTTCGAGCGGCGGAGTATGGACGGTGGCAGCGTGTCCACCATGGCCCGCTTCAGAACGTACTTGCGTACGCCGCGACGAATCTTGAGGTGGCCCGGCATCGAGAACGCCAGCTCCATGACGTCGACATCCAGGAACGGCGCGCGTGTCTCGAGTGACGTGGCCATGCTCATGCGGTCGACCTTTACGAGGATGTCGTCGGCGAGGTAGACGCTGAGGTCGGTGTAGAGCTGACGGTTCAACAGGTCGTCGGTGTCGGCCGCACCAAGTGCGTCACGGATCGGCCGGTATACATCCGTACCCGCAAGGGCGGCGCGTAGCGCGGGTGTGTACAGTTCTCGCTTGGAGGCCGGGCTCAGGTGCGTCATCCAGCGATAGTGTCCAATATCGGCAGGCGCTCCCGCCAGGCCCGTGACGAAACGCTTCAGCTTGTTGACAAGTCCCTTCTTCCTTTCGCTTGGCGGAAAGAGCGACGCCAGGCCGTCGATCGCGGCGACGGCCGGTTGCGGGAAGACCGCCGAGATGCGGCGGGCAAGTCGATCCGCGTCGTACGTGTCGTAGCCCCCGAACAGCTCGTCTCCGCCGTCGCCGGAAAGAGCCACCTTGACATGCGCCCTGGCGATCTGCGAGACCAGGAACGTGGGAAACAGCGAGACGTCGGCGAAGGGCTCGTCGAGATGGACGATCAGTCGGTGGAACAGTTCGGCCACATCCGGTTGGACCATCCCTTCGCGGTGGCGGGTGTGGAAGCGGGTTGCGACGCTTCGAGCGTGCGGCAGCTCGTTGTAGCTCCCGTCCGCAAAGCCCATGCTGAACGTGTTCACCATGGCGCCGTGCTGGCCGCTCAGCTCCGCCATCATTGCAACGATCGCGCTGGAATCGAGGCCGCCCGACAGGAAGGCGCCCAGCGGTACGTCGGACATCGTCTGGCGCGAAACCGCGCGTTGCAGCGCCTGACGGAGCGCGGCTGCTGCATCGTCGTCGCTCCATGTCCTGGGTGCAACGTTCGCCGCGTCCCAGTAACGCCTCACTTTGAGCTCGCCGTGCCGGTAGACCAGATAGTGCGCGGCCGGTAGTCGCCGAATGGACGAGAAGATGGTGCGCGGAGCTATCACGTATTCGTAGGTCAGGAACTGATCGAGCGCATCCGGATCCACCTCGCGCGACACGTCCGGATGAGCAAGCAGCGCTTTGATCTCTGACGCCAGGATCAGGCGACGCCCGGTGCGGGCGTAGTAGAGCGGCTTTTCTCCCGCCCGATCGCGCGCGGCTACGAGGGTGCGCGATCGGGCATCCCACAAGGCCAGCGCGAACATTCCCTGGAGCCGCTCGACGAACGACTCGCCCCATTCTTCGTACGCGTGCAACGCGACTTCCACGTCGCTGCGACTGGCAAGGGTGTGACCGCGCGCTTCCAACTCCGCGCGGAGGAGTTCGTGGTTGTAGATTTCTCCATTGCCGACCAGGTGGACGTCGCCGTCCTCGCTGGAGAAGGGTTGCCGTCCTCCCTGCACGTCGATGATCGAGAGCCTCCGCATGCCGATTCCCGCACCGGGCAGAGCGATGTGACCGGCATCGTCGGGCCCGCGGTGTCTGAGCGTGTCGACCATGGCCGCCAGGCGACTTGCTGGGACCGGCCGGTCAGAGTCGTTTTCGGCGATAGCGGCGATGCCACACATGGCGTTGACGATGGTGGGCGGGCGGCTGCTGCTGGGGCAACCGTTCGGGAGAGGCTACAATGATCCGGGTGCCAAGACCAAACCTTCCATGCGAGGCAGCGACGTCTGCGGGCCCGATGATCAGATCGACCTTGCTCACGTGTCTGTTCCTCGCACTGACTTCCTGTGCCACGGGGATCGGCGAGCCGGACGAGGAGGTGCCGGCGGCCGAACCGGGTGGCGCACGCGCGGTGAGCGTTCCCGCGAACACCGAGCCGGTACCGACGCCAATCGGTGACCGAGCGGCTCCGGCGAATCCCCATCTGCGAGTCGTGTGGACCCGTGACGTCGGCGACGGTACCGACTTCTTCAGCCTGGGCGACCGGCTTCTGCTCATGGCCCATGACTCGCGAGACGGTCGGGGCGAACGCGTGGTTTTGAACGAGACCGCAAGCTATGCCAAGCCGCTGATCGCACCGGACGGGGAGTCCATCGTCTTTTCGATTCGCCGCCAGAACGCCGTCTACGCGATCGACTGGGACGGAACCGGGCTGCGACGGATCGCGGACGGCTTCGGGCTCGATGTCTGGGCCGATCCGGCAGACGGCAGGCAGTGGGTGTACGTGGGAGTCGACGAGGCGCCTACGGATCCCCCATCCTATCCCGCGGTGCGCCGCCATTGGCTCGCGGATCCGACGGTGTCCGAAATCGTCTGGGATGCTCAGCCGGTCTCGGGCGACAGCTTTCAGGTGTCCGCCGACGGGGGGAACGCCAGCGCCCTGTTGCCCTGGCCGACTGCCGGCGTCGCCGACTTGAACACCGGCACCTGGCGGAAGCTCGGCGAAGGCTGCTGGACCGCTTTCTCCCCAGGTGAAGAGCCGCTGTTCTGGTACTTCGATGGCGCGCATCGCAACGTGACGATCGTGAATATCGAGACCGAGGAACGTTGGCAGGTATCCGTCAGCGACGGCCCTGCCTTCGGCGGTTTCGAGGTATACCACCCGCGATGGACAAACCACCCTCGTGCGCTCGTCGTGACGGGTCCGTACACGGTGGGGGACCGCGCCAACAAGATCCGCGGCGGCGGAAGACAGGTCGAGGTGCATGTCGGTTTCTTCGACGAGACCTTCACGACGATATCGTCGTGGAGTCGCGTGACGCACAACGATCATCCCGACTTCTATCCGGACGCGTGGATCGCGCCGGGCACGCTTCCGGAGCGACCGGAGAGAGTCGCGGGTGCCGCCGTGGACACGGTGTCCGACAGGGACGAGTCGGGGGTCGTCGCCGAGGTTCGACCTCGATACGACGTGACGCTCCCCACTCCTACGTCCATCGCGCCGTATCGCGAGGGGTTGTTGGCTCTGGAGTATGACGTCGTCAACGTCGTCGATGGCCAATTGGATGTTCCGGTGATCGCGGTCGCTCACTGGGTCATCCACGATGGCCGGACAATCGTCGGCGCGGAGCGTCCGGCCGGGCGAGCGTTGCGACTGGAGCTGTTTCCCTACGAGGCGCGTCGGGAGCTAGAGGGCAAGCGTCTGGTCATGGAGACGACCGACCTGACGCTACCCTTGTTCTACGACGTGGCGTCGTCCAACCCGGTGCCGTGATCTCGATCGCCTTCGTGGTCCGTCGCCTGGTCGGCTGGCTCGGTGTTGTCGGGCTTGCCGCTGTCTCGGCGTGTGCGTCGGCGAGCCCGGAGGACACGATCGCCGACTTTCGTGGCACGGCTCGAGCGTTGGCGCAAGCGGCCGAAGCATCAGGCACCGTCGCCGTCGCCGGTCGAAACGGCTGGCTCTTCTTGGCGCCCGAGCTTCGCCACGCGTCGCTCGGCGCGTTCTGGGGGCCGCGGGCGGCCGAGATCAGCCGTGCGCGACGGCCGGATGCCGCGGACCCGTTCGCCGCGATCGTGGACTTCAATGAGCGACTCGAGGCCGTTGGCGTCGAGTTGCTCCTGGTGCCCGTGCCTCCCAAGAGCATCGTCTATCCCGGCATGGTGTCGGCGGGGGTGGTGACCGCTTCACCAACGCAGCGTTTGGACCCGGACCACCAAGTCTTCTATACGCTGCTGCGCGATGCGGGCGTAGACGTCCTCGATCTCACCGATGGTTTTCTGCAGAATCGCGATCATCCGGACGGACCGGTCTACTGCCGGCGAGACACACACTGGTCGGGAGTCGGGTGCGTGCTGGCCGGCAGGGCGATCGCCGCCGCCGTACGTGGGCGTTCGTGGTACCCGGATCTCGCCCGGGAGAATCACGAGGCACGGTGGCGCGACGCGACGATCGTGGGGGATCTCACGCGAGATCTGGACGAGAGACCACCGGATGAGCGGCTGCGACTCAGGGAGATTCGGCGAGCGAGTCCTGCGGGCGGACTGTCGCAACCGGATCCGGGCAGTCCGATAATTCTTCTCGGCGACAGTCACAACCTGGTATTCCATGCCGGTGACGACATGCACGCGGTGGGTGCCGGCCTACCCGATCAGCTGTCCCTGGAATTGGGCGTGCCGGTGGATCTAGTCGCAGTGCGCGGCTCAGCCTCGACCGCGGCGCGCGTGAACCTGTTTCGTCGAGCGCAGCGAGACGCAGCTTACTGGGGAGGCAAGCGCCTCTTGATCTGGTGCTTTGCCGCACGCGAATTCACCGAGGGTGATGGCTGGCCGATCATCCCGATTCGTCCCTGACGCAGCGGGTTAGCGGCTCGGGTCGCTTCGCCTGTTGCGGATGATCCGAGCGGGAACCCCGGCCGCGATGGCGAAGGGCGGAACCTCGTCGCGTACGACGGCGCCGGCTCCCACTATCGCGTCTCGTCCAATGGTCACGCCGTCGGCTACGACTACATGGGCTCCCAGCCACACGTTGTCGTCGACCTCGATTCCGCGCGCGACCCGCTCCTGCTGGAGGACCGGCGCGTCGGTGCGATTGAAGGTGTGGTCTCCGCCGACCAGGTATGTGTACGCGGCGACGAGGGCATGCTTGCCGAGTCGGACGCGACTGCCGGAGAAGATCTCGCAGTTGAAGCCGATGTTGGCGTGGTCGTCGACCACGATATCGCCGTTCTTGCAACTCAGGATCGTGCCGCGGCCGATGAAGACGCCGTTGCCGATGTCGATGCCCCGATTGTCGGCGCCCTTTGCGTCGAGGCAGCAGGCGTCATCGACTACGACGTTGTCGCCGATGCGGATCTTGTGGGGGTGGCGGAGCACGACGTTGGCTCCGAAGGTGACATTGCGACCGACATGTCCCAGCAGCAGCGGATAGAGTTTCGACCGCAGCAACAGACCGAGCGCGCCCGGCAAGGCGCTGGTCAGGGTTACGATGAGCTCGTACTTGACCAGTGTCCGGAGTCCCGGCCGTCCGACGACGAGTTGCGCGTAGCGCGCGGCCCTGGATCGGCCGGGGTCGAACAGCTCCTTCTGAATAACCGTGATCCTGCGTCGGTCGCGCGCGGTCTCGTTGGTGGCGTTCCGGGACGGTGACGAATCGGTCAAGCGGCCTCCTGCAACGTGCAGCTTACCCGTTTTGCCGTTGCGGGGGCTGGCGCGTGAGACTTGTAGACTGAACCGAGCACTGGATGGTCTTCAGCTCCCACGTCTTCCTCTTCTGGTTCCTGCCGGTCACGCTGATCGTCTACTACGCGCTGCCGCGCCGCGCGCGGCACTGTGCGCTGGCGCTGTTCAGCTATCTGTTCTACGGGTGGGCGAATCCGTTGTTCGTCCTGCTGCTGTTGACGTCGACGGCCGTGGACTACTTCTGCGGTCTGGCGCTCGCCGGGAGCGGGCCCGTCTGGCTTGCGCGGGTGCTTGGCCAACGCGAGGCGGCCGCGCGCTGGGCACGCCCCATGCGAAGGGGCGACTCGCAAGACCGTGTCGGCGCACGCCGCCGGCGCTGCGCAGTGGCGCTGTCGTTGGCAACCAATCTGGCGTTGCTCGGGTTCTTCAAGTACTTCAACTTCGGGATCGACACGGTGAACGGAGTCGCTGATTGGCTTGGCGCGCCGTGGCTGCATCTCGACGTTGCGTTGCGGGTGACCTTGCCGCTGGGCATCAGCTTCTACACATTCCAGTCGATGAGTTACACGCTGGATGTTTCGCGCGGCCACGCAACCGCGCTCCGCAGCTTCATCGATTTCGCGTGCTACGTCTCGATGTTTCCCCAACTTGTCGCCGGGCCGATCATCCGTTTCGCGGAAGTCGCCGAACAGCTTGCGGGCAGGACCCACTCCGTCATGAAGTGCGCTCGAGGCGCTGCCTTCATCAGCCTCGGCCTCGCCAAGAAGGTGCTCCTGGCCAACCCCTGCGGCCGGATTGCCGATCTCGCGTTCGACGCAGGGTCCATCGGGGTGTTCGATGCCTGGTTCGGTGCCGCGGCGTACGCGTTCCAGATCTACTTCGATTTCAGCGGCTACTCGGACATGGCCATCGGTCTGGGGCTGATGCTCGGATTCGTGTTCCCCAAGAACTTCGACTCGCCTTACCATGCGCAGTCGATCACCGAGTTCTGGCGGCGTTGGCATATCTCGTTGTCGTCGTGGCTGCGGGACTACCTGTACGTTCCACTGGGGGGCAGTCGGTCGGGGGCCGCCCGCACCTACGTGAACCTGGCGCTCGTGATGCTGCTAGGGGGCCTATGGCACGGAAGCTCCTGGACTTTCGTCGTCTGGGGAGGTTTGCATGGGCTCCTGCTGGCGGTCGAACGGGCGCTGGGAGGCGCAAGCCCCTATCGCGTGCTGCCGGCACCGCTCAGAACCATTCTGACGTTCGGTCTGGTCCTCGTGAGCTGGGTCTTCTTTCGCGCGCCCGACATCGGTGCGGCGACGCTGTACCTGCGGAGCATGTTCGGCCTCGAACCATACGACGACACGGCGCGCCTGCTCGGACAGGTCGTGTACGAACCATATTCCTTGCTGTGCTTTGGTTGCGCCGCGCTGGTGACATGGGCGGCGCCGCAGACCTGGGACTGGACGCGCCACCTGACCGTCGTCAAGTCGCTCTTCGTCGTGATCCTGTTGGCGCTTGCGTGCTCCATCCTCTCCACCCAGGCGCACAATCCGTTCATCTACTTCATTTTTTGAGTTGGGCAATGACCTCCAACGACACAACGACTCGCCTTCCTCGCCTCGAGCGCGCCAGGATCGCGCTGGCGAGAGAGGAGGTGGGCGTCACCGCGGTCGCGCCGCCGGTGGCTCGTCTGCTGGTTGCGATGTTCGCATTGGTCATCGCGTCGCCGTTCGCCGCCCAACTGATGCTGGATCCGAGCTTCTTTCACAGCCTGGCCCCGCGGACGGCTCCGGTGGGATCGGAGTTTGCCCCGGGTGCCGTTGTCGATCGGGTTCGCGCCGTCAACCGGAACTTGCTGGCCCGCGCCAAGGGGGTCGAGGATCGACTCGCCGAGGAATCCGTGCTTGGCCGGCGCCTGCGTCCGGTCGTGCAACTGGCGCTGACCCGCTGGTTGGGCGCCGGCACGTCGCGGGTGGAGGTGGGTGTCGACGGATGGCTGTTCTACCGTCCCGATCTGGACCACGTTACCGGGCCGGGTTTCTTGTCCCCGGAGGTGCTGGCGCGCCGCGCCGCCGCGGGAGACACGCTGTCGTCCTCCCGGCAGCCCGACCCGCGGACCGCCTTGGTGCGCCTTTACCATCAGCTCGATCAGCGCGGCGTTCGCTTGATCGTCCTTCCGACGCCGGTCAAGCCATCGGTAGACCCCCGGCAGGCAGGTCCCGGCCGCATTCGGTCCGAACCGATCATGAACCTGTCCTATCGCAGGCTCCTGCGGTACCTGCGGGAAGCGGGCGTCACGGTGTTCGACCTCAGCCGGGTCTTGTCGGCGATGCGCCGCGAAGGGCGCGGGTCGCTCTACCTGGCGACGGACACGCACTGGCGTCCGGAGACCATGCAGCGGACAGCGGTCGAGCTGGCGGCGTTCATCGAGCGACAGGGATGGCTCTCCGAGCCTGTCGGCGGACAGCGCGCACGCCGGCGGCGGGCGACCAACGAGGGAGACACGGCGCGGTTACTGGGTCTCGGTCCGAATCAGAGCCTCTATCCTTCGGAAACCGTCACCATTGCGAGAATCGAGACGGCGCGGGGGGATGCCTGGACGCCGGACCGCTCCGCGGAGGTCCTCCTTCTCGGTGACAGCTTCACGAACATCTATTCCGCGCCATCTCTGGGTTGGGGAACGTCGGCGGGATTCGCGGAACAACTCAGCTTCGCACTCGGTCGCCCGGTAGATCGCATCAGCCAGAACGCCGACGGGGCTCTGGCTCCTGGTCGTCTCCTGGCCACGGAGGTTGCACGCGACGCCGGGCGGCTAGCGAGCACGCGAGTGGTCGTGTACCAGTTCGCGACGCGTGAACTTTCCCAGGGCGACTGGCAACCGGTCGATCTGGGGGCGGAAGTCGTACCGGAGGAAGGCCTCGACGCGTTCTGGGTGCCGGGTGTCGATTCGAACGCGACCGTGGAAGCCACGGTGATGGCGACGGGTTCGATACCCAGTCCGGGGTCCGTACCATATCGGGATCACATCGTGGCGGTTCACATCACGGGAATCGACCTGCTCGCCGGTCAGGTTGCAGGCACCGCATCTGGTGCGGTCGTCTACCTGCGCAGCATGATCGACAACGAGCTGACCGTGGCAGCCGGCTATCGGCCCGGCGACCGCGTGCGTCTCCATTTGGTGTCGTGGGCCGGTGTTGCAGCGGAGCTCGACGGCATCAGCCGTGGCGAATTGGCCGACCCGGGTTTGCTCCAGGCAGTCCCGTGGTGGGGTGTGCCGGTGGGTGTGCTACCCTAGCGACTCGCCCGGCCGGCTGCCGGCGGCGCCCGGCGCGGTGACATGGCCCCATCGTTCTTCACGATCAGTTGAGTGTGTCGTGACGGTCACCTGGAGTTTGAGCGTGCGCTTCATCATGGCTCGTATGCGCCGAGGAATGGAGAGCAGCGGCTGGCATGCGCCGCTCCTGTTCCTGAGCCTTGCGGTCGTCCATACGTGGCCCCTGGCAACGGGTCTGAGCTACAGGTCGCGGATCCATGACGATGCCTGGCTCAACGCATGGGCCGTGTCGTGGATTGCGCGGCAAGTTTCCACCGAGCCCTGGCGTTTGTTCGATGCGAACATGTTCCATCCGCACCAGGGTGCCCTGGCCTACACCGAACCGCTCATCGTGCCCGGGCTGCTAGCGGCTCCGGTTCGCTGGTTCGGCGGTTCCGCGCTTCTCGCGCACAACCTGCTGGTGCTGTTCGGGTTCACGCTGACTGCCCTCGCGACCTATGCGCTCGTCAGGACCTGGACCGCCGACCATCGTGCAGGCTTGCTGTCGGGCGCGCTGTTCGCCTTCAGTACCGTGTTCCTGACACGCGTGGCGCACTTGCAGGCGCTCCACGCCTACTGGCTGCCGCTCGGGTTCATCGCGTTCCACCACCTGATGACGCACCGCCGCGCGCGAGACGCGGCGTGGCTCGGACTGTGCGTGTTCGGTGCAGCTCTGACGTCGGGGTACTTGGTGGTTTTCGTGTTCTTTGCGCTGGCGACGGCGGCGGCGGTGCGCGCACGGGAGTTCGCGCAGCGTGATGGCGTCCGTCTGGCGCTGCGTCTTGGGGTGGCGGCGACCGTGACCCTCGTCGCCCTCCTCGTCGTGTTCCGTCCTCACATGCAGGCCCGCTACCAGCGGCCGCCCGTTGCCGAAACGACCGAAGTAGCAACTGCGTTGAGCAGCTACCTGTCGTCTGCGGCGAGGCTGCACTACGAGACTTGGAGCGGCGACTACTACCACTCGGCGCCGGGCACGCTCTTTCCGGGCGTTGTCACGTTGGTGCTGGCCGGTGTCGCCCTTCTGCGGCGGCGCTCCGGGGCGCCGCGCGGTGTTCGCCGGATGCTCGTGGCGGTTGCCGGCATCGGTTGCTTGATGTCTCTCGGCTCCCTTACTCCCGTGTATGCGTGGGCGTACGACATGGTGCCGCCGCTGCAGGGGCTGCGGGCGATCCACCGATTCGGAGTCCTCGTGGTCTTCGCATTGGCGGTCCTGGCGGGCATCGGCTTCAGCGGATTGACCAAGACCGCCTCGGCCCCCCGGCGAGCCCTCGCCCTGGTTGTCGTGTTGATGCTAGCCACCGTGGAGAGCTTCCACGGGTTTGGATCCTATCCCCGGTTCGACTACGCCACGCGCGTCCACAGGTACCTGGCCGAGTCTTCATGGCCGGGCGCCGTCGTCGAAGCGCCCATCTTTCGACGCAGCGAGTTTCACCGCAACGCGCGCTACCTCCTCGCGTCGACGGTGCATTGGCGCCCCCTCGTTAACGGGTTCGGTGGGTTCACGCCGCCCGATTTCGACGATATTGTTGCCCGGACCGCAACGTTTCCGTCGGTGCTGGGGGTCGCGTGGCTGCAGGAGCTCGGCGTCGGCTATGTCGTCGTGCACACTGACCGTTATCCCGATCCGGTGGGTTTCCGACGGGCTCTCGACCTGCTGGACCGGCGACGGGATCTCGTGCTCGAGGTCACGGACGGGTCGAGACGACTGTACCGCGTCCGCGGCGAGAAGGCGCGGGCCATTGCGGCCCTGCGCCCCCCGCCGGTTTTCTCCGGGCTCCGTTTTGTGGATGGCCCCTCCGAAGGTAGCGTGCTGCGGGCTGCCAGCGGCATGCGGCAGGCGTTCGGTTTTCAGTCGCCGGAACGGTTCATTGCATACATGGAATCGACGCAACCGGCGCCTCATGTGTCGCTGCGATTGCCTGTCGCAATGTCCGGTCGCCTGCTGGACGCCGCTACCGGAGTCGTGCTGGGGGAACTCTCGGTCCCGGCCGGCAGGCCGGCAGAGCCGCCGATACAGGTGCGTGTCCCGCCCGGACACACGGGAGTCCTTCTCGACTTGCACGCCCGGCTGGAATCGCCGCCAGCGCCTCGTGCTGGTCGATGAGCGGCCGGATGTCGAGGTGCAGGGTGCGGCTCAGAAGCGAAAGCGGAGACCGCCGCCAGCTTGCGCGCCGCCGACGTCGACAGATTGCGTGCCAACGCTCACGGAGCCCGTCACGTACTTGGCGAAGATTCCCATGCCGACCACACGCGAGAACATGACGGTCATGTCGATTCCGGCGCTGGCTCCGACGGCGGTGGCTTTGTTCGTGGTCAGCGTGATGTCGCTCACGGCCAGCGACGCGAACAACGGCGCGTTCTCGGGACCGAGCGCGACACCTTCCACGGCTGCTCGGGAGAGCCGAAAGAAAGAGGGACCGGCGAAGAAGGAGATTTCGAACGCGTCGGTGACGGGTACGAAGTAAACCGCCTGCGGATGTACGCCCAACAGTCGATCGCTCAAGCTGACCGTCAGCGGCGATGCGGTCCGCGGGCGATCGAAGAAGAGGGGGTGCGGTATCGACCCGGACACCGTCACGTCGCTCTCGGGTTCGTCCACGCTCACGGCGACTCCGATCGCGAGGCCCTTCCAGACGCGCACACCGCCGCGGGCGTCGACAGACACCTTGCGCGCTGGCCGGCGCCCGATACGATACTCTGCCGATTCACCGTAGAGCGACACGTCGCTCAGCGTCGCCGAAACCTCCGCCGGACTGCCCAACGGATACACACCGTTGATGTCCAGGAACGCGTTCGGGGGCTGGCTGGTGCCCTGCGCCTCCACCGGCGATGGCGCTGCGAAGAATGCCAAGCCGATACCAATGGTCAAGACTTGACGCGCGACAAAGTGGTCCATCTATTCCGGCCTCGAGTTTCGGGTGTAGTTGCAGGCAGGCGCGGCAGCGCCCGCCACCTGAACGATAACACAGGAATCGGAGGCTCGTCCGGCTTGGGATATGATCTCGCAGGCTTCTCGTGGTCACGGCGCATCGGTCGCTTTTGCGGGAAGGGCGTGTCTGCCAGGCGAGGGGCGCTCGTGCCGGCGGCGGCCTACGCGAAGCCGGCGTCGGCCGCGCGGAGGTCCTTCGAGGGTGGTCGTGCGGTTACGGTTTGGCCGACGACCGGTTAGCCGGTCGGGCGCGACCGAAACGTGCTGCAACGCGGCACGTGCGATGCTGGAGGTTCCTTGCAATCAGGTCTGGTCATGCGGTTCGTGACGGTCGGAGTGTCGATGCACCTCCTTCTGGGGCTCCTGGGTGGTTCTGCCGGGGCGCAGACGCCGGAGGAGACTCGCGCGGCGCGTCGCCCGAGAGCCAGGCTGATGGAAACCGGGTTCCTCAACCTGAATGCGGCGTACAGCAACGAAGACCATTCGTCGACCCGGCATCTGTCGCTGCCCTTGTACAACGAAACGGCTGTCTTCGATGTCGGTCGCGCATCCACTCCGCGCGTGGGTCTGGATGCCGCCGTGGGGTTGCGCGTGTGGAGCAATCTCTCAGTCGGTCTGGGCGTTGCGTACTCGCGCTCTCCGATTGATGTCGACCTGGCCGGAGCGGTTCCGCATCCGCTCTTCTACGACCGGGATCGTGAGGTGCAGTATTCTGCGGAAGGATTCGAGCGCATCGAGCTCGGCATGCATCTGCACGCGGCCTGGACCATCCGCGTCTCCGATAGAATCGATCTCGCGTTGTCGGCGGGCCCGTCACTTTTTCGAGTGGAGCAGGGTAGCGTGTCCGGGATCGATCCGCGTGAGACAGGACCGCCCTACGACCAGGTGGGGGGTGAGGTCAGCCGGGAAATCGTGTCGAAGAGGCTGTTCGGTGGCAACGTCGGGGCCGATCTGACCTATCATCTGTTCAGAAGCCTGGAGCCCGGCGCGCTGTTCTGGACGGCTGGTGTCGGACTCTTCGTCCAGTGGACCACGGGCTCGTCGGTTCCGACCGGGGTTGGATCCGATGACACCATCGAAGTCGGCGGTCTCCGAGCCGGTGCCGGCTTGCGCCTTCGGTTCTGATCGATTGGCGGCTCGGTCCGAAGACCGCCAGTCCCGGCTACGGTTTCAGCATGCCCTATCGGAGCACCCTCGAAGCCCGGCTCGCCCGCAAGGCGACGCGTGCGATCAAGACGTACGACCTCGTCGAAGCCGGGGACCGCGTCATGGTCGGCCTGTCGGGGGGCAAGGACAGTTGGGCGCTGATGCATTTGCTCGACGTGCTACGGCGGCGCGCGCCGGTCGACTTCTCGCTCGTGGCGGTTAATGTCGACTCGGGTTACGCCGCCTACAAGCACGATGTCATCGCGCGTACCTGCGAGGAGCGGGGCTGGGAGTACCGCATAGAGCACACGTCGATCGGCGACATCATGGACGACGTGCTGGACGCCGACGCGACGCCCTGCTCGCTTTGTGCGCGGCTGCGCCGCGGCGTCCTGTACCGCATCGCGGCCGAGGTGGGGGCCACGAAGATTGCCCTGGGCCACCACGCGGACGATTTCGTCGAGACACTGCTGCTCAACCTGCTCTTCGCCGGATCGCTGAAGGCGATGCCGGCGCGGCTGGTCTCCGACGACGGCCGGCACGTGGTCATCCGCCCGCTCGTGTACGTGACCGAAGACGAGGCGCGCGCCTACACCCGCGAGTGCCGCCTGGAGGTCATCGGCTGCTGCTGCCCGGTCTGCGGCGACCTCAGCCTGAAGCGGCAGCGGGTCAAGCGCTGGCTGCTCGATCTCGAACGCGAGCATCCCGGGGTGAAGAGCTCCATGCTGAAGGCGCTCGGCAACGTGGCCTCGCGTCACCTGCTCGATACGCGCCTGAATCCGCCGGAGGAACTGCGCGCAGTGGCCCATGTGCCGCCGGACCTGTCGGCGTCCGTGCCGGACGGCGAGGTTGCGCAATGATCAGCCTACGGCCCGGCGCCCAGCGACAAGCCTCCGGGTTCCGCTAGTGCGAGCGGTGTTGCAGCGCGTCCGCAGGGCCTCGGTGACCGTCGACGGGCGCGTCGCGGGGACCATCGGACACGGCCTGCTGGTGCTGCTCGGCGTCGGCCGCGACGACACGGACCGCGACGTGGACTACGTGGCCGCCAAGATCCGCGACCTCCGCCTCTTTGCGGACGCCGACGGCAGGATGAACCGCTCGGTGGCCGAGGTCGGCGGAGCCGTGCTGGTAGTCTCGCAGTTCACGCTGTTCGGCGACTGCCGGCGCGGTCGGCGGCCTTCCTACAGCGGGGCGGCTCCGCCGGACCGCGCGAAGGATCTGTACGAAGCACTTCTGGAACGGCTGCGGCTGCACGGGTTGCCGGTGCAGGCAGGCGAATTCCAGGCGATGATGGACGTCGAGCTGGTCAACGACGGGCCAGTGACGGTCGTGCTCGACAGCGGTCGGGCGGGCACGCACCGGACTCCGTGAGCGAGTGTCATCCTGACGGATGAGTCACGGTTTAGCTCCTTGCCGCCGCCACACTGGCCGGCAACGAAAGAACCGCCGGAAGCACACTGTTCAGCGGTCGTCGTCAGCGAGGTCGGGAGCGTCGGTTCAGGGATTCCGGCGAGGCCGACCCCGTTCGGCAACGAGGTCGAAGTGCAGCATGCGATTCGGCAACAGTCCCGCGTCGGTCACCTCGCGATTCCGGCGGTGCCAGTAGTCCAGAAGATCCGCGGCGTTGGAGAACCGTTCGTTGTCCCCGAACACACTCGTAGCCCTGACGCTGGAGTAGAGGGCCAGGATCCTGTCGAGCAGATCCGCAGGATCGCGCTGTTGCATGTCGACGAGGCAGCGCGGATTGAACTCGATGACCAGTGTGGGGCGATGTTGTGCGATCGACGTTCTGAACCCGTCGAACGCGTCGATCTCGTGTCCCTCGATATCCATCTTGACCAAGTCCAGCCGAGGCAGCCATGCGAGCGCCTCATCGAGCACGACGGTCTGTGTGTAGACACCCCCGGGTCTGGGGACCTGTGCCGCGAGCAGGTGGGTATTGGAAGGGTTGTCGCTGAGGGACGACACTTCCGTTCGGGCGGCCGCGGCATGCGGCAGGACGCGTACGTTCCGGATCCCGTTCAGGACCATGCCGGCGTACAACATCTGCAGATTGTCGGGGTTTGGTTCGACCGCGATTACCATGCCTGTGTAGCCGACCAGCGTTGCTGCCATCAGAGCGATGCAGCCTACATTCGCGCCGACATCCACGGCGACGTCCCCTGCGCGGAGCCGCTCGCGGATGGCGTACCGCACGTGGGGCTCGTAGTCGTTCGTGGCGATGATCGTTTGCGCGAACTCGATGTCCCGCCGCTGGACGCATACCTGGTAACCGCCCAGATCGACGGGAGTCGGGCCGGTGTCCGCCCGCGCTTCGTCAGACTGGGCGAAACTCCTGATCAGACTCTCCAGGGGCAGTCCCTTGGCGACGAGACGCTGGTAGTGTGCGTAACCGTCAGGGTCGGGCCGTCGCTTCAAGAACAGCCGGTAGGCGTAGTAGACATCTTCGGGAGTGGCGTGTTCGCACCATTCGTGCGACGGATTGTCAGGCGACACTGGTGGACTGTCCTAGAAGAAGAGGCTTCCGTCCGGCTGTCGTTTCCAGCCCACGTTGGTACCGGATGACGTCCGCGAGCAGCACGACATCGACGCCGTCAGGTTCGACATCTCCCGCCGGGCGGTGCCCTCCCGAACCGGACCGAAGCATCAATCGCGCCCCCTGCACTGGTGGTACCGTAATGGTAGCGGTTTCTGCCGCGGCAGAAGGAGTGTCCAGGCATTGGTGAAGAGCCGCTGGACAGCGAGCGGTAGCCGCCCGACCGCGGGCGAGCTGCTGCGGCTGGCGCTAGCCGGCGAGGCCCTCCTCGTCCTGCTGGCCCTGGCTTGGGCGCGCTACCGCAGCCTCCCGCTGGAGACCGGCTCCGGCCCGGGGGTGCGCGATGCCGTCGCCGGTCTGCTGGCGGCCGCCGCGTTCGCCGCCGTCAACCACTGGTTGCTCTGCCACGCACCCCCGGTTCGGGCCGTGCGCGCCGTCCGCCGCGTGTATCGCGACATCGTGAAGCCGCTTTTCGCCGAGATCGGGGTACGCGAGGTTGTCGTCATTGCGGTTGCCGCCGGCGTCGGCGAAGAGCTGCTGTTTCGCGGCGTCTTGCAGCCGGAGATTGGGTTGATTCCCGCGAGCCTCGTTTTCGGCGCGCTGCACACCGGAGGCCGCGGCACGCTCGCCTTCGGCTGCTGGGTCGCCGTCATGGGAGCGGCGCTCGGCTGGCTGGCGGTGGCGACCGGCGGGCTGCTGGCGCCGATCGTCGCGCACGCGCTCTACGACGCGGCGGCGCTGGTCTACATCCGTTGGGGGCGTGACTGCGGCTCGGTCCGGGGATCCTCCGCCGACCCCAGAAGGCGGGATCTTCCGCCGTAGAACACAACGAAGTGAGATCCGAGGCGCAGGAACCCTGGGGTGGTGGGGGCAGGCCATGCCGCTTGACTCCGTCGAACCACAGTGTACGGACCCGTACGCACGGTGGTGTGGGAGGGGAGGAGCCGCGAGGCTCCCCCCTATCCCGATTACGCTCCGGCCCTTCGAGTGACAGACGCGGCCGACCGTGCAAGGCGCCCTTGCCGGCCAGCCGGAAGGCTGGCCCTCGTTCAACACGAGTAGAGGCATGGAACCTGGATGCGCTGCGCTTTGCGGCGCAAGCTCGTAGAATCTGTACATGCTCCGTCTACTGCTCCTGCTGCCGCTGGCGTTCCTCGTCTGGCCGGCATCGGCCCCTGCACAGCAACGGCCGCTCGTGACCGAGGATCCGGAATCCGTTGGCGCCGGCATCGTGCTGATGGAGGCCGGATTCGACTATCAGCGCGACCAGCACTTTCCGGTGTCCGGCCTGACCGGTCACCTGCGCAGCCTCCCCCGGTTTGGAGTCAGCATAGGGGTGAGCTCGATCGCCGAGGTGCAGATCGACGGCCTGTCCTACGACACCCTGAGCATCACGAATCGGACGCGCGCGCCGCTGTCCCATCTGTTGCGGGCCAGCGGCAGCAGCACGTCGAGCTGGTCCGATACGGTGGTCGGCGCGAAGACGCGCCTGCTCTCCGAAGGTGGAGTCCGCCCCGGAATCGCGCTTCGGTTCGCCACCAAGCTGCCGAACGCGGGCAACGAGGAGGGGATCGGGCTGGACACGATGGACTTCTACAACACGCTGCTGGTCGGCAAGACGGTCCGATCGCTCCGTGTGGTAGGCAACGTCGGTCTCGGCATTCTGAGCGACCCCACTCGTGGCGACCGGCAGAACGACGTGCTGGTATACGGGATCTCGTTCGCTCGCGCTTTCGCGGAGGGCGCCGAGATCGTCGGCGAGGTGAACGGCCGCGCCAATACGCGGCGTGGCGACCCGCCCCCCGGGACCGACAGCTCCGGCTACGTCCGTTTCGGGGCACGCCTGACCCGGGGGCTGGTCAGAGTGGACGCCGCGCTGGTGGCCGGCATCACTGCGCGTGACGCCGGTCTCGGCGTGACGACCGGGTTGACATGGGTATTCCGGGCGTTCGAGGTGCCGTGAGCTCAGAGCGACGCACCGCGACGGTCGGGTTCGTCAAGGCGCACGCCTACGGCAACGACTTCCTCTTCATCGAGGAGGGCGGCGTCGACCCGGCGCCGCTCGACGCGTTGGCGCGGGCCATCTGCCGGCGGCAGCACGGCGTCGGCGCGGACGGCCTGATCGCCTACCGGCGGACCCCCGCTGGCGCGGCGATGCGGCTCTTCAACGCGGACGGCAGCTCGGCGGAGGTGTCCGGCAACGGCGTGCGGTGCCTGGGAGCGCTGCTGGTCGAGACCGCTTCGATCGAGACCTCCGCCGCGGGCCGCAGGCTGGAAATCGACACCGCGGGGGGCCTGAAGACGCTGACGCTGCTGGAGGCGATGCATCCGCGCTATACGTTCCGGGCCGGTATGGGACTGCCACTCGGGTTGCGGGAGGAGGAGCTGGCCGTCGGGGGCGAGCGGGTACGGGTGGTCGTGCTGTCCGTCGGCAACCCGCAATGCGTCGTGCTCTCGTCGTCCATGGACGAAGGGGAACGTCGGTTCCGGGCTCTCGGGCGGCTCCTCGCGACGCATGAGCGGTTTCCGGAAGGGACCAACGTCGAGTTCGCAACGGTCGAGCGTCCCGATCGGATTCGCATCCTGATCTGGGAACGGGGCGTCGGGCCCACGCTGGCCTCGGGTACCGGCGCGTGCGCGGCGGCGGTTGCGGCGGCCCGTTTCGGCGGCGCGTCGAGGAGCGCGGAGGTCGTCTCTCCGGGCGGAACGCAGCACGTCGACTGGACGGAGGACGAGATCCGGCTCACGGGGTGGGCCGATATCGTCGCGCGTGGTCAGTGGGTCCCGCCGCCGTCGACCTCATGATGGGCTGGGGAGGCATGTTCCGTCGCACGCGGCCGGTCATCAGGTGCATCCGAATCGGGCAGGTCGACCTCATGATTGGGTGGAGAGGCATGTTCCGTCCGGCGGGCGCTCCGTCGGTGCGGCCGGTGTAGTACGATCGAGCCGGCAGCGCGGCACGCGGATTGAATGCGAGTTCCGCGTGAGCGTAAGGCAACTGGCTCTCCACGATCGGCCGCGCGAAAAGCTGAGGCGCCTGGGCCCGGCCGGGCTTGGCGACAACGAACTGCTTGCCGCGGTACTCGGCCACGGATCTCAGCACGAGAGCGCGCTCGACATCGCGAACCGGGTGCTTTCCCATGCCGGGGGTGTACACGGGTTGACGCGCGCCCTCGAGGGCCAGTTGCAGGGGGTTTCCGGTGTCGGACCCGCCATGTCCGCCCGGATCATGGCCGCTATCGAGCTGGGGCGCCGTACGCTGGCGTTGCCCGACGAGCGGACACGGCTGGGCGGGCCGCGCGACATGGCGCGCTACCTGCTGCCGCGCTACGGCGCGCGGTCGGTGGAGCAGTTCGGCGTCGTGCAGCTCGATGCCCGTCACCGCGTGTTGCTCACGGCGCTGCTGTCGGTCGGTACGCTGGATGAGACCCTCGCACACCCGCGGGAAGTGTTCCGGATGGCTACCGCCGGCGGCGCGGCGGCGATCGTGGTGTTTCACAACCATCCGTCGGGGGATCCCACGCCGAGCGAGGACGACGTGGCCCTGACGGCGCGCCTGGTGGAGGCCGGCGCCATCATGGGCATCGACGTGCTGGATCACATGGTGCTCGCGGATGCCTGCTACTACAGTTTCAAGGAGCATGGCCGACTCTAGGAGCTTGCGCCGTAGAAACGCCGCGGGCGCCAGGGACTGATGTCCAGAATCCTGTATCTCGACTGCTTCTCGGGTGCGTCCGGCGACATGCTCGCCGGCGCGCTCGTCGATGCCGGCGTGCCGTTCGAGGTGCTCCGGCAGGCGGTCGATTCGCTCGGGCTCGACGGCGTCCGGGTCAGGAGCGAACGCGTGGACCGGAGCGGGATCGGCGCGGCCAAGTTCCGCGTGACGGTCGATGGCGAGGCGGCCGACGCGCAAGCGGGGAATGGTGGCGGGCATGTGCACGGCCAGGGCCACGGCCACGAACACGGCCACGGCCACGGCCATGAGCACGGCCACGCGGATGGCCATGAGCACCCCCACACGCACGGCGGCGAGCACGGCGATACGCATGGCGATGAGGAGGGCCATACCCATGGCCGGGAGCGCGCTCGCGGACACCACCACCACCACCACCGCGGCCTGACGGAAATCAACGGGATCGTCGACCGGTCGTCGTTGTCGCCGGGCGGCAGGGCGCGTGCTTCGCGGCTCTTCCGCCGGCTGGCGGAGGTGGAGGCGGGCATTCACCAGGTACCGGTCGAGGAGGTGCACCTGCACGAGGTCGGCGCGGTCGACTCCATCGTGGACGTCGTGGCGGCGGTCTCCGCGCTGGAATGGCTGGCGCCCGACCGGGTCGTGGCCTCGGCGCTGAACGTCGGCTCCGGAACCGTCGAGTGCGCGCACGGCGTGCTGCCCGTGCCCGCGCCGGCCACGGCGGAGCTGCTGGTCGGCGTGCCGACGTACGCTCAGGGACCGCCGGCGGAGCTGGTCACGCCGACCGGGGCCCTTCTCGTGACGGAGTACGCCGATGCCTACGGCACGGCACCGCCCATGCGGGTCGAGCGCATCGGCTACGGGGCCGGCGACCGGAATCCGGCCGGCCGCCCCAACGTCCTGCGGGCGCTGGTGGGGGACGGGTCCGAGTGTGGCGATCTCGAGCGCGTGGTTGTTCTCGAGTGCCAGATCGACGACATGAACCCGCAGCTCTATGGAGCGCTGATGGAGCTGTTGGTTGCGGAAGGCGCCCTCGACGTCTTCTACGCGCCGATTCAGATGAAGAAGAACCGTCCGGGCACGCTGGTGACCGTGGTGGCGCCCCCCGGCCGGCGCGCCCCGCTGGCGGACGTGCTGTTCCGGGAGTCGACCACCATCGGCGTGCGGGTGACCGAGACCGAACGCGAGCGGCTCGACCGGGAGGAGATCGCCGTCGAGACGCCGATCGGCGCCGTTCGCATCAAGGTGGCGCGGCGCGACGGCGCGCTACGCAACGCGGCTCCCGAGTTCGACGACTGCGCGCGGCTGGCGGCCGAGCGAGGGCTGTCGATAAAGGACGTACAGGCCATCGCCGTCAAGGCGTGGCTCGACCGCAACGCGGAGACCGCTTCCTGAATCCGATGTCCAGGTTCTATATCACCACGGCTATCGACTACGTCAACAGCCGGCCCCACCTGGGGACCGCCTACGAGAAGATTGCGGCCGATGTCATCGCCCGCTACAAGCGGCTGCGCGGCATCGAGACCCGCTTCATGATGGGCAACGACGAGCACTCGCAGAACGTCTTTCAGCGCGCGGGCGAGCTCGGCGTCGAGCCGCTCGCCTTCTGCGACGACATGGAGAGGGCCTTCCGCGACGTGTGGGCGCGGCTCGACATCTCGTTCGACGATTTCATAAGGACGACGGAGGCGCGGCACCGGACCGGCGTGACGGCGCTCGCCTCGCGGCTGACGGAAGCGGGCGACGTGTACGAGGGCTACTTCGAGGGGTGGTACTGCGTTTCCTGCGAGGCGTTCAAGACGGAGAAGGACCTCGAGGACGGCAACTGCCCGGTGCACCGCAAGCCGCCGCAGTGGATCAAGGAGAAGAACCACTTCTTCCGGCTCTCGAAGTACCGGCAGCGTCTGCTCGACCACTACGCGGCGCATCCGGAGTTTCTCGAGCCCGAGATCCGCCGCAACGAAATGCTCAGGTTGCTGGAGTCGGGGCTCGACGACATCTCGATGAGCCGGACCGGCCAGGCCTGGGGCATCCCCGTGCCGTCGGATCCCGGCAGCGTCATCTACGTCTGGTTCGACGCGCTCATCAACTACATCTCGGGGGTCGGCTACGGCGCGGACGACGCGCTGTTCGAGACCTGGTGGCCCGCCGACCTCCACGTCATTGGCAAGGACATCACCCGTTTCCACTGCGTCATCTGGCCGGCGATGCTGATGAGCGCGGGAGTGCCGCTGCCGCGGCGCGTCTTCGGGCACGGCTGGGTGCACTGGCAGGGCCAGAAGATGAGCAAGTCGCTCGGTACCGTGGTCGATCCCCTGGAGGCGGCGGATCGCCTGGGACCGGATCCGCTGCGGTTGTACCTCACCAAGGAGATCGCGTTCGGCCAGGACGGCGACTTCACCTGGGACCGCTTCGAAGAGCGCTACAACGTCGATCTGGCGAACAACTTCGGCAACCTGGTGTCCCGACTGGCGTCGATGGCCCACCGTTACCGCGAGGGACGGCTGACGGCGCCGCCGAGTTCTCCGGGGCCGCTGGCCGAGGCGGCGGTTGGGGCAGTGGCGGCTTACCGGGAGGCGATGGACGCCTTCGCGCTCCACGGCGGCGTGGCGGCTGCGTTTCAACTCGTCGACGCCGCGAACGAGTACATCGCGGCGGTCGAGCCGTGGGTGACGGCGCGGGATCCGGCGCGTGCGGCGGAGCTCGACCGGCAGCTCTACGACGTGAGCGAGGCGGTGCGAATCGCGGCGGTGCTGTTGACCCCGGTCATGCCGCGCTCGTGCCGGGAGGTGCTGGCGCGCGTCGGGGCGCCGGCCGACGGCGCCGACCTGAATCTCGACCGCGACGGGGTCTGGGCGACGCCGCCCGGCGCCGAGCGGCGCGTCGTCAAGGGCGATCCGCTCTGGCCGCGGCTCGATCCCGGCCGGGCTGCAGCGGACGGCGGCGCGGCCGCGCAACGGAAGGTTTCACCCCCGAGGAAGGTGGTCGGGCGGAAGGTGCGGGTGGCGGCCGATGCCGACACCGGCGTCCAACGGAGGGAGCAGCGGACAATGAACGACAGTGAACGACGGGCGGTGGACGAAGCGCCTCCTGCCGCGGCAGCCACGCCTCCCCTGACGGAGGTCGATGGGGCCACGGCGGCCGCGAGCGGCGGTGCCGCGGCTGTGGCCGGGACCGGCACGGCGGAGGTCGCAGAGGCGGCTCACGAGACACCGCGAATCTCGATAGACGAGTTCGCGAAGGTCGAGCTGCGAGTCGGGCGCGTGGTGACGGCCGAGGCGGTGCGCAAGTCGAAGAAGCTCGTGCGGCTTGAGATCGACGACGGTGCCGGCGTGCGCCAGGTCGTCGCCGGTATCGCCAGGGCCTACGAGCCGGAGAGCCTGGTGGGACGGCACGTCGTCTTCGTGGCGAACCTGCAGCCGGCCAGGCTGATGGGCATCGAGTCGAACGGCATGGTGCTCGCAGCGCTGGACGCCGAGGGGCAGCCCGTGCTGCTGAGACCCGACGACCCCGAGCGGGCTCCCGCCGGATCGGCGATCCGATGATCGATTCGCACTGCCACCTGGCGGACGAGCAGTTCGCCGCCGACCTCGACGCGGTGGTCGCGCGGGCGCGCGGCGCGGGGGTCGACGGTGCGCTCTGCATCCTCGACGCGTCGAACGAGGAAGAGGCGGGTCGTGCCGACGGGGTGGCGCAGGCCTGGCCGGATGTCGCCTTCGCGGTTGGTGTCCATCCCCACCAGGCCGGTGCGACAGGCGACCTCGCCGGTGGTGTGGACGGGGTGGCGTCGTTCGTGCGCCGGGCGGTGGAGGCGCGGGCCGGGGCGTGTGCGATCGGAGAGATCGGACTCGACTACCACTACGACTACGCGCCGCGCGAGACCCAGGTCGAGGTGTTTCGCCGCCAGATCGCGCTCGCGCGCGAGCTGGAGCGGCCGCTCGTGATTCACACGCGGGAGGCGGATGACGACACGGTGGACGCGCTGCGGTCCGAGGGGGGCGGGGACGTGCAGGGAGTCTTCCACTGCTTTGCCGGGGACGCCGCGCTTGCGCGCCGGGCCCTGGACCTGGGCTTCCACGTGTCGTTCTCGGGCATCGTCACCTTTCGCAACGCAACGGCGATTCGCGAGGCGGCTGCGATTGTGCCCGCCGATCGACTTCTGGCGGAGACCGATTCTCCGTATCTGTCGCCCGTTCCGTACCGGGGCCGTCGCAACGAGCCGGCGCGCGTGGTGCAGGTGATCGACGCGCTTGCCGAGGTGCGCGGAGCGACCCGCGGCGAGATTGCCGATGCGACGCGGCGGTCGTACGATGTACTGTTTGCGGCCCGGAGCGTTGACGCTCGCGGCGCAACTGTGGTCTGATTCTCGCGGCGTGAACGTGGCACTCAAGTCGTCGGCGCCCGCCGACCTCGAGCAGATTTTCGAACCGATCCGCAGGTCCCTGGAAGCGGTCGAGCAGGCGTACGCCACGTACGTCCGGCCGGCCGTCGAGGCCGACGCGGCGGCCCTGGAGGCGGCTGGAGTGGGGACGGCGCGGGGACCGCGAGCCGTGCACGTGGTGGACGAGGTGATTCCGCGCATGGCCCGCTACATCCAGGCCAGCGGCGGCAAGCGTGTCCGCCCCGCGTTGTTGCTGCTGGCCGCGCGACTCGCCGGCTACACCGGGGAGCGCGCGGTCGTCTACGCCTCCGCGGTGGAGTTCATCCACACCGCGACGCTGGTTCACGACGACATCATCGACGAGTCCGAGCTGCGGCGCGGCCGGCTCGCGGCGCATTCGCGCTGGGGCAACGACAAGACCGTCCTGCTGGGAGACTACCTGTACATCAGCTCCATGAAGCTGGCTCTCACATACGACGACGCCATCCCCATCGTGCGGCTCCTGTGCGACGTCACCCGGCGGATGATAGAGGGTGAGCTGTACCAGTTGACGAAGACGGGGGACGTGAACATCTCGGAAGACGAGTACTTCGAGATCATCCGGCGCAAGACGGCCTATCTGTTCGGTGGGTCCGCCGAGATCGGCGGCATGCTCGGCACCACGACCGACGCGCAACGCGCCGCACTCCGTGACTACGGTTTCAATCTCGGCGTCGCCTTTCAGCTCGTCGACGATCTGCTCGACTACACCGCGGATCAGGCCACGCTCGGCAAGCCGGTCGGCCAGGATCTGCGCGAAGGCAAGGTCACGCTGGCGCTGATCCGCCTGCTCGATCGGCAGGCCGCGGATGGACGCGCGCGGGAGATCGCGCGCGTCGCGGTGGAGACCGGCGAGATCGATATGGGCGATTGGCGTGAACTCGGAGTTCTGCTGCGCGAGCATCGCGCCACGGATTACGCCTACGACCGGGCCGTCGAGCACGCGGCGGCGGCCAGGGACTGCCTCATCGGGTTCCCCCCATCGGTCGAGCGCGATGCGCTGCTGGCGCTGCCGGACTACGTGCTGGCGCGAGATCGCTGATCACGGTCGGGCTCCGGCGGCCGGTAGTCGAGGTCTGACGTAGTTGCCGATGCCTGCCGATTCCGGATCCGAGATCACGCTTGAGGAAGCCCGGGTCCGCGTGGCCGCCCTGCGCGGCGAGTTGAGACGCCACGAGCATTCCTACTACGTTCTGGACGATCCCCGAATAAGCGACGCCGAGTTCGACGCACTGCTGCGGGAGCTGCAGCAACTCGAAGAACGGTATCCGGAGTTGATCGCGCCCGATTCGCCGTCGCAGCGAGTCGGCGGCGCGCCGCGCGCGGGCGTCGAGAAGGCGGCCCACTCTTCGTCGATGCTCAGCCTGGACAACGCGCTCGACGAGGCGGAGCTCGCGGACTTCGACCGTCGCGCGCGGGAGCTGGCCGGCGTCGAAGTCCTGGATTACGTCGGCGAGCTGAAGCTCGACGGCCTCTCGATGGCGGTGCATTTCGGTCCGGAGCGCGACGCGGCGGGTGGTGATGCGATTACTCGTCAGCCCGGTTTGCTGGAAGACGCGGATGCCGACAGCCGCTTGACGCGGGCGCTGACCCGCGGCGACGGGGTCGAGGGTGAGGTGATCACACCGAATGCTCGCACCCTGCGCTCACTGCCGCTCTCGATTTCGGCACGCGAGCGTACGGCGCTGGGAGTGCCGGTGGAATTCGAGGTGCGCGGCGAGGTGGTGATGCCGAAGAAGTCCTTCGCCGCCCTGAACGCCCGACTGCGAGCGGAAGGGCAGCCGCCGTTGATGAACCCCCGCAACGCGGCGGCGGGATCGCTGCGCATGCTGGACGCGTCCGTTACCGCCTCCCGGCGACTCGACTTCTACCCCTATCAGTTGCTTGCGCAAGGGCAGTCGGTCTTCGCATCGCACTGGGAGGCGCTGGAGGCGCTCGCGGCGTTGGGGTTCAAGGTGAACAAGGCACGTGACCGGCTGCGCGGCGTCGATGGACTGCGCCGGTTCCGGGATGCCTGGCTTCCCCGGCGGGAGGATCTCCCGTACGAGATCGACGGCCTGGTCTTCAAGGTCGATGCCGTGGACCTGCAGCGCCGGCTCGGGGCCACGTCGAAATCGCCGCGCTGGGCCGTCGCCTGCAAGCCGGCGGCGCAGCAGGTCGAGACGGTCGTCGAGGACATCGACGTGCAGGTGGGGAGGACCGGCGCAGTGACGCCCCGCGCCCGGTTGCGGCCCGTCCAGGTCGGCGGAGTGACCGTGTCGCACGCGACGCTGCACAACGCGGACGAGATCGCGCGCCTCGGACTGCAGATCGGGGACGCCGTGCTGGTGGAGCGGAGCGGCGACGTGATCCCCAAGGTCGTACGGGTCGTACGCGAAGGCGACAATCGCCGGTCCTTCTCGATGCCGTCCCGGTGCCCCGCGTGCGAGGCTCCGGTGGTGCGTGAGGAGGGAGAGGCGGTCGCCCGGTGCATCAACGTCAGTTGCATCGCGCGGTTGAAGGAATCGATCCTGCACTTCGCGCGGCGTACCGCGCTGGACATCGACGGGTTGGGCGCGTGGTTGGTCGACGCGCTCGTGGACGATGGCCTGGTGAAGGATTTCGCCGACCTGTACGAACTGCGGACGGAGCAGTTGGCGGACCTCGAAAAGGAGTCCACCATTGGCAAGAAGAAGGCCTCGATGCTCGTGCATGGCATTGCGCGCTCGAGGTCCGAGATTGCGAAGGAGGTGGCCGCGATCGAGGAACCCGCCAGCCCAACCGGAGTGACGGCCGGGGGGCGCAACGAGCAACCGGAGTCGCACGGCACGGCTTTGCGGTGCTTCGTTGTTCGCAGTGCGAAGCACGTCAAGGGCCTGGGCGCTACGTTGGCCGGGAAGCTGGTCGACCACGGCCTGGTACGGACGCCGACCGATCTGTGGCGGTTGACGACCGAGCAATTCGCGAGTCTGCCTCTGAGGGTCCGACTTGGCGAAAAGTCCGCTCGCAGGATCCTGGATGGTCTGGAGCAATCGAAGAATCTGCCGCTTGGTCGCCTCGTATTCGGTCTCGGCATCAGGCATGTCGGAGACCGGACCGCATCGTTGCTGGCGGGTCACTTCCGCAGCCTCGATGCGCTTGCATCGGCATCGGCGGAGGAGTTGGAGCAAGTAGAAGAGGTCGGACCTCGCATTGCGGAATCGATCCGGAACTTCTTCGGGGCAAGCATGCACCGGGACCTGATCGAGCGGTTGCGAGGGCACGGTCTGTGCTTCGAGGACGACGAGCAGGAGGAGCGGCAGCCTCATCCGCTCGCCGGGAAGGTGTTCGTGCTCACCGGAACGCTGGACGGCATGACCCGCGACGAGGCCAAGGCGCGGATTCTGGCGGCTGGCGGCAAGGTCAGCGGGTCCGTGAGCCGCAACACCGACTATGTCGTGGCCGGGGACAAGCCCGGTTCGAAGCTCCGCAAGGCGCAGGAGCTGGGTGTGGCCGTGATTGACGGAGTCCATCTTGAGAAGCTGACCGCCGGTGCGTAGCGGCGACGATTTGGATGGACCATGGATCATGACCATGGTCTATCATGAGTGGTGGAGGCTTACGTGGAACAGCTCGCGATCTCGAAGTTCAAGGCAACCTGTCTGGCCGTTCTCGACCGCGTGAACCGAACGGGGCAGCCGGTCCTGATCACCCGCTTCGGCAAGCCCGTGGCGGAGGTGGTGCCCCCGTCGCCCCCCGAACGTCCGGAGCGGTGGCTGGGCTGCATGCGTTCCACGCTCCGCATCACGGGCGACATCGTCTCGCCCGCGCTGGACGAAACGGAATGGGAGGTCCTGCGCTCGTGAAGCTCCTGCTGGATACGCACATCTGGATCTGGAGCGTCGCCGAGCCGGAGCGGCTGTCGTCTGGAGTCCGCACCGAGTTGGAATCGCCGGACAACGAGATCTGGTTGTCCCCCATCAGCGTCTGGGAGTTTCTGATCCTGGTGGAGAAGGGCCGTCTGACTCCAGGAATTCCGGCGCGGCAGTGGATTGCCGAGGCGATGTCTCGCCTGCCGGCCCGCGAGGCTCCACTGACGCACGACATCGCGCAGGAGAGTCGCGTCCTCGACCTGCCGCACGAGGATCCGGCGGACCGCTTTCTGGCGGCGACGGCGAAGGCGTTGGAGCTCACCCTGGTGACCGCCGATCGCCGACTTGCGCGCTCGCGGGAGTTCGCCGTGCTGTCGAACTGACGCCGCGAGCCTGTGCAGCGGGGGGCGGTGGCGGAAGGCGACGGCGACGGCGCGTGATTTAGGGGTTGTCCGACCCGCCGCCAGACTGCACAATAGCGCTGGAAGTCTGCGCGGCCGTAGTGCGCCGACGCAGGCGGCACTGTCCCGGCGGATGCAGGGAGGGCGATATGACCATGCAGCGCATGATCGGCGGGTATGCGACGGCGGCGTTCCTGGCGGCGTCTCTCGTGGTGCTCGGCCCTCCCGTTGCGGCCCAGGACGACGATATCAGCGGCGTCGTGACCAGCGCGTCCGGTCCCGAGGCCGGCGTCTGGGTCATTGCGGAGACGCAGGACTTCGACACCGGCTTCCGGAAGATCGTCGTGACCGACGACGACGGGCGCTTTCTGGTGCCGGACCTGCCGGACGCCTCCTATGAGGTGTGGGTGCGTGGCTACGGGTTGGCCGATTCGGAGAGGACGCCCGCGCGGCCCGGCGACGATCTCGCCCTGAGCGCGAACGCGGCGGCTTCGCCGCACGCGGCGGCCGAAATCTATCCGGCCAACTACTGGTACTCGCTGCTCGAGGTGCCGCCGGCCAGCGACTTCCCGGGCACCGGCCCGCGCGGCAACGGCATCGGCGTGGCGATGCGGACGCAGGCCGACTGGGTGGACCGGCTGAAGGATGGCTGCCAACTCTGCCACCAGCTCGGCAACAAGGCGACGCGCGAGATGCCGATGCTCGACCTCGACGAGTTCGACTCGGCCGTCGACGCCTGGGAGTACCGCATCCGGGCCGGCGGGGCGGGGCCGGCGATGGCGGTCGAGATCAACCGCATGGGCCGGCCGCGCGCGCTGCAGTTGTACGCCGACTGGAGCGACCGGATCGCCGCCGGCGAGCTGCCGCCGGTTCCGCCGCGTCCGCAGGGGCGGGAGCGCAACCTGGTCCTCAGCATGTGGAAGTGGGGCCATCCGCGCGGCATGGTCCACGACGAGATCACCACCGACAAGCGCAACCCGACGCTCAATGCGAACGGGCCGATCTACGGCGTCGGCGGGGCGGGGCTCGTGATCACCGATCCGCGCACCCACACGTCGGTCCGCATGGACCTGCCGACCCGCATCGAGCGGCCGAGAAACGACTCCTACCAGGGCTCGTCGACGGCTGTCCCGTCGCTCTACTGGGCCAATGAACCGCCCGCCGGTCTCCAGAGCCGGAGCGCCCACAACCCGATGCTCGACGACAAGGGGCGCCTCTGGATCACGCAGGCCGTCCGGCCCAACGACGTTCCCGACTGGTGCCTGGAGGGATCGGATCACCGGTTCGCGCAGTACTACCCGATCCAGCACCGCGCCGAGTCACGGCAGGTGTCCTACTACGACCCGGAGACCGGCGAGTTCGAGCTCATCGACACCTGCTACTTCACGCACCACCTGCAGTTCGCCGACGACGAGGACGACACGCTCTGGCTGAGCGGCTCGACCGAGGCGATCGGCTGGCTCAACACGCGGCTCTACGACGAGACCGGGGACGAGCAGGCGTCGCAGGGCTGGTGCCCGACCGTCATCGACACCAACGGCGACGGCCGCATCACGAAGCCGTGGAACGAGCCGGACTACAACGGCGACGTCGCGATTGATCCGGCGCGCGACACCCGCATCGGGAGCCTCGACAAGTTCAAGCGCGCCTACGGCGTCATACCGCATCCGGACGGGTCGGTATGGATCACCCGGCGTTTCGACGTGCCGGGGCGGCTGGTTCGTCTCGACCTCGGCGACAGTCCGCCCGAGACCTGCATTTCCGAGGTGTACGAGCCGCCGTACGACGCCAACGGCGATCCGAGCGAGTGGGGCTTCGGCCCGCGCGGCATCGACGTGGATCGCAACGGGTTGATCTGGACGGCGCTGGGCGGCAGCGGCCACCTCGCCAGCTTCGACCGCGACAAGTGCACGGTGCTGAACGGACCGACGGCGACCGGCCAGCACTGCCGCGAGGGATGGACGCTGTATCCGTCGCCGGGGCCGAAGCTGAAGGGCGTCGACGGGTCGGCGAACGCCGACTACCACTACTACAACTGGGTCGACCAGTTCGACACGCTGGGACTTGGCGCGAACGTGCCGATCGCCACCGGCACGACGTCCGACGCGTTGCTCGCGCTCGATCCCGGCAGCGGTGAATGGGTGGTCATGCGTGTGCCGTACCCGCTCGGCTTCTACAGCCGCGGCCTCGACGGCCGGATCGACGATCCCGACGCGGGCTGGAAGGGGCGCGGCGTCTGGTCGAGCTTCAACACCGGTTCGCCGTTCCACCTCGAGGGTGGCAAGGGGGCGACGAGCGAGATCGTCCGCTTCCAGATGAGGCCGCATCCGCTGGCGAACTAGCGCGACCTGTCGGTCGCGTGGGAGTTTCGTTGGACCGAGGCTCCTGCGGCCCAGGCTCCCGGGCGTTCATGGAGCCTGGAGGAGTTGTCGAATCGGAAGAGGGCGCCGCCGGCGGCGCCGAGGGGTGATATGCGTGCCATGAGGTGCCTGTCCGGAGGAGTGCTGGCGCTGTTGCTGGCTGCCGGCGCCGTGTCGGCGGGCGCGAGCGACGGCTCGCTGATTGGGGCGGTCAGGGCCCGCGACGCCGAGGCCGTCGAGGCCTTGGTGCGGGCAGGGAGCGACGTTAACGTGCCGGCCGCCGACGGGGCGACCGCTCTGCACTGGGCCGCCTACCACGACGCACTGCCGCTGGCCGACTTGTTGCTCGCTGCCGGGAGCGAGGTCGACGCGGCCAACGACTACGGGGTGACGCCGTTGGCGCTGGCGTGCGACAACGGGTCGGCGGAGATGGTGGCGCGGCTGCTGCGGGCGGGCGCGGCGCCGGACGCGGCGCGCTCGACGGGAGAGACGCCGCTGATGACGTGCGCCCGGACGGGCAGCGTCGATGCCGTGCGCGCATTGCTGGGCGTCGGCGCGAACCCCTCGGCGGCGGAGGCATGGCAGGGCCAGACGGCGCTGATGTGGGCGGCGGCGGAGGGTCACACCGAGATCGTGCGCGAGCTGGTCGAACGTGGCGCCGACGTTCACGCCCGCACCGCCGGCGGGTTCACGGCGCTGTCGATCGCGGCGCGCAAGGACGAGCCGGAGCTGGCGACGGTGCTGCTGGACGCGGGCGCCGAAGTGAACGCCATGGCCCCGGGCGGCGCCACGCCGCTGCTCGTCGCGACGGTCCGCGGGCACACCCGGCTGGCGATGTTCCTGCTGGAGCGGGGGGGCGATCCGAACGCCGGCGATGCGGGCTACACGCCGCTGCACTGGGCGGCCGGTTCCTGGCATTCGGAGCTGACCGGCAGCCTGCGCGGCATCGAGACGGAGCGCGACGAGGAATGGCGCTCGCTGAACGGGGTGCGAGGCGGCAAGCTGGAGCTGGTCGAAGCGCTGCTGGCGCACGGAGCGGATCCCGACGTGCGGCTGGTCAACCACCCGCCGCAGTTCGGGTTCGCGAGCCAGCGCTTCCGCGTCAGCATCGCCGGGGCCACGCCGTACCTGCTCGCCGCGATGGACGCCAACGTGGCGGTGATGGACGCGCTCGTCGCGGCCGGCGCCGATACGCGCCTGGCGACCGACGAAGGCACCACGCCGCTGATGGTGGCGTCCGGTCTGGGACGGGTCCCGGCGGAGACGCGGGTGACCGAGGCGGAGACGCTCGATGCCGTGCAGTTCGTGCTGGATCACGGCGCCGACGTGAACGCCACCAACGCGGTCGGCCGCTCGGCGTTGCACGGCGCGGCGCACATCCGCTCGGACGCGGCCGTGCGGCTCCTCTTCGACCACGGGGCGACCGTGCAGGTGGCGGATCAACGCGGCATCACGCCGCTGATGATCGCCGAGGGGGGCGGGCACATCCTGTTGCCGGGGCTCGGCGGAGGGAGCACGGCCGACCTGCTGCGGGCACTCGGCGGCGCGGAGACGACCGAGAGCTTCATCGATATCTTCAACGAGGGTCCGATTCGGTAGAGACCGTGGAACCGGCAGCGGCCGCAGCGGCGGCGCGCCGGGTGGACGGCATGAGCATGCGGAAGACGACGATAACGGGTTGGACGAAGCGAACCGGGCCGGCCGCGGCTCTCGTGACGGGACTCGCTCTCGTCGTGCACCACGCGCCCGCGGCAGCCCAGGCGCCCTCCGCGGTTGCCGCATCCGTGCAGCCAGCCGTCCAGGCGCCGACCGAGCCAGCGTTCGGGACCGACGCCTCGACGTGGCGCGCGGTGCTGGACCGCTACTGCGTGACCTGCCACAACGAGCGCCTGCTGACCGGGAACCTCGCCCTCGACGACATTGCGGTGGAGCACGTCGGCGCGGATGCGGAGGTCTGGGAGAAGGTCCTCCAGAAGCTGCGGACGCAGGCGATGCCGCCGCCGCGCCGCCCGCGGCCCGACGCGGAGACCTACGGCGCGTTCGCTGCGTGGCTGGAGGCGGCTCTCGATCGGGCCGCCGCCGCCGAGCCGAATCCCGGCCGACCGACCATCCATCGCCTCAACCGCCTGGAGTACACGAACGCCGTCCGCGATCTGCTCGATCTGGAAATCGACACGGCGACGATGCTCCCGGGCGACGACCTGGCCTACGGCTTCGACAACAACGCCGACATCCTCACGGTGGCGCCCGGGTTGCTTGAGCGCTACATGTCCGCGGCGCGCAGGATCGCGCGGCTGGCGGTGGGCGACCCGACCATCGAGGCCGATGCGGTGCGTTACCCGCTGTCGTCGCTGCTGGTGCAGGACGACCGCATGAGCGAGGACCTGCCGTTCGGTTCGCGCGGCGGCGCGGCCGTGCGGCACCACTTCCCGCTCGACGGCGAGTACCTCGTCCGTATCGCGCTGCAGGGCAGCGGCAGGGGAGAGCCGCAGGAGATCGACGTGCGGGTGGACGGCGTCCGGCGCGCGCTGCTGCGGGTCGGCAATTGGCCGGAGGGCGCGGATCCCGGCGCGGCGCGGGTAGTGGCTCCCGGAGAGCCGTTGCTGGTCCGTTTTCCGGCCCGCGCGGGCACGCACGTGGTGAGCGCGTCGTTCACGAAGCGGACGGCGGTGACCGAGGGGATGGCGCCGAGCCGGCTCCCGATCTGGACGTTCTCCACGGGCCGCGGTTACGTGCAGCGGATGGCCCTGGAGAGCGTGGAGATCGAGGGACCCTTCAGCCCGGACACCATCGGACGCGGACCCGACGGCGAAGGCGAGGCGGCCAGCCGGCGGCGGATCTTCGTGTGCCGCCCGGCGACCGCCGAGGAAGAGGGTCCGTGCGCGGACGCGATCCTGGGGACGCTGGCGCGGCGGGCGTTTCGCCGGCCGGTGACGGAGCTCGATCTCGAGGTGCTGCGCGGCTTCTATGCGGAGGGCCGCAGCGAAGGCAGTTTCGACGCCGGTATCCAGCGGGCGCTGGAGAGCATGCTCGTCGACCCCGAGTTCCTGTTCCGCATCGAGCGCGATCCGGCGGGCGTGGATCCCGCCACTCCCTACCGCTTGAGCGATGTCGAGCTGGCGTCGCGCCTGTCGTTCTTCCTCTGGAGCAGCATTCCGGACGACGAGCTTCTGGAGGCGGCGGAGGCCGGGTCCCTCGGGGACCCGGCGGTGCTGGAACAGCAGGTGCGGCGGATGCTCGCCGACGAGCGGGCGGGCGTGTTGGTGTCGAGCTTTGCCGCGCAGTGGCTGCACCTGCGCCGCATGCGCACGGTCGCCCCGGACGTGAACGCCTTTCCGGGGTTCGACGAGAACCTGCGGGACGCGCTGGTGCGCGAGACGGAGCTGTTCGTCGAGAGCCAGATGCGGGACGACCGGAGCGTGGTGGAGTTGCTGGACGCGGACTACACCTTCGTCAACGAGCGTCTCGCGCGGCACTACGGGATTCCGAACGTCTACGGGTCGCGCTTCCGCCGTGTCGACCTGCCCGGCGAGCAGCGCCGCGGCCTGCTCGGCCACGGCAGCGTCCTGACCGTGACGTCGCTAGCCACGCGGACCTCGCCGGTCGTGCGCGGCAAGTGGGTGCTGGAGAACATCCTCGGCACGCCGCCGCCGCCCCCGCCGCCCGACGTGCCGGACCTGCCGGAGCGGGCCGACGACGGGACGGTCACTTCCCTGCGTGCGCGGCTCGAGGCGCACCGCGCGAACCCGGTGTGCTCGAACTGCCACGCCCGGATGGACCCGCTCGGCTTCGCCCTCGAGAACTTCGACGCGGTCGGCAAGTGGCGCGACGCGGGCGCCGCCGGCACGCCTATCGACCCCTCCGGCACCCTGCCCGACGGGACGGCCTTCGACGGCTTCCCCGGCTTGCGTGACATTCTGCTGGAGCGGCGCGACGAGTTCGTCACCACCGTTGCCGAGAAGCTGCTGACCTACGCTCTCGGCCGCGGGGTGGAGCACTACGACCGGCCGGCCATTCGCGCCATCGTGCGCGAGGCCGCGGCGAACGACTACCGCTGGTCGGCGCTGATTCTCGGTGTCGCCCGGAGCCTTCCGTTCCAGATGAGGAGATCGGATTCATGATCATCACGAAGAAGACGCTGCCTCGCCGCACCGTGCTGCGCGGACTCGGGACGGCTGTGGCGCTGCCGCTGCTCGACGGGATGGTGCCGGCGCTGACCGCGCTGAGCCGTACGGCCGCCCGGCCGAAGCCCCGCCTGGGGTTCGTGTACGTGCCGCACGGCGCCGTGATGCGGAACTGGACCCCGCCCACGGAGGGGACCGGCTTCGAGCTCACGCCGATCCTCAAGCCGCTGGAGCCGTTCCGGGACAACCTGGTCGTGCTGTCCAACCTCGATCACGCGCCGGCGGCGCAGATGCCGGGGGACCCGGCCGGGGGACACGGACGGATCACGGGCGCCTTCCTGACCGGCGTGCACGCCAAGCCGACCGAGGGCGCGGACTTCGAGGCGGGGGTCTCGGTGGACCAGATTGCGGCGGCAAGGCTCGGGCAACAGACGCAGCTCGCCTCGCTGGAGGTGGGTATCGGGCTGCCGGAGTTCGGCGGAGCCTGCGATGCCGGCTTCAGTTGCGCCTACATCAGCACCCTGAGCTGGAGCACGCCCACGACGCCGTTGCCGATGGAGAGCAACCCGCGGGCGTTGTTCGAGAGGCTGTTCGGCGACGGCACGAGCACCGATCCGGAGGCGCGGCGCGAGCGGATGCGCAAGGACCGCAGCATCCTCGACGCGGTGACCCGCAAGGTGGCGCGGCTGCAGGACGGGCTGGGGGCGGCGGACCGGGCCAAGCTGACCGACTACCTGGCCGCGGTGCGCGACGTCGAGCGCCGCATCCAGCGCGCGGAGGCGGATGCCGACCGCGAGCTGCCGGTGGTGGATCGGCCTTCCGGGAGCATCCCGGCCTCGTTCGACGAGTACGTCAAGGTGATGTTCGACCTGCAGGTGCTCGCCTACCAGGCCGACCTCACCCGGGTCGTGTCGTTCCTGATGACGCCGGAGCTGACCGCGCAGACCTATCCGCAGATCGGCGTGCCCGATCCGCACCACGCGCTGTCGCACCACGAGAACCGGCCCGAGAGCCTGGAGAAGCTGACCAAGGTGGGCACGTACCACACGTCGCTGTTCTCCTACTATCTCGACAGGCTGCGGGCGACGCCCGACGGCGACGGCTCCCTCCTGGATCAGGTGGCGATCCTCTACGGGAGCGGGATGAGCAACAGCAACCTGCACAACATCCAGAAGCTGCCGATCCTGGTCGCGGGCGGGGCGGCAGGCCAGATCGAGGGGAACCGCCACCTGACCTACCCGGACGAGACGCCGCTGACGAACCTCTACCTCACGCTGCTCGGCATGATGGACGTGCCGACCGAGCGCTTCGGCAACAGTACCGGGGAGCTGCGTTATCTGACGGGGGTATGACCCGCTGACGGGGGCTGAGTGTCTGACAGGATCGAGGCCGGTCGAAGCCTGGAGAGTGGGTGATGCAGCGCGGATTCAGCCGCGGGCTCCTGGGACCGCGGTTTCTCGTCGTGGTTGGGTTGCTGGTCGCCTGCATGGGGCCCGCGACGGCGCGGCCCGGCTTCGCGCAGCCCGAGAACCTCGCCGTCTCGGCCGGTGAATCCGGCGGCAGCGCAGACATCCAGGCCCTCCTGCGCCGCTACTGCCAGGCGTGCCACAACCAGCGTTCGACGGTCGGGCGCGAGACCGGGCTCGCTTTCGACGTGCTCGACGCCGGCGAGATCGCCGGTGATGCCGAGCGCTGGGAGCACGTCGTCCGGCGGCTCCGCAACGGCTCGATGCCGCCGGCAGGCCGGTTGCGGCCGGATGCGGAGACCTACGAACGGGTCGCGACGTGGCTGGAGACGCGGCTCGACGCCGCGGCGGACGCCAATCCGGATCCGGGCCGGCCAGCGGTTCTGCACCGCCTGAACCGCGCCGAGTACCGCAACGCGGTGCGCGATCTGCTCGCCCTCGACGTCGACGTGTCGTCCGTGTTGCCGCCGGACACCTCCAGCTACGGCTTCGACAACATCGGCGACGTCCTCGGCCTCTCGCCGCTCCTGCTGGAGAGCTATCTGGCTGCCGCGAACCGGATCAGCCGGCTCGCGGTCGCCAGCGATTCGGGCGTCGCCGTGACCGCCGACGTCTACCGGGTGTCGACCGAGCTGACCCAGCGCAATCGCCTGGAAGGTCTGCCGTTCGGTACCCGCGGGGGCACGCTGGTCGACCACTTCTTCCCGGTCGACGGCGAGTACGAGATCCGGGTCCGACTGGCCCGCAACGGCGCCTCCGGCAACGGTGGCGACATCGTGGGCTTGAACGAGCCGCACCAGGTGGAGATTGCCGTCGACGGCGCGCGGGCCGGGCTGCTGACCGTTGGGGCGAGTGCCGCGGCCGAAGATTCCGACTGGAGTGCGGCCCCGCAGGAGCCAGGCGACGCCAATCTGCGCGTCCGGGTCCCGGTGCAGGCCGGCCCGCGGCGGCTCGCGGTCTCGTTCCTCAGGCGGCCTGCCGCGCAGGTCGAGCGCGTGCGGCGTCCCTTCCTGCGCGCGCTGCTCGAGCACGACCGGACGCACGACCTGCCGTACGTCAGCGAGGTGATCGTCACCGGGCCGTACGGCCCGTCCGTGCCGGAGAGCACGCCGAGTCGGGATCGCATCTTCACCTGCCGGCCCGAGGCGTCGGCCGCGGCCGAGCGCGCCTGTGCGGAGGAGATCCTGGCCGCTCTGGCGCGGCGGGCGTTCCGGCGTCCGGTCGACGCCCGCGACCTGGGCGTGCTGCTGCCCTTCTACGAGGCGGGCCGCCGCGAAGGGGGCTTCGAGCGGGGCATCGAGCAGGCGCTGGCCCGGCTCCTGGTCAGCCCGTCGTTCCTCTTCCGGATCGAGCTCGATCCGGTGGACGCGGCTTCCGGCAGGGCGTACCCGGTCGAGGATCAGGCGCTGGCGTCCCGGCTGTCGTTCTTCCTCTGGAGCAGCCTGCCCGATGAAGAGCTGCTCGAGCTCGCCGATCGCGGCGCGCTGAGCGACCCGGACGTGCTGGAGCGGCAGGTGCGGCGCATGCTGGCCGACCCGCGCGCGGACGCGCTGGCCGACAACTTCGCCGGGCAGTGGCTCTACCTGCGGAACGTGCCGGCGGCGCGGCCGGACTTCCGGCGGTTTCCGAACGTCGACGACAACCTCCGGCATGCGTTCCGCCGCGAGACGGAGCTTCTGTTCCAGAGCATCGTCCGCGAGGACCGCAGCGCCATCGATCTGCTGGCCGCCGACTATACGTTCGTCAACGAGCGCCTGGCGCGGCACTACGACATCCCGCACGTCTACGGGGACCACTTCCGGCGCGTCGGCACGGCCGATCATCCGATGCGCGGCGGCCTGCTCGGGCAGGGCAGCATGCTCACCGTGCAGTCACTGTCGACGCGGACGTCTCCCGTGAAGCGCGGCATCTGGGTTCTCGAGAACATTCTCGGGACGCCGCCGCCCGACCCGCCGCCGGACGTGCCCGAGCTGGAGGCCAGCGCCAACGACGGCCGCGAGTTGACGATGCGCGAGGCGATGGAGCGGCACCGTGCGAACCCGACGTGCGCGGCGTGCCACCGGCTGATGGACCCGCTGGGGCTGGCGCTGGAGAACTTCGACGCCGTCGGCCGCTGGCGCGAGACCGACGCGTCCGGCGAGCCGCTCGACGTCTCGGGCGAGCTTCCCGACGGGACCCGCTTCGCGGGGGTCGCGGAGCTGAAGCAGGCGCTGCTGGCGAATCCGGAGCCGTTCCTGCGGACGCTGACGGAGAAGCTGCTGACCTACGCGCTGGGGCGCGGCCTGGAGTATGCCGACGCCCCCGCGGTGCGGCGGATCGTGCGGGACGCGGCGTCCCGGGAGCATCGTTTTTCGGCGCTGGTGCTCGGCATCGTGAAGAGCGTGCCGTTCCAGCAGCGACGTTCGGCCGGCGAGGCGGCGTCAGTGAACCAATAGGAGGCTGCGCCCACGGAAGACGGCGCAGACCAGCGGAGTCGACGAGGGATCGACGGAAGGCGGCGCAGACCAGCGGGGTCGACGAGGGATCGACGAAATCAGGAGCGCGGGAGGATACATGCTGATCACGAAGCGGGCGTTGCCCAGGCGGACGTTTCTCCGAGGCGCCGGCGCCGCGCTGGCGCTGCCGTTGCTGGACGCGATGGTGCCCGCGGCTTCCGCGCTGTCGCGGACCGCGGCCGACCCGGTGCGGCGTTTGGGGTTCGTCTACTTCCCCAACGGCGCGAACATGTTCCAGTGGCAGAGCAAGGGAGAGGGCAGCGCGCTCGAGCTGTCGCCGACCCTGGCGCCCCTCGGCCCCTTCCGCGACGCGGTCACGGTGCTGTCCGGGCTCGACAACGACCCGGCGAATCCGTGGGGCGACGGCATCGGCGACCATCCCCGGGCCGGTTCTTCGTGGCTGAACGCCACCCATCCCCTCAAGAGCGAAGGTCCCGCCGTCCGCGCGGGCACGACCATCGATCAGGTCGCCGCGGCGGAGATCGGGCAGGACACCCCGCTCGGCTCGCTCGAGCTCTGTCTCGAGCCGGCCGGCTGGATGGGCACCTGCGGCGGCAGCGGCTACAGTTGCGCCTACACCGATTCGCTCTCCTGGCGGACGCCGACCACGCCGCTCCCGGCCGAGCACAATCCGCGCAACGTGTTCGACCGGATGTTCGGCGACGGCGCCACCCCCGAGGAGCGGCATGCCCTGCGGCGCCGCAACCGCAGTGTGCTCGACTCGGTAACGAAGGAGATTGCCGGCCTGGAGCAGCAGATCGGTCCGCAGGATCGCGTCCGCCTGACGGAGTACCTGGACGCCGTGCGCGAGATCGAAAGGCGCATCGAGCGCAGCGAGGCGCACAGCGCCGCCATGCCGGACGCCGATCGCCCGCTGGGGGTGCCGGACTCCACCGGGGCGCACTGCAAGCTGATGTACGACCTGCAGGTGCTGGCGTTTCAGGCCGACCTGACCCGCGTCTTCACGTTCCAGTTGGGACGCGAGACCAGTCAGCGCCCGTTTCCGGAGATCGGCGTGCCGGACCCGCATCACGCCACGTCGCACCATCAGTACGACCCGGAGCGGCTCGCCAAGATCGGCCTCATCGACACGTATCTGGTTCAACTGTTCGCCTATTTCCTGGACCGGCTGCAGTCGACGCCGGATGGAGACGGGACGCTGCTGGACCACGCAATGGTGATGTACGGCGGAGGCATCAGCGACGCCAATCAGCACAGCCACACGGCGTTGCCGCTGCTGGTCGCCGGGCGCGGCGGCGGCAAGCTCGCCGGCGGGCGGCACCTGGCGTATCCCGCCGGGACGCCGCATGCGAACCTGCTCGTGAGCCTGCTCGACAAGGCCGGGGTGCCGGTCGAGCGTATCGGTGACAGCACCGGGCAGCTTCGCGAGCTGTCCGGCGTGTAGCGTGGAGTTCACCGTGATGGGAGTGTGCTCGGGCGAACGTCTGGGCGCGGGACGCATCGCCGCTCGGATGCGACGGGTGTTGTCCCGCGTGTTCCTCGCCAGCGGGTTGCCGGCCTTCGTGCTCTGCGCGGGGGCCGGCGAAGCCGTCGCCCGGTCGCCGCTCATCGAGGCGGTGAAACAGGGCGACCTGGCGCAGGTGCGCGTCCTGCTGGACCGGGGAGCCGACGTCGACGCGGCGGAGATCGACGGTACGACGGCGCTGCACTGGGCCGTCCACCGCGATGACGGCGACCTCGCCGGGTTGCTGATCCATCGCGGCGCGGACGTGACGGCGGCCAACCGGTACGGAGTGGCGCCGATCGCGCTGGCGAGCCTCAACGGCAGCGCGCCGATGCTGGCCCGGTTGCTGGCGGCCGGGGCAGATGCGAACCGCGCGCAGCCCGAAGGGGAGACCGCATTGATGACCGCGGCCCGCACGGGGCGGGTCGAGGCGGTTCGAGTCCTGCTGGAGCACGGCGCCGATGTCGACGCGGCGGAGCAGTGGCGCGGCCAGAATGCGCTGATGTGGGCAGCGGCCGAGGGGCATACAGCGACGGTGCGGGAGCTGATCGAGCGTGGGGCGAACGTCCACGCCCGGTCGGGACGCGCAGCCGCGACGGCGGGCGACCGGGAGACCGGCGACGACGCTGGCGCGGCGCACGGTGCAGTGCCGCTGCCGGGATTCTCGGCGTTCCTTTTCGCCGTTCAGGGCGGTCATCTGGATGCCGCGATGGTTCTGGCCGATGCCGGTGCGGATGTCGACGACATGGCGCCGGACGGCTCCAGCGCACTGGTGGTCGCCATCGACAACCGGCATTACGAGCTCGCGGCGTGGCTGCTCGACCGCGGCGCGGATCCCAACGCGGACGGTGTCGGCTGGACCGCGCTCCATACCGCGGTGCTGGCGCACCGGCCGCACTTCCGGGTCGTGCCGGACCCGTCGCCGACCGGCAGCCTGAGCAGCGGCGTGCTCATCGAGGCGCTACTGGCCGCCGGGGCGGATCCGAACGCGGCGTCCCGCGAGCGCGTCCGGCTGGCCACGCAGACATCGCCGTTGTTCCCCACGGAGGGAGTGACTCCGTTCCTGCTCGCCGCCATTGCAGCGGACGCCCCACTCATGCGCCTCCTGTTGGCGCACGGTGCGGATACGAGCGTGACCAGCGCCGGTGGCTCGACAGCGCTGATGGCAGCGGCGGGAGCCGCGACCTACGCCGGGCAAGGCGCCGGATCGGAGGCCGATGCCCGCGAAGCGGTCGAATTGCTGCTCGATGCCGGGGTGGACGTGCACGCGGCGGACGAGGCCGGCAACACCGCGCTGCACGGGGCGGCGAACCGCGGGGCCAACTCCGTCATCGAGCAACTGCTCGCACACGGCGCGCGGCTCGACGTGGCCAACGGGCGGGGCTGGTTGCCGGTGACCATCGCCCAGGGGCCGATCGACACCATCGAGCCGTTTCCCGAGACCTACGCGCTGCTCCGGGAGCGGTCGTTGGCGGCGGGCGTGGACGTGCCCCCGTGTCCAACCTGCGCACTCGGTATCCTGCACGACGACGCGCTCATCGCAGACCGCTAGCCGGACGCTCGCGTTACCAAGGAGCGATAGATGATCTCATTCACCAGTGTGCATATCAGACCGATTGCGGCGATTCTGACCGTAGTGGCGCTGATGACGGGCGCGTCGGCGGCGGCCGCCCAGCAGGGGCGGACCACGACGCAGGGACAGCCGCCGAACATCACGGCGGGCGGACAGACCAACTGGACGAGCCACAACCTCGACCTCGACAACAGCCGCTATTCGGCGCTCGACGAGGTCAACACCGAGACCATCGGCGGGCTGGCCGAGCGGTGGTCCTACGACGTGGCGGCCGGCATCGATATCGCCCAGGTGACGCCGCTGGTGATCGACGGCGTGATGTACTTCCACGCCGGGCCCAACGTCATCGCCATCAACGCGGTGACCGGGGAAGAGATCTGGAGCCTCGAGCTGAACGAGGCGCGCCGCAACCGGGTCCGCGGACCGACCTACGCGGAGGGGAAGATCTACGCCTACAACGGCCCGAGTCTGGTAGCCGCCGATGCGAAGACGGGCGAGCTCGTCGAGTCGTTCGGCGACGGCGGGGTGCTGCCCGTCGTCGGGCTGGCGCTGCAGACCAAGTACCCGGACACCTATCCGCCCACCCTCGATCCCCACGAACTGGGCTACCGGATCACCGCCGCGCCGGCGTACCACGACGGGACGCTCTACGTCGGGGCCGCGCTCTCGGAAGGGCACATCCCGGGCGGCCTGGTGATTGCCACCGACGCCACGACGGGGGGCATCGAGTGGGTGTTCAACACCATCCCGCAGCGCCCGCAGGACGACGGTTGGGAGATGGCGCGGGACACGTGGGGCGACGGCCAGCGCGCCGGGGGCGGGGTCTGGACGCAGCCGGCCATCGATCTCGATCTCGGGCTCATCTATTTCAACACCGGCAACCCGTCACCGGACTACGACGGATCGGCGCGCCCCGGGGCCAATCTGTTCACCAACTCCACCATCGCGCTCGATCTGGAAACCGGGGCGCTGCGCTGGTATTACCAGGCGATCCACCACGACCTGTGGGACTGGGATCACGTTACCGGGCCGGTGCTCTTCGACGTTACCGGCGCCGACGGGGAGATCATTCGCGGCGTCGGTTCGGCCGGCAAGAACTGCCTGATCTATCTCTGGAACCGCGAGACCGGCGAGCCCATCAACCCCATGGTCGAGACGCTGGTGCCGACCGAGAGCAACGTACCGGGCGAGGTGGTCTATCCGACCCAGCCCATCCCGCACAACGCGCGCGGCGTGCCCATGACACCGTTCTGCGCGACGTACGTGCACCTCGACGATCCGGAGCAGCAGGCACGGAGCCGGCAGATGTACACGCCGTACTCCACCGAGGAGCACCTGATCGTGGCCCACGGCGGATCGAGCTTCGGCTCGCCGGCGTTCAGCCCCCGTACCGGGCTGCTCTACGTCACCGGCAAGAACGCGGCGGTGTCGATGATCGTCCGGCCGCTCGGGGACAGCCTCGAGCCGGGCCCCCACGGCGACGGCCACAGCGCCAACTTCGAGGAGCTGAGCCGCATTCCCGAGTTCATCCCGACGACAACGCTGACCGCCTACGAGCCGGCCAGCGGGGAAGAGGCGTGGCAGGCGGTGTTCCCCGCGCTCAGCCCCATCGGGGCGAGCGGCAACCTCGCCACGGCGGGTGACCTGGTGTTCCAGGGGGCGGACGACGGCGCGTTCTACGCGTTCCACGCGGCGACTGGCGAGCAGTTGTTCCGCCACCAGGCGCCGCGCCCCATACGGTCGAGCCCGATGTCCTACCAGGTGAACGGGAAGCAGTACGTCACGGTGATCGCGACCAACACGATCCTGACCTTCGCGCTGCCGTAGTCTGGGCGGTCAACGTCGCGCCGGCACGCGTAGCGCCGTCGGTCAGCCCAGATGCCGCCGATAGAACGCGAGCATCCGCGTCCAGCACTCGGCGGCGCAATCGGCGTGATACACCTCGGCGCGGGTGTCGTTGAAGAACGCGTGATCCGCGCCCTCGAATATCGTGATCTCGACCTGCTTGCCGGCCGCCCGCAGGTCGGCCTCCAGCTTGCGGGCCACTTCCGGCGTGACGAAGCCGTCCTTCTCGGCGAAGAAACCGAGGACCGGCGCCTGCAGGCTGGCCAGATCCGGCGTCACGTTGGGGTGGATGCCGTAGAAGTCGACGCAGGCGCCGACCTTCGCGTTGGCGCAGGCGGCGAAGAGCGAGAGCTGGCCGCCCATGCAGAATCCGACGGTACCGACCCGATCGCCGGTCACCTCCTCGCGGGCAAGCAGGTAGTCGACGGCGCCCCGCAGGTCGCGCTCGGTCTGTTCGATGTTGAGCGCCATCATCAGCTTGCCGGCGTCGTCGGGGCTCGTGGCGGTCTCGCCGTGGTACATGTCGGGCGCCAGCGCGACGAAGCCCTCGTTCGCGAAGCGGTCGGCGACGTCCTTGACGTGATCGACCAGCCCCCACCACTCCTGGATGACGATCACGCCCGGTCCGGAACCGGACGCCGACGTCGCCAGGTAGCCGCCGGAGCCCTTGCCGTTCGCCGCGAACTCGACCATCCCGCCCATCGTCTCGCGCTCCTCTCGCTCGTATCGTCGCTCCTGCAGCTTGCCGCGACCCTTCGGTCGTGCTGGGAGTTCCGCACCAGCGAGACTCCCACGGGGCAAGCTCCCGGCTTCAGTCCTCGGTCGTCGCCGACACCGCGCGGCCGTCGACCTGCACCTCGGACATGCTCTGCGCGTGGTTCTCGAACCCGTCGTCCGACAGCGGCGCGTAGAGCTCCAGGCTCGACTGCAGCAGGCCGCCGCCGTGGAGCACGCCCACCTCGTCGGGGTTCAGGCCGGCGCGGTGCACCATCCAGTCCCGGTAGTCCGCCGGGGCCGGGACCGCGGTCGACCAGTCGGGGCCGGGGCCGCCGAGCACGAAGCGGTCCGGCTGCAGCCGTTCGTCGATGGTGCCGACGAGCCGTCCGTCGACGTGGAGGTGCGTCTGGCCGCGCGCCACGTGGTGGGTCAGGGTCACGTGGTGCCACTGCCCATCGGCGCCGGGCTGGGGCGAGGTGACCGCGTTGCCGTTCGCGGAGGTGTACAACCAGCGTCCGTTCTGGATCGCGAGGGTGGCCTGAAAGCGCCGGCCGGTGGGGGTGAGCGTGATCGCCTCGAAGTCGAGCTCGGCGCGGCGGAAGGGGACCGTGACCCAATCCACCTCGTGGCCGACGGTCTCGCCACCGATGCTGGCGATGGTGCCGTCGCCCTCGGCCCGGACCTGGAACGTCAGTCCGAACGAGCGCAGCGTGTCGTCGACGTTCAACGTCATGGGCGACCGCCCGCGGCCGCGCACCCGCGCGAAACCGTTCGCTGCGGACCGCGTCGGGGTCGGCTTGCCGGCTTCCAGCGCGTCGAAGAGCGTCGGCACGAAGGCGTGGAACATCTCGGTGTGGCCGGCCGCGTTGGGATGGATCGGCTCGGGAAAGAAGCCCCGCGCCCAGCGTCCGTAGCCGTCGTCGATGGCGCCGAGCAGGTTGACGCTCGGCACGTCCCACGTGTTGATCAGCAGGTTCGTCGCCCGGGTGTGGGCGTACTCCGCCTCGGTGAAGTCGCCGCGCGTGTACGTAAGGCCGATCACCGGCGCGATGCCGTGCTCCCGCGCCCGGGCAATCAACCGCTGCAGGCCGTCTGCGAACTGCTGCGCGACGGCGTCGGCCGCCTCGCGCGAGTCGGCGCAGCGGGGCGAAGGCTGTCCGGGCGGGCAGCGCATGATGCCCTCGTTGCCGAGCGACAGCGCGATGACCACGTAGCCGGGATCGACCGGCGTCAGGTAGCGGGTGCCGGGATCGGGTTCGCCCTCCGGCTCGAAGCGCGGCGTGATGGTGATCGTGTTGTCGCCGCCCCGCGAGACGTTGAGCACCGCCCAGCCGCGCGGCTCGAGCAGCTCGCGCAGGCGGCCGGTGTAGCCGCCGAGGTTCAACTCGTCGCCGGTGCCGTTGGGGACCGACGATCCCCAGAGGGCGATGCGGCGCGGGCGTTCGCTGTCGTCCGATAATTGCGCGGCGGCGCTGCCGGCTGCGAGGAACAGGACGACCAGTAGAACGACGGCGTGGCGAATGTCGGCGAATCGCATGGCAAGACCTCTCATCGACACTGATTCAACGCAGGACGGCAGAGACTGGACGCGGGTCGGCCGCCGCCGCGCAGAATAGCACGTCGGGTCGGCTGCATGCCGGCCGGAGTCGACCGGGCGGTGGCCCGTCACGGGCTGCCGGAAGGCAGCCGGACGGCGGGCTGCTGAACGGCATCAGCGGGACGTGGCGTCGGTGACTTCCCCGTCCGCGTCGACGAAACCGAGGCGCCCGTTTCCGACCTCCCCGAGCGACGCCATGAAGGCCCCCTGTCCGTCCAGGAAGATGATGCTCGGGGCGCCGTCCTCCGCCACTCCCGCGACGAGGCGCGTGCCGGCGGAGCCGCCGAGGTTGAGAACCGTGGCGTTGCCGACCGTGGTCAGCACCGCCCGTCGCCGGTTGCGGGCCGAGAGCGCCAGTTGCGGCATGTCGTCGCTGCCGACGGTGAAGGAGGCGGCTTCCTGCCCGGTGCCGTCGGCCAAGGCCAGGCGTGGCAGGCCCTCGGCCGTCAGATGCAGTTGCAGGCGACTGCGCGCGCCGTCGCCCAGCGTCAGGATCGGTCGTCCCTGGACCGCGCCGAACAGTCCCTGCCCCTCGGCTGCGGCCCCGGCGACGACGAGGGCGTCGTTGCCCTGAACCGTGGCGCGCAGCCGCGTCTCGCCGCCGGGGCCGTTGAGCTGAAGGAGCGGGGTTCCGTCGGGCTCCACCCCGAACGTGCTCCGCACCTGCCCCGCCTGGTCGTACAGCGTGATCGACGTGCGCCCGCCCGGATCGCTCCCGGCGAGCACGCCCCGCAGTTGTCCCGCGCCATCGACCAGATTCACCTGGGTCGCCGTGACCACGCGGGCGGTTCCCTGCGCCTGCACCGCGCCGGACATCAACAGATGCATCGCCGCCCCGCCGACGCACGATGCCGCCAGCATCGCGCCGACCATCCAGAGGCGCTCATGCGCCCGCTCTTGCCGCTTCGTCATCGCTCGCTCCCGTCGTTGTTCTTTGTGCTCGCTGTCCGCAGTGCCGCGCCCGTCCCTCGGTCGGGCTCCGGTCGTGCCCGCCATGAACGGACCATTATTCTGCGGCTCACGCCTCTGTCGCGGTGAACCGGCGCCCGCGGGTCTCCGGTCCCAGCCAGACGACGGACGCGACGAGCAGGCCGGACACGGCAATACAGGCCGTCATCGCCGACCCCGTGGTCATCCCGCCGTCCTGCAGCCGTCCGAGGATGAACGGCGTCAGCGATCCGAGTGCCGCGCCGACGTGGTACGACAAGCCGGGGCCGACGCCGCGCACCGCCGTGGGAAACCGCTCCGTGAGGTACGAAGGGGCCATGCCCCAGACTCCGCCCCCCGACGCGCCCATGACGACGGCCCCGAGGGCGAGCGTCGCACCCCCCGACGCGCCGACGTAAGCGGGAATCGCCGCCACTCCCGTCAGTGCCGCCGCCGCCACCGCGCCGCGCCGGCCTAGCCGCGTTTCGGAGGCGTGGCCCCAGAGCGCCATGCCCACGACGGCGCCGAGATTGAACGCCAGCAGGTAGCCGAGCGGTTCGCGGCCGACCTCGCGCAGGAAGGTCGGGTACCAGAAGCTGAGCGAGTAGTAGGAGAACATGAAGGCGCCCATCAGGATCGACGCCTGCACGGTGGCCCACAGCAGGTCCGGCCGGAGCAGTTGCAGGATCGACATGCGCTCGGCCGTGCTCCCGGCGCCCGCTTCCCGCAGGTGACGCTGGCGTTCGAGCCAGACCGGGCTCTCGCTGACTCCCGACCGGATCCAGGGCACGAGCAGCGCCGGCACGACGCCGACCCAGAACATGACGCGCCAGCCGAGGGTCGAGCCGTCGGCGTCGCTGAGCGGGTCCGGCAGGCCGCTGAAGAGAGGATAGACGTAGTGGAACGTCAGGGCGGCCAGCATGTAGCCCCAGAACCAACCGCCCTGCAGCAGCCCGGACGCCAGCCCGCGCAGCCGCGCCGGCCACTGCTCGAGGGCCAGCGGCATGCCGGCCGCCCACGGGCCGCCCATCCCGATGCCGAAGAGGGCGCGAAAGGCGAAGAGCATGGCGTACGACGTCGAGAAGCCGCTCAGGAACGCGAAGAGCGAGAACCAGAGGATCGACAGCATCAGGGGCAGCTTCCGTCCGTAGCGGTCCGCCATCATGCCCGCGCCCAGCCCGCCCACCAGCCGGAACATCAGCGTCACCGTTCCCAGCGCGCCGGCCAGTGCGCGATCGACGGTGAAGCTCTGCTGGATGTCGATCAGGATGAACGTCAGGATGGTGAAGTCGAACGCGTCGAGCATCCAGCCGAGGAAGGTGGCGGCGAAGGCCCTCCACTGCTCGCGGTTCACCTCGCGGTACCAGGGCGGTGAGGGCTGATTCGTCATGGGAGCGTACTGTGCCTCGGCCGACCGCCGCGCGAGGCGGTGCCAGGAGTCTACGCCGTTTTCGCTGCGCGGACTCCCGTTCGGCACGGTTGGGAGGCGCTCGGAGCCCCGGGCGACGATTTCCGTCTAGGAGTCTGCGCCGTAGAACGGCGTAGACTACCAGTCAGGCCCGGTTGGGCGGCAAGCGGAGCCGCAGGCGACGTTGTCGGGCTGGGAGCTTGCGCCGCAGGACGCAGCGCAGCGAAGTGCTGAGGCGCAAGGTCATGGAGCGGGGGGGATGGGCCGAAACGCCGAGCCAGCGAGGCGTTTCGGGGCGCTAGGATACGGACAAGCAGGTCTTATCGGACAGACGGCGCAATACGGGTCGCGGCTGCGATGTGCGTTCGCAGGCCGCGCCGAACAGCGGAGACGACACATGACCATGATCCGGAGCATTTCCATCGTACGTGCCGCGGTCGGCGCGGCGGTCGCATTGGTTCTCGCGTCCGGCGGCGCCGCTTCGGTCGGCGCCCAGACCGTCCTCGCCCCCGATGCGCCCGTCATGGTCACCGGCGGGGCCCTCCGGGGCGCCGTTTCCGCTGGCAACGACGAGATCGTCGCCTTCAAGGGGATCCCCTACGCCGCGCCCCCGGTCGGCGACCTGCGCTGGCGTCCGCCCGAGCCGGTAGTCGGCTGGGAGGGCGTGCGCGACGCGTCCGAGAGCGGGCCGATCTGCGTCCAGAACGGGGGGCAGAACGTCACCCAGGACGAGGACTGCCTGTTTCTCAACGTCTGGGCGCCGCGCGAGTCGAGCGAACCGCGGCCGGTGCTGTTCTGGATCCACGGGGGCGGCTACACCGGCGGTTCCGGATCGACCGCCCTCTACGACGGCACACCGCTCGCGGCCGACGGGGCGGTGGTCGTCACCATCAACTACCGCCTCAACGTCTTCGGCTTCCTCGCCCACCCGGCCCTGTCGGCCGAATCGCCGCACGGCGCATCCGGGAATTACGGCCTGCTGGACATGGTGGCGGCGCTCGAGTGGGTCCGCGACAATATCGCGACGTTCGGCGGCGACCCCGGCCGGGTGACCATCTTCGGGGAGTCGGCAGGCGGCGGCGCGGTCATGTCGGTCATGCTCGTTCCGCACGCGGAGGGGCTGTTCCACGGGGCCATCGCCCAGAGCAACTGGATCAACGGCTGGGACCGGCCGCTGGCCGAGGCGGCGCGCGGCTGGGAGGCGGCCGAGACACAAGGTCTGCGGGTTGCCACGGCGCTGGGTATCACCGGGAACACCGACGAGGCGCTGGCCGCGATGCGCGCGGCGAGCGCGGCCGACGTGTTCTCGGCGTCCAACGCCGACGCCGGCAGCCCGTTCATGCGCACCGGCAACGTCTGGGCCCCGAACGTCGACGGCTGGGCCATTCCGGACGACCCGCTGGCGATGTACCGCGCGGGCCGGCAGCACAAGGTGCCGCTCATCACCGGCCTGAACGGCAATGAAGGCTCCCTGATGACCCGCGGAATGGACATCCCTGACGCCGCGGCGTTTGAGACCTACGTCCGGTCCGTCTACCCGGAGCTGGCCGACGAGATGCTCGGGCACTACGACGCCTCGTCGCCCGACGCGGCGCAGGCGGCCATCGACAAGGTGATCCACGACCTGTTCTTCGCCGGGCCGGTGCGCGCGCACGCCGAGTCGCAGGCCGCGGCCGGGGCGCAGACGTGGCTGTATCACTTCACCCACGTGCCGCCGACGCCCTGGGGCGCCGACCTCGGCTCGCACCACGCGGCGGAGCTGGTCTACGTCTTCGGCACGCTGGCGCGCCGGGAGGAGGGCGGCGAGCGCCCGCTCGGCCTCACCCCGGTGGGCGACTATACCGACACCGACACCGCGCTCTCCGCCGCGATGCGCGGCTACTGGGTGCAGTTCGCAGCGACCGGCAACCCCAACCGCGGGGGGCTGCCGCCGTGGCCGGTGTTCGACCCGGAGACCGACCGGCACCTGGAGCTCAGCTCCGCGATCGCCCCGGGGACGGGGGTCGATACCGAGGGTGCGGCGCTGTGGGAGGCGCTGGAGGCGAACCGGCGCGGCGGCGGCGAGTGAGGGGAGTCCGACTGGGTGATGCAGCAGCAACGCTATCGGCTTCGCATCAGCGGACTGACGGAACGCGAGGGTCAGATCAAGGTGGTGACCTTCCAGCGAGTGTTGGACGCCCTCCTGAAGACTTCAGAACGCACGGCTCGTCTGCTCGCTACCGGGGACGGGAGCGACAGGGGCGCCAAGCCTCGGTGGCTTGCGGCGACCATGGATATGACGTTTGTGGGCCTCACGTCAGGGTCAACGGTCGTTGAGGTCGTGGCTCCCCGGATTGGAGATAACGCCCGTGAAGCGTTTGCCCAGTTCGACATCTGGAACACGACTCCTGAAAGTCGAGGATACTGCGCTCGATCTCGCTGCCAGAGCGATACAGGAGATCCAGCAGGACAGCCCCGCGGGAGATTACTTCGATACCTCGGTTCTTGAGGCGGTTCTCCAGTTCGACAAGGCTGCCAGGAATCCGGATGTGGGATTCGAGCTCATCCCGCCCGGTCGGAGCCACGAGAGCTTTACTCTGGACCGCCGTACCTGTGCGCGCGTAAGGAAGTGGCTGGACCGTGTTCCGTCGCCCCAACCCTTTGTGATTAGCGGCCGGCTCGACGAAATCAAGCACGGCAGCGGCCGGTTTCGTCTGCTGGTGGACGGGCGGTCTGCGTTGCCGGGACGGGTGGACCCAGCATCCCTGCACGTAGAGGTCCTCCGGCCGCTCTGGGGTAAGCGAACGACTCTGGAGGGCATCGTGCACTTCAAGGTCAACGGCAAACCGCGCTTGATCGAGGCTCGGAGGATCAGTGAACGTGGGGAGGGTGACCGGGTGTTCGAGCAATTGCCGGTAGCGCGTCCAGCGTCACAAGACATGTTGCCCGGCCTCCGCAGGAAGGCGGCGGCATTCGACCCGGTCGATCTCGGCGGGGCTTGGCCGGGTGATGAGTCCGTGGACGATTTGCTCAGACAATTGGATTGAACGGTCAGGTCATGTCACGTTTCATCCTAGATACGAACATGCTTCTTGGGTTCGTCCGGGAAGCGCCCTGGGCGATCAAGATTCGCGCAGATTACCGCCTCGGCGATAGCGAAACGATGGTCTTTACCTCCGTGATTTGCCGAGGAGAGATCCTTGCGCTCGCAGAGAAGTTCGGTTGGGGCAAGGAAAGGCGAAGGAGTCTTGACGATGTCCTTGAGATGATTCCCACGCTGGGCATTAATCAGCCCGCCATTTTGGATGCGTACGCTCGGATCGACGCGTGGACGCACGGCAAGCCCGTGGCGTCGCCCCGAAGCGTCCTGCCCCCGAAACCTGCCGTCTCGATGAAGCAGAATGACATGTGGTTAGCGGCGACCACGCACGCGAGCGATGCCACGCTGCTCTCGACGGACACTGACTTCGAGCATCTGGCGGGAATCTGGTTGGACTCGTCCATGTAGATCAAGCGGGAGGCTGACGATCCGCCGATCATCGGCCACGCCGGTCGCATCCTGCGTGATCAGGACGCCGAAAGAGGCATTGTTCACGGTCTTCGCGAGGAACGAACGAAGGCCTGCGGTGTCGCGGTGCTGATCGATCCGCCGCTGGTTACCTGATCTCGATAGGTATCCGCCGGACGCCGACGGTCAGGACGAAGTCTACTTCCCGGTCTGTTCCCCGCGCGGGCCAGTGCGCGACGTCGAGGCCCGCAACCGTGGACGCGGCCGAGCCGAAGACGCTCTCGGCGAGATGCCCGGCCTGTGTCGTCAACTCGGGGCGCTGCGCGAGCGCATCCGGTGACAGCGGGATCCGTTCCTGGAGCCAGCAGGCGCGTAGCGCGTGGTCGGCCAGGCACAGTTTGGGGCCGCCGCGGTTCCTTCTACTGGGAAACTCACGCAGGTTTCGTCCATGCGCGGGTCCGGCCCTGCCGGGTGGAAAACTCAGACGCACGTCGAGCGGCGGGATGAGCCTGACGAGGAGGGTGTCTGCCAACAAGCTGAGATAGCGCGTCAGCCGCCGGCCGTCAATCGCTGCATGCAGGGAGAGGCCGACCTGCTCGGCCAGCTCGGATATGGCCGGAGCGAGCCCGGCGTAGCGGCAGGCGAGTTGGAGGAGCGCTTCCAGCAACGCGGAGTCTCGTCGTCGGCCGCCGCCGTTCAGGAGATCGTGCCGGATGACCCTCCTTATCACGGTTTCCTGAAGAAGGTTCGCGAGCTCCGTCCAGTCGACGTCCTTCCGCTTGTGGACACCGGATAGCCCCCGCGCTCCGAGAAGTGCCGGAAGGCGGCGGCGCGGAAATCGGTGCCGCCTGCCATGCTCGCGGAGCTCGGTCCAGAACCCCTTGTCGGCCAGCTCGCTCAGGCCGTTGGTGGGCAGACTTCATTCATGGATCGAATCATGAACCGGGACGTGGATGGCTGGCCGAGTCGCCGATCCAGGCCGCGCGAATCCCGCTATCCCCGCGTCGCGTCCAGGCTGACCACCGGCTCGTCGCCGACGACCTCCGCGCTGTGAACCGCGCCGCGGGGCACGGCGAGGCAGTCGCCCGCCTCGAGCACGGCGTCGATGTCGCCCATCGTCATCCGGAACCGGCCGGAGACGACCGCGTCGATCTTGTCGATGCCGTGGGTGTGCGGCGGGAAGCGCGTGCCCGGCGGATAGGCGTAGCGCAATACGGCGTAGCCGCGCGCCTCGAGCTTGCGGCGCAGCGCGTCCTCGGAGAGCGGCCCCTCCGTGGCGGTATCCCAGGGCTCGACGCTCACAGTCCCGCCTGCTCCTTCACGTAGCGCGCCACCTGCTCGTGCGTGGCGAACCAGACGTCGCCCTTCGCCTTGATGTGGTCGACCAGCTCCTCGAGGATCACCATGCGCGAGCGGTGGCCGATGATGTGCGGGTGCGTCGTCAGCAGGAACATCGTGCCTTCCTCGTACGCCTTGTCGAACTCGTCGATGTAGACCTGCAGCAGCTCGCGCGGCGGCGTGTAGCTGTTGCCGCGCGGGTTCATCAGCGGCGCATCGTCGAGGATCCACTCGACAGGGAGCTCGACCATGCCGGTGGGCTCCCCGTTCTGCATGAGCTCGTAGGGGCGGTCGTCGGCCATCAGCGAGCTGTCGTAGAGAAAGCCGAGGCCGCGGATGATGTCGAGCGTGTTGGGGCTGAAGTTCCAGGACGGGGCGCGGTAGCCCACCGGCCGGCTGCCGGTCACCTGCTCGAGGTAGTCGGTCGCGCGGATGACCAGGTCCCGTTCGGTCTCGGCGTCGAGGGCGCTGTTCAGCTCGTGGATCCAGCCGTGCACCGCGAACTCGTGACGCCCGGAGGCCTGGATGACGCCGACCATCTCCGGCCGCAGCACCAGGCTGACCGCCGGGATGAAGAACGAGGCGGGGATCTCGTGCCGATCCATCAGGTCGACCACCCGCTGCAGACCGACCCGCGCGCCGTACTCGCCCTGCGACATCGCGCCGATGGACGGGTTGGCGTTGCGCCCGATGAGAATGGTGTCGTTGTCGACGTCGAACGAGATCATCACCGCGACGCGAGCGCCGTTGGGCCACGAGGCGGGCTGCAGGCTGCGCCCGGCCCGCACCTGGTTGGCGATGGCCCGGATCTCGTCGAGATCGAGGTAGATGCCGGGCTGGTCGGTCTGGGCCCGCACGCCGTCCGTCAGGAGCGCACCGCCGGCGAGCCACGCGAGGGCGGCGACGGCCAGACCGCCGACGACGCGGTTTGTCGTCGTGGTGATTCTCGTTCGCGACTCGCTGCGATCCGGTGCGTGTCCGGGCGTATGCCGAGCATTCATCCAGTGCTGCATGGGGTTGCTGTTCCTTGCTGTTGGAGGTATCGGCCGGCTGGGCCGGCATTGGTCATCGACCGGAGCGGCGAGTTCGCGGCTCCGTTGCCGTCGTTGGCGGTAGCGGCCGGCTGCGCCTTGCGGGTCACTGTTCCTCGTCGTCGTCGGTCTCGGCCGGCTCCGCCTCGTGTACCTGATCCTCGCTGATCGGCGGATTGTCCACGTGCTCGCCGAAGAACGCGGCGTAGCGCCGCAGCCGGTCCATCTGGTGGAGCGGCTCGACGATGCCGTGCCCCTCGCGCGGGAAGCGGACGAAGGTGACGTCCTTGCCGAGATCCCGCAGCGCCCGGTAGAACTCGACCGACTGCTCCGGCGGCACCCGCGTGTCGCTGCCCCCGTGCATCAGCAGCACCGGACTCTCGACGTCGGCCACGTAGGTCATGGGGGAGTGCTCGCGGTAATTGTCGGTGGCGGTCCAGGGCGTGCCGCCGAAGAACGCCGCCAGATAGTCCTGGATGTCGTTCGTGCTGTACATGCTGTAGAGGTTCGTCAGGCCGGCGCCCGGCGAGACCGCCTTGAAGCGATCCGTTTGGGTGACGATCCAGGCCGACAGGTACCCGCCGTAGCTCCAGCCGTAGCAGATCAGGCGATCGGGATCGGCCCAGCCCATCTCGACGGCGTGGTCCACGCCGGTCATGACGTCGTCGTAGTCGGTGATGCCCCAGTTGTCGATGTTGGCGCTGACGAAGGCCTGGCCGTAGTTCGTGCTGCCCCGGAAGTTCGGCTGCAGGACGACGTAGCCGTTCCCGGCGAAGAACTGGGTCGTCGCGTTGAAGGAGGCCAGCGACGCGCCGGTCGGGCCGCCGTGCGGGTTGACGATGAAGGGATAGGCGACGCCTTCCTCGTAGCCGACTGGCCTGGTCAGCACACCCTCGACCGGGTCGCCGTCGCTGTTGGTCCAGCGGACGGTCTCCACGGTGCCGAGTCGAACACCCTCGTCCCGCAGCCAGGCGTTCGCGTCGGTCAGTCGGACCGGGGCGCCGTCGTCGGTCGCGGTGTAGATCTCGCCGGGCCAGCCGGGGCTGGTGTGCACCCATACCCACCGGGTCCCGTCCTCGGAAAGCGACCAGGCGCTGTTGCGTCCACCCGGGGCCGACGCGGTGATGGTCGCCCCCGACTCGATGCTGACCCGGAACAGGCCGGTAGAGGTGCCCTCGCCGGTCGGCCAGAAGACGTACCGCCCGTTCGCGGACCAGATGGGAACGGAGAAGTCCCGATCGACGTCCTCCAGCATCACGCGCGGCTCGCCGCCGCCGGCCGGAGCCAGATACAGCTTGTCGTGCAGCGTGTTGCTCGACGCCGTAGCGTTCGAGGCGAACGCGATCGTGCGGCCGTCGGGCGACCAGCGCGGCGACGTGTCGCTGCCGCCGTTTTCGTGGAGGAGACGCCGCTCGCCGGACTCCACGTCGACGACCCAGACGTCGCTCCGCCAGCGGTCGTTGGCGGTCGGATTCGGACGCGTCTCGAAGGCGACCTGCCGGGAGTCGGGCGACCAGTCGGGGTTGGCCACCGAGAAATCGCCTTCGGTCAGCCGCCGCGTCTCGGATGTCTCGAGGTCGTGCAACCAGAGGTGGGTCATCCGGAACAGACCGTCGACCACCTCCGCGTCGCCTTCCTCTCGCCTGCGTTTCTCTTCCTCCTCGGGAAGCGGATCTCGCGCCGTGAAGAGCAGACCGGAGCCGTCGGGTGCGAACGAGAACGATCGCACCGACTCGTCGTGCCCGGTGACCTGCCACGCCTCGCCGCCGTCGGCATACAGGAAGTGCACCTGCGTCTTCGCGTCCGCCTCCTCGCCGCGGGCCGCCAGGAACGCGATGATCGTTCCGTCGGGCGACCAGGCCGGCGCGGTGGCGTTCTTCGCGCCGCGCGTGAGCTGCCGGTTGCCGGTCCCGTCGGCGCGGACGCGCCACAGGTGCGTGACCGCCGCCAGGTCGTCAGCGTCCATGTCCCGCGTGCGGAGCGTGTAGGCGACCCACTCGCCGTCGGGCGACAGCTTGGGAGAGCCGACCTGGTTGATGCGCAGGGTGTCTCGCGCGGAGAGCACCCGCGGTCGGGCTTCCTCCTGCGCCAGGAGCGGACTGCCCGCGGCGGCGAGCGTTACGGTCGCCGCCGCGACGATTACCGGCATTCGCCGACTTCGCATGTCAATCCTCCCGGGTCGAGGTTGTGCCGTGACCCGCATCGACCGCACCTGCGTCGCGCCGGAGTGCCCCGGCGCGACGGTCCGGCGGCCGTGGCGTCGGGGGGGGCGGCTGGAGACCGCGAAGGGTCTCCAGCCGCCCCCCCGGTTCCGCTGCTACATCGGGTGCTGAATCTGGAGCACCTCGTACATCCGCACCACCGCGCGCGGGTCGACGCTCCTGGCCCGCGCCCCGTAAGCGTCCTCGTGGGCGCTCAGGTCGATGCGGGCGGTCGCTTCCTCCGCCGACAACCCTTCCGCGCGCAGCTTCGAGGTCTGCGCCCAGAAGTCCCGCAGGTAGGCCTGCAGGTCGTCGATCTGGCTGCGGTCGCGGAACGGCGCCCCGTGGCCCGGCACGATGATGTCGAAGTCGAGCGCCTTCAGGCCGTCGAGGCTCGCCGGCCACTCGTTGACGAACCCGTCGCCCATGTACGGCAGGCCGTTGGCGCCCGGGCTGCCGACGAAGAAGTCGCCGGTGAACACTATGCGGTCCTCCGGCAGGAAGACCATCGTGTCGCCGCCGGTGTGGCCGCGGCCGACGAAGTGGAGCTGCACCTCGCGCCCCCCCTTCACCAGCGTCATCGTGTCGCTGTAGGTGACGTTGGGCGCCTTGACCACCGTCTCCTGAATGGCGTTGAAGTGCGCCTCGCTGATGCGGATGGCGGTCTCCAGCCGGGTCCGCTCGGTCGTGTCGGTCGCGTCGGCGAGCTGCGCCTTGATCCGCTCGATCTGGCCCGGGATGGCGGCCGAAAACGAACGGTTCGTGCGCTGGTTCAGGGGGTCGGCCAGGTGCTGCGAGCGCACGTAGTCGTGGCCGATGATCTCCACGTCGTCGCCGAAGAGCTGGTTCCCGTGGGAATGGTCGAAGTGGAAGTGCGTGTTGAACACGTACTCGATCGGCTTGTCGGTCACCTCCGACTGGATCTCCGCGATGAGCTTGCGGGCCGCCGCCGGCGTGACGCTGGTGTCGACGAGCATCGTGTGGTCGTCGTTGACGATCACCAGCGAGTTGCTCATCGTCGTCATCGCGCCGGTGCCGGTCGCGAAGAAGACGCCGTCGCCGATCTCCTCGAACCGCCAGGCGGCCGCGCCGTCGGTCGGATCCGTCTCCTGGGCCGCCACCAGCAGGCCGGTGGTAAGCAAGGTCGCCGCGAGAACCGCGGCCCGCGCTGCGCTGCGTCGTGTCTTGAACATGTCGTGCGTTCCTCTTCTTTCGTTCCTGTCGTGCCGTCGTGCGCTTCTGTCCGTGCTGGTCGTGCGGGTTCGTTCGCGTTCCCGGGTTTCTGCCGCCGGCGGCTGTCCCTCAGTCGTCGGCCGCCCTGCCTGTAATCTCGGGATGATGATGCTCGATGTACAGGAAGCCGTGGTAGACGCCGGTGCGGTGCGCGCGCCGTGCCTGATCCCGTACGTGGATGGTCAGCGTCCGCGGCGCCTTCGCCTCGTAGCAGTTGCCCCGGCTCGCCGTGAACAGATGCTGGAAGAGCATGCGCTGCTCGGGCGCTCTGCGATACGTCTCCCGATCCGCTGACCCGACGTCCGTGTAGGCGCCACCGAACCACCGGTCGATGGGCGTCGGACGGTGGTCGACACGGCGCAGGAGGCGTCGGTTGACCACCGTCATCTCGCGCTTGAGGGCCGCCGCTATGCGGGCGGTCTGCACGCAGGTTCCCAGCCGGCACTCGGCGTGGTCCTCGAGCGTCTCGACCGGGTGCGCCACGGGGATCGGCAACTGGCTCTGGAGTTCGCGCAGCCGGGCGGTCGGCTCTCCGAAATAAGCCACTCCTTCGGCCGCCTGGACCACGTAGCAGTCGTTGGGATGCAGCGTGGCCACCTCGACGGCAGGTTGATCGACCGGCAGCACCCAGTGGTAGGTCTCGGGGGCAGCGCGGGGCGGTTGCTGTGCGGCCGGAACCGGACCGGCCAGGCATGCGACGGCCACCGCCCCCGCCGCGAGCGCCACGCGCGTCCCGCGGTCCATGGATGCATTCTAGCAGCGTCCAGGACCGCTGGGTGCCGGACCCGCGCGGCGCATCCACTCGACCGCGTCGCTGCGCCGGACGCCGCGCACGCTCCGCAGATCCGGCCGGCCGGTCGGACCAGGGGGGCCGCAGTCCTTTCCGGGAAGCGCTGAATATACGGAGAATTTGCATGAAGACACTTGGAGCCACGTAGCTTCGGGTTAAGATGGTTAGTTGGACAGGGACCGATCAGCCCTGCCCGTGGAAACGGCACTTCAAGAGGAGGAATCCATGCCGACACGACGTCAGGCGAACGGGGCGACCGTCGCCCGTAATGCTCACCCGCGGCTGCGGCTCCCCGCCGCGCCGCTTCGCCAGCCCCGCTACGCGTCTCTCCGACGCGCTTCCGACGCGGGGCGGTCCCAGGACCTGCGGTCCGTCTACCGGCAGTTCGTGCGCCGCCTCTGGTTCACGGCCTCGTAGCGCCGCCAAACCCGTCGCAAGGATCCGCGTTCGGCCCCAGCCGCCACGGTCCCAGGATCTTGCGCTTCGGAACTCACATCGTTGCGTTCTACGGCGCAGGCTCCTGGCCGGGACTACCCGAGACCAGCACGTCGCGCGCCGCCGGAACCGGGCGGCATCCGGGTTCGGATGTCATCCGCCCGGCGGCACGGCCGCGTACGACCGGTTTGAGTGTCGCCGTCCGTCACGGCATCCTCCTGTCGAACGCCCTCGGCCGCCGGGATTCTTGTTCCGGGCGGTTCTGGTGACCGCCGGATAAGGGAGCGTGGGGGCGCCATGCGCATTTGGGCGAGCGTCGCCTACCGTCCGCGCCACGGCGCGTCGGGCCGAACGTACTTCAGGAGCGCGCCTCCGAAAGCGACCACGGCGCCGTAGACCGTGCCGTCGGCGGCGACGGTCACGCCCTCGGGGTTCGATCCGTCGATGAACCAGTCGAGCGATCCGTCCCGCAGGTTGCCGATGCGGATGCCGTACTCCCAGCCCGGATGCTGGCCGTTGCGCGACGAGGCCGAGTCGGCGACGTAGACCGTGTCGTCGTCGGCGATGTGGAGGCCGCTCGGCCGGCTGTACTGGTAGAACTCCTCGATGAACGCGCCGTCCGGGTCGAACACCTGCAACCGATCATTGCCCCGGTCGGCGACCACGACGCGGCCGCGCGAGTCGAGGTCGATCGCGTGCGGCGTGCGGAACTGGCCCGGCCCGCTGCCGTGCGTTCCCCATTCGGTCAGGTAACGCCCGTCGGGCGCGAACTTGACGACGCGCGCGGTCGTATGGGGACCGGCTCCGGGAAGCTGCCCGCCGTGGCCATCAGCGACGTAGATGGTGCCGTCCTCGGCCACCACCACGTCGCACGGCTGGTCGAGGGTGTCGCGGCCGGCGGCGCCGACGCCGGGCGAGCCGAGCGTCATCAGCAGTTCGCCCCGCGGGCTGAACTTCATGGCGACGTGGCCCTTGCCCTCGCGGTGCGGATCCGAGCCATCGGGTCCCTGCGCGTCGGTGACCCAGACGTTCCCCTCGGGGTCGACGTGCAGCCCGTGCGGCTGAATCATGAGCCCGGCGCCGAAGCTGGCGACCAGGTTCCCCGCCGGATCGAACTTCAGGACCGGGTCGAGGTCGAGCCCGGCGCAGGAGTTGCCGCCGCAGCGCTCGGCCACCCAGACGTGGCGCCGGTCGCGGTCCATGTCGACCCCGCCGGTCGAGCCCCACTCGCGGCCGTCCGGCAGCTTCGCCCAATCGTGAATCGTCGCGAACGGATTCGGGGCGTCGTTCTGCGGGACGATGTCCGGTTGGGCGGCGACCGATCCGGCGGTTCCGGTTAGCGCCAAGAGGGTCCCGAGCAAGGGCAGCGCCAGCGCCGCGGGGGTTCGCGATGTCTGCATGCGGAACCGTACCACGCCTGCCCTATCAGACGCTCATGGCGAGCGTGCTGCACAGGTACGCGACCGGACGTCTGTGACCGGCGGGTCGACCGGTCGTCACACCAGGGGCTTCAGGTCGGCCAGCATGGTCGGAATGAGCTCGGCGACGGTGGGGTGAATGTGCACGGCACGCTGGATGACCGTGTAAGGCGCCTTCGCGTACATGACGTCGAGGATGGAGTGGACGGCTTCGTCGCCGCCGACGCCGAGAATGGCGGCGCCGAGGATCCGCTTGTCCGTGGCGTCGACCAGCACCTTCATGAACCCTTGCGTCTCGCCTCGCTGGACAGCGCGGCCCACCTTCGTCATCGGCCGCTTGCCGATCAGGGCCGGCCGCCCCGACGCCCGCACCTGCTCCTCCGTCATCCCGACGCGGCCGAGGGGCGGATCGATGAACAGACCGTAGCAATCGATCCTGTCCGACACCAGCCGGCGGTCGCCATGCAGCAGGTTCGCGGCGACGATCTCGTAGTCGTTGTAGGCGGTGTGGGTGAATGCGCCGCGGCCGTTGCACTCGCCTAGCGCCCACACGCCGGGGACGCTCGTCCCGAGCGTGTCGTCGACCCGGATATGCCCGCGACCGTCGACCTCGATACCGGCGGCGTCCAGGCCGAGGTCATCGGTGTTGGGACGGCGCCCCACGGCCAGCAGGAGCAGCGACCCGGCCACGTCGGGCGGGCCGTCGTCACAGGTGACGCTGGCGGCAATCCGGTCGTCGCGTGCGTCGAGACCCACGCATTCGGCGTTGAGGCGGACCTCCACGCCCTCCGATTCGAGAATTTCCCCGACGGACGACGATACGTCCGCCGACTCGCGCCGAAGCAGCCGATCACCCCGGTCGATCAGCGTCACGCGGCTGCCGAAACGGCGGTACATCTGGGCGAACTCGAGGCCGATGTAGCCACCCCCGATGATGACCAGGTGATCCGGCAAGAAGTCGACTGCCATCATGCTCGAGTTGGTCCGGTAGCGGACCCGGTCGAGTCCCGGGATCGACGGGACGTGAGCGCGCGCTCCGACGTTGACGAAGACCTGGTCGGCCTCGAGGAGCTGATCCTCGACCCGGATGGTGCGCGGTCCCTCGAAGCGCGCGTGACCGGTGTATACGGTCACGTTGGCAAGGGCCCGAAGCCACTTCTCGACGCCCTCGCGCGAGCGGCGCACGATAGCGTCCTTGCGAGCCTTGACCTTCGTCATGTCGACCGCCACGTTGCCGCCGATGACGACGCCGAACTCGTCGGCGCGGCGTGCGACGTGCGCGGCGCGGGCGCTTGCCACCAACGCCTTCGTCGGAATGCAGCCGACGTTGACGCAGGTCCCGCCGAACCGGTGCCGCTCCACCACCGCCACCCGCATGCCGGCGCCTGCCAGGGCCGCCGCGACGCTGGGGCCCGCCTGACCGGTTCCGATGACGATCGCGTCGTACGAGCTCATGTCGGTTGTGGCCGCCATCCCTTCCACGGGCTTCGAGCTGTCTGGCGCCTGGCGGTGCTCGAACGCCTTGTTCGGGTAGGCCGGCGGGACGGTGACGTACAGCGTCTCACGCCAGGAACCGTACCACGCGCAAGAGCCGAGACTGAAACGCGAGCGGCAGATCCCCGCTGTTCCCCGCTGGCCTGAATTGCGTCCGCGGGGCTGCGCTATGATGGCCGGCACGGCGACAGACTCGGAAGCCAGGCGTCAAGAGGCCCAACATGCGCGATAGAACAAGGCAGATTCGGATTGGCGCGGCCGGGATCGTCACTTTCGCCATCGCGCTCGTAGCGAGCGTGCCGGCGCTGGCCCAGCAGGGTGCTCCGGCCAACGGTGAATGGCCGACCTACGGAGGCGACCTCGGCGGCACGAAGTACTCGCCTCTCGACCAGATCGACCGTGGCAACTTCGGCGACCTGGAGATTGCCTGGCGCTGGCTGTCGGCCGACGCCTTCCTGAGCATCGACACGCCGGACGGCGGCGAGTGGTGGGCCGACTCGCGGCTCATCTTCGAGGAGTTGCTGCGCCGCGACCCCGACCGCTGGCGCGACGCCCAGCCGCCCTACATCACGAACCTCAAGGCGACGCCGCTGATGGTCGGCGGGCGCCTCTTCATCAACATGCCGACCTCGCAGGCCGCGTCCATCGACGCCGAGACCGGCGAGACGCTCTGGGTCTACAACCCCAAGACCTACGAGGAAGGCACCACGACGATGACCGCCCGCTGGAACCAGCGCGGCGTGGCGTACTGGTCCGACGGCCCCGCGCGCGAGGACGAGCGCATCCTCTTCGGCACCGGCAACGGCTACCTCATCTGCGTCGACGCCAAGACCGGCAGGCCGTGCGCCGACTTCGGAGACAACGGCTGGGTCGACCTGACCGAGGGCATCCCGCGCGCCGAACGGGGGAGCCGCGACTGGCTGAACGCGCTGCTGTATTCGGTGCAGTCGCCGCCGCTCGTCATCGGCGACACCATCGTCACGCCGTCGTCCATCTCGTCCTACAACATCACGCGGGAGGCGCCCCCGGGCTGGATGCGCGGCTTCGACGTGCGTACCGGGAGCATGAAGTGGATGTTCCACACCATCCCGCAGGGGGACGAGTTCGGCAACGACACGTGGGCGGGCGATTCGTGGCGCGTGACCGGCAAGGTGGGCGTCTGGTCGTTCATGAGCGCCGACCCGGAGCTGGGGCTCCTGTATCTGCCGACCAACACGCCGGCGCCGGATTACTACGGCGGGCACCGGCTGGGCGACAACCTGTTCGCGGAAAGCGTCGTGGCTCTCGACATCGAGACCGGCGAGCGCGAATGGCATTTTCAGGCGGTGCACCACGGTCTCTGGGACTGGGACTTCCCGGCCGCGCCGAATCTGCTCGATGTCGTGGTGGACGGCAGGCCGGTGAAGGCGCTCGCGCAGGTCAGCAAGCAGGGCTTCCTGTACGCCTTCGACCGGGCCACCGGCGAGCCGATCTGGCCGATAGAGGAGCGCCCGGTGGCCACCGACACCGACGTGCCGGGCGAGCAGCCCTCGTCCACGCAGCCGTTCCCGACGAAGCCGGAGCCGTTCGAGTACCAGGGCGCCGTCATCGACGATCTTGTCGACTTCACGCCGGAAATCCGGCAGATGGCGGTCGAGGCGGTGGATGGCTACCGGCTCGGCCCGATCTTCACGCCGCCGATGTGGGACGGGACCATTCAGCGGCCGAGTGCCGGCGGTGGCGCCAACTGGTCGGGGGCGGCCGTCGACCCCGAGACGGGCATTCTCTACGTCCCCTCGAACAACGCCTACTCGGTGATGCAGTACCGCGAGCCGGAGCCCGACGAAGGGGCCACGCTGGCCGTCATCGAACGGCGCGGCCCGACCCGGACGCGCCCGCAGATGCCGCAGGGGCTGCCGCTGTTCAAGCCGCCCTACTCGCGCATGACCGCCATCGACATGAATACCGGCGAGCACGTCTGGATGAAGCCGATGGGCAACGGCGACCGGATCCGCAACCACCGCCTGCTGCGCGACCTCGACCTGCCGCCGCTCGGCGGCGACAGCAGCCGCGCGGGGCCGCTGCTGACGCCGGACATCCTGATCTACGCGCTGACCACGGGCGGGACGAACGACGGGCCGCGGCTCGTCGCGTTGGACAAGGCCACCGGAGAGGAGCTTGCCCAGATCGATCTGCCGGGCGGCGCCATCGGGACGCCGATGACCTACATGGTCGACGGGCGGCAATACATCGCGCTGACGGTCGGCGGTGGCCGGGTGCCGGAGCTGATCGCGTTCGCGCTTCCCGAGTAGCACGCGGAGGGGATGACATGGCTGGTTCCGAGCACAAGGGCGTCGGCCGCAGGAAGTTCATCAAGGAGACCGCGGCGGGAGCAGCTGGCATGGCGGGCGGGGCCGGGGCGGCCGGCGCCGCGGAGTCGGCTCAGGAGCGCCACGAGCACGACCACGATCACCAGGTGGTGCCCGACGATATCGCCTTGCGCGTGCGTGCGCTGGAGTCGATCCTCGTGGAGAAGGAGATGATCGATCCCGCGGCTCTGGATGCGGTGGTCGACGCCTACGAGAACCGCATCGGTCCGCGCAACGGGGCGCAGGTCGTGGCCCGCGCCTGGACCGATCCCGAGTACAAGGCCCGGCTGCTTGCGGACGGTACCGCGGCGATCGGGGAGTTCGGTTTCCTCGGCGCGCAGGGCGAGCACATGGTCGTCGTCGAAAATACTCCCGAGGTTCACAACCTGGTCGTGTGCACGCTGTGCTCCTGCTACCCGTGGCCGACGCTCGGTCTCCCGCCCGTCTGGTACAAGTCGGCCCCGTACCGGGCGCGGGCGGTGATCGAGCCGCGCGCCGTGCTCCGCGAGTTCGGGGTCGAGCTGCCGGATGATGTCGAGGTGCGCGTCTGGGACAGCACCGCCGAGATCCGTTACCTGGTGTTGCCGGAGCAGCCGGCCGGGACGGAGGGGCTCAGCGAGGAGGCGCTCGCCGAGCTCGTCTCCCGCGATTCGATGATCGGCGTCGCCCGGGTCGCGGCGCCCCCGGAGTCTGCGGCGTAGAACCGGGTAGGCTCCCGGAAACGGTTGGATGGGCGGAGCGGGGCCGCAAGACAGCGTTTCCGGGCTGGGCTCGTTCCCGCGTCGCGCGGTGCTGAAGGGAGGCCGCCGATGAACGGCATCCACGACATGGGCGGGATGGACGGCATGGGCCCTGTCGAGCCCGAGGAGAACGAGCCGGTCTTCCACGAGACGTGGGAGGGCCGCGTCTACGCCCTGGGCCGGTCCATCGCCCGCTGGGGGCGGGGCCGCAACTGGGGCAGCTTCCGGTTCGCGCTCGAGAGCCTGCCCCCGGCCGACTACCTGCGGATGGGCTACTACGAGCGCTGGTTCACCGTGCACGTCAACCGGCTCCTGGGCAGCGACCTCGTCACGAGGGAGGAGCTCGACAGCGGCTACGCGGATGCGAGCCGGCCGCGCCCGGAGCTGCTCCCCGCGCCCGCGACCAGGGGACTCGGTTCCGGTCTGCTGGACGTCGAGGTGGCCGCGCGCTTCGGTCCAGCAGACGAGGTGCGGGCGCGAAACCTCCATCCCCGGGGACATACCCGCCTGCCGCGCTATACCCGGGGCCGCCGGGGGACGATCATCCGCGAAAACGGCGTCTACGCGCTGCAGGACACCGACGAGAACGGGCAGCGGCTCGGAGACTCTCCCCAGCACGTCTACACCGTCCGCTTCGGGGCGCAGGAGCTGTGGGGGGATCGCGCCTCCGCGCGCGACTCGGTCTACGTCGACCTGTGGGAGGGATACCTTGAGCCAGCGTGAGGACGCCCGGCCACCGGCGCCGAGGATCGACGCCGGGCGTCTCGCCGCGTTGCCGCCCCTGCCGCGGGACGAGGAGGGCCCGGTGTTCGATGCCCCGTGGCAGGCGCAGGCCTTCGCGCTCGCGGTGAAGCTGTCCGAGCAGGGTCACTTCACCTGGAAGGAGTGGGCGGCGGCTCTGGCCGATGAGCTGCAGGCAGCCGCCGACCGCGGGGAGCCCGACGACGGATCCCGCTACTATCACCACTGGGTGGCCGCCCTTGAGCGACTCGTGACCGGGAGGGACCTTACCGATTCACCCGCGCTGGCGGATCGCAAGGAGGCCTGGGCCGACGCCTATCGGCACACGCCGCATGGGCAGCCGGTGGTGCTGCGGAAGGCGGACTGAGCCTCCGATCGGACCTGGGCATCGCCGACGAGCACGTCCACACCGAGCGTTGCGCGGGAATCTGCCGATGAATGACCTCCCCGACGGCATCCACGACATGGGCGGCATGGGCGGCATGGGGCCGGTGGAGCCCGAGCCGGACGAGCCCGTCTTCCACGAACCCTGGGAGGGGCGCGTCTACGCGCTGCGCCGCCTGCTGGTGCCCTGGGGGCTGGGGGGCAACTGGGGCAGCTTCCGGTTCGCGCAGGAACGCGTTCCGGCGGTCGACTATCTGCGCTTTTCCTACTACGAACGGTGGTTCACGGCGCTCGTCGACGTGCTGCGCGCGAACGGCGTGGTTTCCGAAACGGAGCTGACTCGGGGCGTGGCCGATCCGGAAGCTCCGGTGCCGGCGCGACGGGAAAGGCCGCCTCGGGCTCCGCTGGGGTTCGGTCTTCTCGATTTCGACGTCCCGGCGCGGTTCCGCGTCGGCGACACGGTCCGCGGGCGTACCGTCCCACCGCCGGGGCACAGCCGGCTGCCGCGTTACACCCAGGGGAAGTGCGGCAGGGTGGTCCGCGACAACGGCGTCTACGCCCTCCAGGACACCGACCGGCGTGGTCAGCAGCTCGGGGACTTCCCTCAGCACGTCTACACGGTGCGCTTCACGTCGCGGGAGCTGTGGGGGGCGCGCGGAGCAGAGCGCGACACGGTGTACGTCGAGCTGTGGGAGGACTATCTGGAGCGGGCCTGACGGCGGCCCCGGGATGCGTCGAGGATCGACCCCGCACAGCCGGCCGTCGTGCTGCCGCGTCGGACCGAGGGCTGGCGAGATCCGGTGTTGGGGTGCATGCGAATGGATTCTGTTGTGGGCCTGCTGCGCGACCTGGTCGCCATCGACTCGGTCAATCCCTCGCTGGTTCCCGGCGGCGCCGGCGAGGCCGCCGTCGCCGCACGGATTGCGACTGCTCTGCGGGCGGGCGGCATCGCGGTCGAGTTGACGGATGTCGCTCCCGGCCGTCCGAACGTCGCCGGCGTGATCGAGGGCAGGGCGCCGGGGCGTGCACTGATGCTGTGCGGGCATACGGACACGGTGGGCGTCGAGGGGATGGCCGCGCCTTTCGACCCGGTCATGCGCGACGGCCGTCTCTACGGGCGCGGCAGCCAGGACATGAAGAGCGGGGTGGCCGCGATGGTCGACGCGGCGGTGCGGGTGGCGCGGAACGGCGGACTTCCGCGCGGCCGCCTGGTGGTGGCGGCGGTGGCCGACGAAGAGCACGCCAGCGCCGGCGCGGAGGCGCTGGTCGCGGTGCATTCGGCCGACGGTGCCGTGGTGACCGAGCCGACGGATCTGAGAGTCGCCACGGCGCACAAGGGGTTCGAGTGGGTGGAGGTCGAGACGCGCGGGCGCGCCGCTCACGGCAGCCGGCCGGACGACGGACGCGACGCCATTCTGGACATGGGGCGCGTGCTCGGGGCGTTGGAGGCCGTCGAGGCGAGACTCGAAGCGGGACCGACCCGTCCACGTCTGGGACGAGCGTCGCTGCACGCGTCGACGATCCATGGCGGGCAGGCGCTGAGCGTCTATCCCGACCGCTGCGTGCTCGGTGTCGAGCGCCGCACTCTGGCAGGCGAATTGTCGGACGTCGGGTTGACCGAGGTCGAGCGCGTGCTGTCGGGGCTTGCACGCGAGGACACCGACTTCGCCGCGTCCGCGCGGCAACTGTTGACGCGCCCACCCCACGAGATTGCCGACGACCATCCGCTCTGCGAAGAGTTGCGGCAGATTCTCCGGCGGCGGGGTCTCGACGACGCGCCGACCGGCATGTCGTTCTGGACGGACGCCGCGATCCTCGGACGAGCGGGGACGCCGGCCGTGCTGTTCGGTCCAATCGGGGCGGGTCTCCACGGGCCGGACGAGTACGTCGAGATCGATTCCGTGAGCATCTGTCGCGACACCCTGATCGAGTTGATCCGCGCCTTCTGCTGAGGAAGCGCGCTGGTCTGCTTGCGTGCTGCATCGCTCACCGCCGGCGTACGCATGGCATGGGTCATGGCCCCCTCACCCGTAGTCCGGGTGCACCGGTCCGGCGGCAAGTTCCGGTCTGTCGCCGCCGGCGAGGTCATCTCCGGAGAAGACGTCCGTCCGAGGACTGGAAGGCGCTGGTGCATACGGGTACGTTGGGCCTCGTCTACTCCGTGAACCGTTCGGGTCAGGGATAGACGCCGGGACAGGATTCCGCGTCGTTCACAGCTCTCATCGCTGCCTCTCATCTGCGCCATGGGCCGGGGCGAGCAGGCGGGCGAACCCCTTGATGATGTTCCGCTTGCCGTCGCGCTCGATTGGATCCTCTCCCAGGTAGACGTCGAACAACGCGCGGCAGAGGTTTCGCGAGGCAATCGGCGGTCGTGGCGCGCTTGCCACCGACGCGGTCAGGCGGCCCTCCGGATCGCACGAGAAGACGATCTCGGTACCACGTGCGACCTCGTCGACGTCGAGGTGGCTGCGCAACCGCTCCAGGGGCGCATCCCTTCTGGCGCCGTCCGCGTTCCGCCTGCCGGAGCAAGACATTCGTGGCCGCAGCGCGTCGTCGAACGAGTCGGCGATGTCGGGGCCCTCGACGGTTCGCGTCATCACCAGCCGGAGCGCCATTCCGAAGTCGAGGTCGAGGAGGTGTGGAAATGGCAAGTACAAAAGGGACCCCTGTGGCCACGTGAAAAGGGACCCCCCGTTGACGGGAGCCGTCGCGGGAATCGAAGCCGTCTTCGTACCGGGACGTCCCCGCACCCGGCTCGTTCAGTGCGTCAAAGGTGAGCTCCTCCTTCCTTGAAGAGTGGTTTCCGGCTGTCGGGCAAGATTGCCTGTGACCGTGCGCGGAGCCGGTGTCAAGGCCGCAGCCCCGCGTAGCGGGGGCGTCGCGCAGCGACGCGCCTTGACGCCGGTGAGCACACGGTCACACTGGTCGGCCCGACAGCGCGGGTTGTCGATATCCGTGCTCGACGCAGTTGAGCATTCTTGTCGAGCCGACGCGTGTTCGGCATCGACTACATTTGGCCGGCGCGCTAGCGGTCACGCCCGAAGCCCCTGGGCAGCTCGACAGCCTCGAGTGCCGACAGATCCAGATCGCAGGCCTGTTCGAGCAGCTCCGCGGTCGCGGACCCGGCCAGCGATTCCGGCAACGCGTCGCGCCACTGCCGGTACTGTTCCTGCAACTCCAGGAGTGTCTGCACCGCGTCGTTCCACTGTTGTGGCCGCGACCTCCGGTCCGCCGGCCGGCGGTACCGGAGCCGGGATTCGCCGGCCTTGCGCCGCTCCCGGTAACGTGCCTGCCGCTCCGCGTTGGTCAGCGCCACAAGTCAATCCTGCGCCGTTACGTAACGGAGGGGGAAGCGGTCGGCCGCGCGATCAAGGGGCAAGCGTCGTGACAGGCCCACCGCTCGGTCGTCGGCATCGGTCCACGAGCGGCTCCCCGGCGCCGCACTTCGGACAGTCGAACGCGGGCCGGCACGACTCGCCGGCGTCAACGGGGTCCCTCCTTGCCGGACGCCTGCGTCTGGTTCCGCTTTGCAGCCTGTAACCTGTAGCTGTTGCCCGAGGTCTGCAGTACCGTCGCGTGGTGGACGATGCGGTCGATGACCGCGGCGGCGGCCGTCGGGTCGAGGAAGACCTCGGACCAGCGGGCGAACGGCAGATTCGTCGTCACCACGAGGCTGCAGCGCTCGTAGCGCTGGCTGATGAAGCCGAACAACAAGTCGGCGCCGGCCTTGTCGAGCGGTACGTAGCCAAGCTCGTCGCAGATGACGACGTCAAAGCGGGCGAGCTGGGCGAGCTTGCGGGCCAGCCGGCCTTCCTGCTGCGCTTCGACGAGCATCGTGACCAGCTCGGCTGCGGTCACGAACCGCACCCGGTAGTCGTGCTGGCAGCAGGCCATCCCCAGGGCGATGGACAAGTGCGTCTTGCCCGTGCCGACGCCGCCGACGAACACGACGTTGGCGGCCTCGGCGACGAAGCGGCAGTCGAAGACCGCCAGCACCGCATCGCGGTCCAACGCCGGCTGCGCCTCGAAGGAGAAGGCGTCGAGCGTCTTCAGCATCGGGAAGCGGGCATCGTGAATGCGGCGTTGGATACGGCGCTCCCGGCGTTCGGTCACCTCCAGATGCACCAACTGGGCCAGGTAGTCGGCCGGCGCCTGCCGCTGACGGGCGGCCTGCTCGGCCAGCGGCCGCCACTGCGCCGCGACCGTCGACAGGCACAACGTCTTCAGGTCCGTCTCCAGATGCGGGGGCTCGATAGTCGTAGTCGCCATCAGCAACCCCCTTCCACCAGCGCGTCATAGGCCGACAGCGTCGGGGCGGGCACCGTAATCTGCGCCAGCTCCGGGCGCACCCGGGTCACCGGCGGGCAGACCGGCGGCGGGCCGGCCTGCTGCTGCCGGAGGAGGAGCCGCACCGTCTCCAGGCGCGGCGAATGCCGTTCGAGCGCGGCGGCCACCGCGCGTTCGACGGCCGCGGCCGGGTACGTCTCCATCAACCGCAGCATCCGGACCCACTCCTGATCGGGCTTGCGCGTGTGCTTGGCCAGCTCGGCCCGCACCTGCTCCCACACCGGCGCCAGCCGCCAGCCGGCCAGCGCCGTCGCCTCGGCCACCGCCCGGTGCTTGCGTTCCAGCAACGGCAGCACGTGGAACGGGTCGAGGACCTTGGTGCCCCGGCTGAACGCCCGGGGATGCTCCGCAACCACCTCGGCGCCGACGGCGATCGCCACCCGGTCGTGATACAGCTTCACCCACACGGGCCGCCAGGCGTGGCGGACCGGCACCGAGTAGGTGACGTGGTCCACCCGCACATGGCCGAACTTGTCGGCCACCCGGGCGACGATGCGGCAGGTGGCGGGAAGATGCTCGGGCAACGCTCGCAGATGCTGCCGCTCCAGCGCCAAGGCTTCCTGCACTGGGCGCCCGTCGTCGAGGTGGCGCGTCGGCAGGTCGGCCTCCAGCTCGGTGCGGATCGTCGCGTTGAGCGCCGCCCAGCTCTCCACCGCCAGCCGCGGCCGGAACACCAGGTTCCGGACGTATTTGACGCCGTTTTCCACGGAACCTTTTTCCCAGCCCTTCGCCGGCGCACAGAACTCGGCCCGGAACGGATACGCGCCCCGAAACGCCTCGAATGCCTCGGTCTGCACCCGGTCCCGTCCGGCCAACACGTCCTTGACCGCCAGCGAGGTGTTATCGAGGACAACGCGGTCCACGACGCCCCGAAAGTACTTGAACGCCGACTCGATGCCGTCGAGCAGCGACTCGAGCCGCTCGACCGGATACGCCTTGGCGAAGTACGCGTTCGAGAACGGCAGCGTCGCCACCAAGTACTTCACCTTGCACGGCGCCCCGGCGATGTCGGCCCACGACTCGCCGAAGTCGACCTCCATCGTCGTACCAGCAGCCACGCTGCGGTGGACGAAGGCCTCCTTCGACGTGACAGTCCTCCTCAGCGCCGCCACGTAGCGGCGCACCGTGCGCGGGGAGACCGCGCCGGCCAACGGCAACAGCAACCGGCGGATCCGCTTCGCGGTCAACTTCCGGTCCTCCCGCAGCCACTGCTCGATCTGGTCCCGCCACGGGTCCAGGCTGCCGGCCCTCGGCGGCGACACCCGCACCGGCGGCGTCGGCCGGACTACGGCGCGGCGCACCGTCTTGACGTCCAGCTGCAGGCGCCGCGCAATCTCCTTCTTCGGTACCCCTTCCACCAGATGCAGGTGGCGGATCTCGGCCCACTGACTCATCCTGATCACCTCCGCGTCCTCCTGGCGATGTCGACGAGACGAACGTGTCTCGTCCATCGATTCATCGCCGCAGGAACGCCATTCCTTGAGTGCTCAGGGGGTCCCTTTTCAGGTGGCCACGAGGTCCCTTTTCATGTTGCCACTACCAAGTGTGGGGCTTCCCCGCACACGCGGGGATGGACCTTCGACGTTGACACCCCCCCGACGTACGTCGCGGGCTTCCCCGCACACGCGGGGATGGACCCGAAGCGACCACCCCGACGAGCGAGGCGAGCACGGCTTCCCCGCACACGCGGGGATGGACCCCGGACAGGGACCAGGTCCGGGAGCGTGCGAACGGCTTCCCCGCACACGCGGGGATGGACCCGGCGGAGAGTCCCGCGCATTCGACGTCGACGCGGCTTCCCCGCACACGCGGGGATGGACCCGTCTCACAGCTTGGCGAGGGCATGAAGTACGTGGCTTCCCCGCACACGCGGGGATGGACCCATGGCCGCCGGCGTCTCCCAGGGCGTCCACGAGGCTTCCCCGCACACGCGGGGATGGACCCACGACCGCAAACGGCACTTTGCGCGCATGGCAGGCTTCCCCGCACACGCGGGGATGGACCCATCGACCTGGAGTTCATCCCGACGGCCACGATGGCTTCCCCGCACACGCGGGGATGGACCCTCTGCGGGTAGCGGGCCGCGCGTGCTCGAGACGGCTTCCCCGCACACGCGGGGATGGACCCGAAGCCTGGACCGCTCTCCAGACGCTGCACGAGGCTTCCCCGCACACGCGGGGATGGACCCGTGGTGTTCTCGGTCAGCGTGATAGTACCTACGGCTTCCCCGCACACGCGGGGATGGACCGACTTCCCGGCACACGGCATCAAGAAAGGCGACGGCTTCCCCGCACACGCGGGGATGGACCCCAGGAAGGCGAAGTGGGCTTCCTACCCTACGAGGCTTCCCCGCACACGCGGGGATGGACCCTCTCGAAGTCCGGCATCTCGGGAGCCGGGAGAGGCTTCCCTGCACACGCGGGGATGGACCCGTACGACGAGGAGCACCCTTGGTCCCAGCACGGGCTTCCCCGCACACGCGGGGATGGACCCGGTGACAGTGTCAGGCGCGGCAGGTGCGGCTGGGCTTCCCCGCACACGCGGGGATGGACCCCGTAGTCTGCAAGGCTACCGCTCGCAGCTTGCGGCTTCCCCGCACACGCGGGGATGGACCCTCTGGTTTCTGGGAATACGACTCCAGCGCCGCCGGCTTCCCCGCACACGCGGGGATGGACCCCGAATCACGTGGTGGGGACGCCCGAACCGAATGGCTTCCCCGCACACGCGGGGATGGACCGTCGTTGCGCTGGCGGCGCGAGGGTGTCTTCGGGGCTTCCCCGCACACGCGGGGATGGACCGCAGCATAAACGCTTCGACGGTCCGCAGGGCGTGGCTTCCCCGCACACGCGGGGATGGACCCGTCGTGGCGACAGCTGGCGAGCTAAGCTAGGCAGCTCGGCTTCCCCGCACACGCGGGGATGGACCCTGGCCGCTCTGCATCTGGCCGCTGATGTGCACGGCTTCCCCGCACACGCGGGGATGGACCGTCGTGAGCACGGGGCTGGAGGCGATGTGGGAAGGCTTCCCCGCACACGCGGGGATGGACCCGCGCGCGAGTAGTCGTTGCGGGCGCCGGGCACGGCTTCCCCGCACACGCGGGGATGGACCCCTCCAGCGGCGAGAAGTCCACCATCGACGGACGGCTTCCCCGCACACGCGGGGATGGACCCGAGCAGGCGAAGATTGCCGAGGCGCTGGAGAAGGCTTCCCCGCACACGCGGGGATGGACCCGTATCGATCACGGCAACGGTGACGGCTACGGTGGCTTCCCCGCACACGCGGGGATGGACCTCCATGCGGAGTGGGCGTATTGCCGAGCCGCGGGGGCTTCCCCGCACACGCGGGGATGGACCCTAATCCGCCGCCTGACGCGCTGACTGTCATCAGGCTTCCCCGCACACGCGGGGATGGACCCTCGGCACCGACACCCGCCTCGACGCCTGGACGGGCTTCCCCGCACACGCGGGGATGGACCCCGGTACGTGCAGACGTCTGCACGCCTCGGGGCGGCTTCCCCGCACACGCGGGGATGGACCGTGCCAGGCGTCAGCACCCGGTAGAACGTCGCGGGCTTCCCCGCACACGCGGGGATGGACCCGGCTCGCTGCTGTCGGTCTCGGCCAGCTCAGCGGCTTCCCCGCACACGCGGGGATGGACCCGAAACCCGCGACCGCATCTTCGGGCTCTCGACGGCTTCCCCGCACACGCGGGGATGGACCCCGTCGAGCGCCCGCGGTACTGCTGGCTGGCGCGGCTTCCCCGCACACGCGGGGATGGACCGCACCTACAGGTGCTCGGCGCGGACATTCTGAGGGCTTCCCCGCACACGCGGGGATGGACCCCGGCGCGCAACACGAGGCCGAGCTGGTCGAGGGGCTTCCCCGCACACGCGGGGATGGACCCGCTCTTGGAGCTGGATCGGTCTGGCGAGCGTGGGCTTCCCCGCACACGCGGGGATGGACCGTGGTACTCCGACGACACCATCAAGCGGGCCATGGCTTCCCCGCACACGCGGGGATGGACCCGTTGATGGTCGCCCCCGCCACGAGCTCCTCGTGGCTTCCCCGCACACGCGGGGATGGACCCCGCTACGCGCTGCTGCTGCGCCGGGGGACGCCGGCTTCCCCGCACACGCGGGGATGGACCCGAACTGGACTCGGACGACGGCGACTGGTTCGAGGCTTCCCCGCACACGCGGGGATGGACCGCGGCAGTAGCCGGTGAGCTTGCCGATGGCAGAGGCTTCCCCGCACACGCGGGGATGGACCGTCGCCCGCGCCCATCAACGGCTGGGCGACGCGGGCTTCCCCGCACACGCGGGGATGGACCCCACTACTTCAAGGACCCCCACGATGAGGACGTGGCTTCCCCGCACACGCGGGGATGGACCCGGGTCGAGCACCAGGTCAGGCGGCGACTCCGGGGCTTCCCCGCACACGCGGGGATGGACCCTGCCGGGACCGCTCGGGTTCGACTACGCACAGGGCTTCCCCGCACACGCGGGGATGGACCCTTTTTGATTGTCAGCATCTCTTCTCCTTCTGGGGCTTCCCCGCACACGCGGGGATGGACCCCCTGCCCATCGGCGACGGTGGGCAGGATGGGGGGCTTCCCCGCACACGCGGGGATGGACCCACGCCGTACCCGTGGGTGCCGCATGAATGTTGGCGCTCGGGAGAAAACGCGTTTTTCTGACACGCATCGACCGGTCTCATTGACGACGTGAGGGTCGCGGTCATTTTGCTGCGTCATCGCGTTGCGGCCGCTGGCGGTTGCGCTCCTGTTGGCTGAGCTCGGCCTCTCGTCGGCGATAGCTGCGGCCTTCGATGAGAAGGATCTCGACGTGGTGGGTCAGCCGGTCGATCAGTGCGACGGCGCACGAGGCGTTGGGGAAGACGGTGTCCCAGCGCTTGAAGGGCAGGTTGGTTGTGATCAGCAGTGAGCGGTGCTCGTAGCGGCGGCTGACGAGCTGGAAGATCAGGTCGGCGGCGCGTGCGTCATAGGCGAGGTATCCGAGCTCGTCGCATAATGTGGAGCTCCACATTATGCAGAGCAGCTTTCGGTTGGCGGCGCGGCAGTGACCGGGCAACGGTGGCAGTGCGTTCACCGCGCCGGTGACCGAAAGCTGGATTGGACGAAACCGCCCCCCCGCCGTTGGAGTTCTATGGGCGTTGCATTGCTGGCAGACGGCACTGGCGGCGACGGGGCGGGGCGATGCAGGCAGGTCGTGGACCGCCCGCGGTCGGAGGCGATGGCCGCGAAGGTGGTCGTACAGCCCGCCGCGAGGATCGCAGACGCAGGTCGACCGTCCCGGCGACTCCGGGAGCAGCGGAAGCGCGCCTGGCGGACGTCGATGCGCTAGTCACGACGAATCCAGAATGGCCGGACACGCCCAGGCGCCGGGGTGGTCGACCGGTTGCATGTCGCCTGCGTGGCAGCGGGGACACTGGCGCAACGAGCGGCCGGTCAGCGCCTCATAGCGATCCCGATAGTCAGCGACCTCGGCGTCCTGCTGTGGCGCTGGCGGGGGCGGCGCGCAAAGCGCCCGCCGGCACTCGGCCAGTTTCTGCTGCCGGGAGCGATTGGCGAGGAAGCCGTAGTAGCGGATGCGATGAAAGCCGGGTGGGAGCACGTGCAGCAGCATGCGGCGGATGAACTCGGCCGCCGCCAGCGTCATGGTCTTGTGGCGGGCGGCGCCATTGGTGCGGTAGTCGGTGTAGCGGAAGCGCACGGCGCCGTCGTCGAGGCTGTGCAGTCGCTGGTTGCTGATGGCGATCCGGTGGGTGTAGCGGCCGAGGTAGTCGAGGACCTGTTCGGGACCGGCGAATGGCCGCTTGGCGTAGACGACCCATTCGGTCTTGCGGGCCGGGCGCAGGTGCTCGGCGAAGCGGCGGTGGTCGGAGAGGGGCTGCAGCCGGCCGGCGAAGTGCAACTGTCCGGACTCGAAGGCGTCTTCCAGCGCCGCGAGCAGGACGCGGCGGAAGTAGCGTGAAAGGACCCGGACCGGCAGAAAGAATCCGGGGCGGCAGGCGACCCAGCCGCTGCCGTCGTTGGCGAGGCCCCCACCCGGGATGACGCAGTGCAGGTGGGGATGGTGGACGAGCGTCTGGCCCCAGGTGTGCAGCACGGCGAAGAAGCCGACCTCGGCGCCGAGGTGGCGCGGGTCGGCGGCGATGGTACGCAGCGTGTCGGCGACGGCGCGGAAGAGCAGGCCGTAGACGATGGCCTTGTTCTGCGCGGCGATCTCGGCGACGGCCGGGGGCACGGTGAAGACGACGTGGAAGTACTCGGTGGGCAGCAGGTCCGCGCGGCGGCGTTCGAGCCACTCGGCGCGGGCCAGCGACTGGCAGGTCGGACAGTGGCGGTTGCGGCACGAGTTGTACCAGACGCGCCGATGGCCGCAGTGGTCGCACTGCTCGACATGGCCGCCGAGCGCGGCGGTGCGGCACTGCTCGATGGCTGTCATCACGCGGTGCTGGGCCGTGGACAGAACGGTTCCGACCTGGGCTCGGAAGGCGTCGCCGTAGCGGCGGAACACTTCCGCCACCGAGAGCGTGGCGCGCGGCATGGCCGTCGCTCAGTCGACGGGCTGGGTGCGTCGTGGCGCCGGCCGCGGGAGCAGGTCCAGCGGGCTCGCGGTCGAGCAGACCTTGGTGGTCGCGACCCGCAAGTAGCGCGAGGTGGTCTGCAGACTCCGATGCCCGAGCAGGAGCTGAATGGTACGCAGGTCGGTGCCGGCCTCGAGCAAGTGGACCGCGAAGGCATGGCGAAGTAAATGTGGCGTGACGGCCTTGGCAAGACGCGCGCGCCGGGCGGCGATGCGGCACGCAAGCTGGACCGCGCTGCGCGTGATGGGTGCCTCGGGGCGCTCGCCGGGGAAGAGCCAGTGCCGGGGCCGTTGGACTTTCCACCAGGCGCGCAGAACCGCCAGCAGCTTCGGCGAGAGCATCACGTAGCGGTCCTTCTGACCCTTGCCCTTCGCGATGCGCAGCACCATCCGTTCGCTGTCGATGGCGGACACGGTGAGGGCAATGGCCTCGGAGACGCGCAGGCCGGCGGCGTAGCAGGTGGTCAGGATGGCGAGATGCTTCGCGGGCTTGACCGCGTCGAGAAACTGGACCACTTCCCGCGGGCTGAGCACGACCGGCAGAGACTGCGGCTTCTTCGGCGCGGGGATCACGTCGTCGAAGGGCCACTGCTTCTGAAGCGTGACCCGATAGAGGAAGCGCAGCGCCGCCACGGTGACGAGCAGCGAGCCCGTTGCCAAGCCGCGTTCGGTGGCCAGGTAGACTTGGTAGGCGCGGATCTGCTCGGGGCCGAGGCGCTCGGGTGACCGGTCGAAGTAGCGGGCGAACCGCGCGACGGTCTCGACGTACGTGCGTTGGGTGAACGGCGACAGCCGCCGCACCTGCATGTCTTCGAGCATGCGTTGACGAAGCGATGTCATCTGACGCTCCTCTGCGAAGGGCCTGGGGGATTCCAGGCGCTCGCCGAGCAGCGTAGGTGAGGCTCACGAGGAGTTGCGGCGGTCGGACGATCTGGCCGGACGCGTCAGTGGCGGCGGGTCGACTGAGCGCCTACCGCCGTGGCGGTTTCGTTCTAATCGACTAATGTGGAGCGATCAGTAATGTGGAGTCGCGGTGGAGAAGGGCGCTCCCGCCAAGCACGCGAGGGTCGCCGGACTCCACATTACCGATCGGGTCCTCAAAGCGCCTCAAGCCATTCCAGCACGGACGCGTCGGTGCGCCACGAGGCCGGCCCGGCAGCGGCACGGGTGGTGGGGCGAGCCTTCGCGAGCGCCTGTCGCTTCATGTCGAGATCGACGGTCGCGTACCGGTGCGTGGTCGTGACACTGGCGTGGCCGAGCCAGTGGCTGATGGTGACGATGTCGACGCCAGCCCGGAGCAGGTGGACGGCCGTGCTGTGCCGCATGCTGTGGGGATGGAGGCGCTTGCCGCGCAGGGTTGGCAGCGTGGCTTGCGCACGGGTGCAGTACTTCTGCAGCAGGTAGCGGACGCCGAATCGGCTCAGCCGCGTTCCGCGGTGATTGCGGAAGACCGGCTCGTCAGACTGTGGCTCGCGACCGCGCTCGGCCAGCAGCGCGCGCAGCAGGTCGGCGGTCTGAGGCCACAGCGGGCAGACGCGTTCCTTCCGCCCCTTGCCGTGGAGGCGGACCTGCGCGGGTGCATCCAGCCGCAGGTCGGCGACGTTCAGGACGACGATTTCCTGGACCCGCGCGCCGGTGTTGAACATCGTGGCGAGGAGCGCATAGTCGCGGCGGCCGTCGACGGTGCGGCGCTCGACGACGCCCAGGATGGCTTCGATTTCCTCGTGCTCGAGGTACTCCACGGGTCGGCTGCCGGCCCGCTTGAACGGGACGGCGAGGACACGTTGACAGTGCGCGAGCCGTGCCGGGTACTCCATGGCGCAGTACCGGAAGAACGCGTGGATCGCAGCGAGGCGCACGTTGCGGGTGGCGACACTGTTGTGCCGGTCGAGCTCCAGGTGCTGAAGGAACGCGAGGACCGGCTGGGGGCCGAGGTCGTCCAGGTCGAGCTGGATGACGGACCGCCGCGTCTGGGTCGCGACGAAGCGCAGCAGTAGCACGAGGCTGTCCCGATAGCTGCGGATGGTGTGGGGACTCGTCCCCCGTACCCGGGGCAGGTGGTCGGCGAAGAACGCCCGGAGGGCTCGCGCGAGGTCGTTCGGGGCGGCTGCGGTCATCGCGCACCTCCCGTGTCGGTGGGTCCCGTGATGAGGTCGCCGCAGTGGTCGGCGAATCGCGCGCTAGCGGCGGCCGCGAGGGGTTCGACGAACTGGAGGTAGTAGGCGGTCGAAACGACCGAGACGTGCCCCATGTAGGCGGCCAAGAAGGGCAGCTTCGCCTGCACGTCGAGTCCCGCGCGGTACCATCGGAGGAGCGCGTTCACGGCGAATGCGTGGCGAAAGTCATGCGTGCGTGGGAGATGACCCGTCGCGGTCCGGGTGCCGGCCCGCCGGAAGAGTGCTCGCATGGCTTGGCTGAAGCTCCCGCCGCTGTAGCCGCCGGGGGACGGACAGCGATGCCAGAGGAGCGGAGTCTCCGCCCCGGCTGGCAGTCGCTGCCGGCCGCGGGTCTCGATCAGGTGCTCGATCTCGCGGGCGGTATCCGCCGACAGCGGGACGAGGCGCGACTTGTGGAACTTGGACTCGCGGATCGCCAGCGTGCACTGCGGCGGGTCGTAGTCTCCGACGGCCAGCCGCATCAGCTCTCCGCGTCGCAGCCCCGTGGTGGACAGCACCACGATCGCGAGGCGCATGTTCTCGGGGCGGAGTGGCGACTTGAAGCTTCGGGTCAGCGTGCGCGCGACGGCCAGCAAGTCGACGATCTCGCTGTCAGCGAAGATGTGCGGCCGGATGGCTTGGTGGACCGGCGGAAACAGCCGCTCGTCGGGGACGAAGCAGCCGGGCTCTCCGCGTCGGCGATACAGACACAGGTTCCGCACGATCCGCATGCGGGCTCGACGCGTGCCGGAGGCCAGATGCTGCAGGGTGAGACACCAGCTGGCGAACGTCTCGGCGACGAGATCGACGCCGCGGGCGGCAAGGAACCGATCCAGGTGCCCCAGCACCCATTCTTCCGCTGCATACTGGCGGCCCAGCGCTCGCTTGAGCGTCAGGTAGCTTCGGATGGAGGCGGACAAGCCGGAGCTGAACGTCGTCATGACGCCACCCCCGGCGCGTTGCGGTCGACCACGGCCGGCAGAGGCAACGCGACATCGCGGAGGTCGTCAACCGCCAGGCGGAGATACACGCACGTGCTCTCCAGGGTGCGATGGCCCAGGAGGTCCCCGATCGTCTTGAGCGACAGACCCGACCGCAAGAGGTGCACCGCGTACGAGTGCCGCAAGCAGTGGACTCCCTGGAATGGAATGGCGAGGCCGCTTCGCTTCGACCAAGCCTGGAAGGCCTCGGTGACCGCAGTCGGCTTGAGGACGCCGGTCGGGGTGCGGCAGCGGAGGAACAGCTCCCGGTAGCTGCGCGGCGGCCCGCCTCGGAACGGAACGCGCTGCCGGCGCACGTTCAGGGCATGGCGTCCGTGGCGGAGGTAGTCGAGCAGCGCGGTCCCGACCTCGTCGGTGAGCGGCAGCCAGAGCGAGCGGCGTGTCTTGCGTTGCGGGATGCGCAGCCGCCCCGCCCGCCACTCCACGTCGTCGAGCGTGAGCGTCACGGCCTCGCATGCGCGCAGGCCGTAGGTCGCCATGAGGAGGAGGATCGCGTAGTCGCGACGCCCCATCGGGGTCGCGCGATCGATCGAATGCAGGAGCGCCCGAACCGTGTCCCAGGGCAGCGCCCGCGGAAGCTGCTCGCCGCGATACACGCGGGGCGTGTCGATCTGGGCGTCGAGCCCGGTCGGAATCTCGCCGGCAGCGGCCAGGAACCGGAGGAAAGCTCGGAGGTGGCCCACCACATGCTGGAGGGACGCACGCGACTGGCGGGGGCCGACGGCGCACAGGAAGGCGTCGAGGTCCCGGCGGTCGAGCGCGGCGAGTCGCGCCGGGTCGGTCTCGTAGCCGATGTGGGCCAGGAACTCGCTCGCCGTGCGGTCATGGTAGGTGACGGTCGACGGCGCGAACCCGCGGACCTGCCGCAGATGGGTCCTGTAGGCGGCGACTCGCTCCTCGATGCGGGTCAACGCGGGGGGCGGATACAGCGACAGCTCGGACTCGCAGTACCGCGTCAGCTGCCGCACCAGGACCGTCAAATCGGGGTCCTGCTGAGAATCCGTGGGCGCACAGGCCCGCAATCGCGCTCGCGTCAGGCTCGTCAGGGCTCGCAGGCCGCGCTGCTGTAGACGGTGGACGAGACGCGGCGCCGCGCGAAAGTGCTCGCGGGCGCGCTCGGCTGAGTAGCCCCGCTTCAAGAGCCACGCGCCGTATCCGTCCAAGATCGGACCGATGATCGCCAACGACGTGTACCGCCGGTGCACCCTGGGATACAGCTCGACCAACATCGGGACCTCCCGGGAAGGCGGTGCCGGAATCGGCACGGTCCCGATGCTACGTACGTAATGTGGAGTCCTGGAGGGTTTACCGTCGCCTCCGTCGAGGCGCGCGGCGATCACTGCACATTACCGATCACTCAACATTAGTCGACGACCAATAGTGTTGGGCGCGTGTAGTGACGCAGGCGGCGTTCGAGTGCGCGTGCGGTCTCCTGTCCATTGAGGTCGAGCAGCAGGTCGGCGGCGGTGGTGAAGAGGGCGGAGTGTCCGGCGAGGACGGCCTGGTGGGCGATGTTCTTCGCCAGCATGGTTTTTCCCAAGCCTTGCGCGCCGACCAGGATCACATTCTCGCCGCGGGCGAGGAAGTCGAGCGTGAGGATGCGTTCGAGGGCGGGTCGGTCGAGCGCGGTGGGCCATTCCCAGTCCCAGTCGGCGAGCGGCTTGAAGCGCCCGAGGCGGGCGCGTGTGAGTCGACTCTCGACGCTGCGGCGCTGCTTGTCTTCGAGCTCTGCGGCGACGAGGTGCTCGAGCAGGACGGTGGCGCTCCAACGCTTTCGAGTAGCCTCGGCGATGCGGTCGTTGAGCTCATCGGCGGTGCGGTTGAGGCCGAGACGCCGGAGGTCAGTCGCCAGCGTCGTCAGAGTTTTTCTGTCCGAGGGCATCGTAGGCCTCCAGGTCGTGCGGCCGGACATCGAGGTCTCGCAGTCCGGGTCGGTCGGGCAGCGTGAGCCGCAACGGGGGTTTGAGTCCGCGCTGTCGCCGACGAGTTTCGAGGATGTGGGCGATGGAACCGGCGCCGAGGGCGTCGCGTTCGAGGGCCAGGTTGACGGCGGCGGCCAGCTCCTGCGGCCCGTAGTCGTCGAGCAGGGCGAGCAGCCGGGTGGCGTTCGGGCGCAGCGCCTCTCCGCGTTCGGCGAGCCGCTCGAAGAGCGTGGCGGTGGCGGGGACGGCGGCGCGGAGGCGGTCACGCGTGGTGTGGGCGTTGACCTGGCGGGTGGCGACGAGCAGGTTCTCCAGGTGGGCGGGGTCCTCGACGGTCAGTCCGGTGTCGTAGGTGCGGTGATGGTCGGTCAGCTCGGTCTGACCGTCGAGGATGCGGACGCGGGTGGCTGAGGCGACCAGAGTCAGCGGCTTTCGAACGTGCGTATGCGGGATCGAGTAGTTGTTGCGGTCGAAGCGGACGTAGGGGGTCTTGCCGGAGCGGACGACGCGCACCAGGTCGGTCTCGAAGGGATGGGCGGGCAGCGGCAGCAGGCGGGGCTTCTCTTCGGCCCAGACGTCGGCGACACTGCGGTCGGGGTGGTCGGGATGACGCCGCCGATGGGCGACCTCGTCTCGCCAGCGGCGGAACTGGGTATTGATGTCGTCGAGGTCGCGGAAGGGTCGGGCGGCGAAGAAGGCGTGCCGCAGGTATTGGATCTGGCGCTCGATTTTCCCCTTCGTCAAAGCTGCAGAATGCTCCTGGTGCTGTTGAAGCACCACAGATTCGGATCACCCACCCGTTCCATCCGCTCCGGGGCGCCCGCTTCCCGTTCGTGGTGACCAAGTCCCTGTGGGGAGAAGACCGGGTCACGGTGCAACGGCCGGACGGCACGGTCTGGTCGATTCCCGTTGGCTGGACGGACTTTGCGCCACCGGATCCCGTGGTGGTGGCGGGGCGCGGGCGTGCGCCATTTCGTCTTGAGGACCTGCTGCGGCTCGCCGAGCTGGTGAGCGAGAGGGTCCGGACATGAGCGGCGGTGGCGTCACGGAGATTTCGTCCAATACGTCACGTGGATTTCATCCACTTAGAATGGGCGACAGGGCGCAATCGGCGCGGGCGTGTTGCAAAAGTCCGCAAATAAAGCGGCGCTGTCCTTGGCTTTCGGATCGGAATCTTCTTGACGCCGTCAGGTGGGATAGTCATAATCTGTCTGACACACGCGATGCGCCGTCCTCCAAAGCTACCGCCGGACGCCAAGACGCAGGCCCTGCGCGAGGCAGGGGCCCTGCATCCGCACCCCGAGGCGGTCCGCGACGACGCCTTTGTGAGCCATCCGTTCTTCGACCCGCGCGACCGCGTCCAGGTCAAGTACGAGATGGTGCGCCGCCACCAGGTGGATGGACGGCCGGTGACCGAGGTTGCCGCGCGCTTCGGGGTCAGCCGCCAGACGTTCTACCAGACCGCGGCCGCGTTCGAGGCGCACGGGATCTCTGGGCTGGTCCCCAAGCGTCCCGGGCCGAAGGGGGCCCACAAGTGCACCGAGGCGGTTGTCGACTACGTCGAGCGCTGGCGCGCGGGCGAAGACGTGCGACCGGACGAACCGCTGACGGCGGCCGTGGCGCGGCGGTTCGGCGTCTCGATCCACGCCCGCTCGCTCGACCGGGCGGTGGCGCGACGCAAAAAAAAAACCGCGCCCGCAGACGACCCCATGACCGCGTCAAGCCTCGACGTCGAGCAGGTGCGCCGGCAGTACGAGGTCGCGCGGCAGGACGCCGCCACCGATGTCGCGTTCTCTCGCCGGGGCTACGGGGTGGCGCTGTTGATGAGCCGCGGCATGCCGGCGTGGCTGAAGGCCGTCGCGACCCTCTGCCTGCCGCCGGTCGAGCCGCCGGCGGCCGAAAGCGGCGACCTCGACCTGGCGCCGCCCGTCCGTTCCGAGATGGCGCGTGTGTTGGCGAGCTTGGTACTGGGCCGCATTGCGGAGGGCATTTCCCCATGAGTGAATCGACCGCGGTCACGGCGGACCATCTTCGTCGCCTCGCCTGTCTCTACGTGCGGCAGTCCTCCCTGCAGCAGGTGCACGACCATCAGGAGAGCACTGCCCGGCAGTACGCCCTGAAGCGGCGGGCCCTGGCGCTCGGCTGGGCCGCCGAGCGGATCGTGGTCATCGATGAGGACCTCGGTCTGTCGGGCGCGTCGGCGGCCGAGCGGACCGGGTTCCAACGCATCGTCGCCGACGTCGGCCTCGGTCGCGTCGGCATGGTCATGGGGCTGGAGGTCTCGCGGCTTGCCCGCAACTCCAGCGACTGGCATCGCCTGCTGGAGATCTGCGCGCTGAGCGAGACGCTCATTCTCGACGAAGACGGGCTCTACGACCCGGCCCACTTCAACGACCGCCTGCTGCTCGGACTCAAAGGCACCATGAGCGAGGCGGAGCTGCATGTGCTGCGCGCGCGCCTGGTCGGGGGGCAACTGAACAAGGCGCGCCGCGGCGAGCTGTGGATGCGGGCCCCGCTGGGCATGGTCTTCGACGCCGGCGGAAAGCTCATGCTCGACCCCGACGAGCAGGTGCAGGGCGCCGTCCGGCTCGTCTTCGACACCTTCGACCGCACCGGCTCGGCCGGCGCAGTGGTGCGCTACTTCCAGGAGCAGCAGATCGCGTGGCCGCGGCGGGTCGCCAAGGGACCCCGTCCCGGCGCGCTGGTCTTCGGCGATTTGGAGCGCGACCGCGTGCTCGCCATCCTGCACAATCCGCGCTACGCCGGCGCGTACGTCTATGGCCGGACCCGGCAGCGCAAGCTCCGCCTCGCCGGGCAGGCGCGGAATCGACGACTTCCCCGCGATGAGTGGAAGGTCTTCCTGCCTGACGCGCACCCCGGCTACATCACCTGGAAGCAATTCGAAGCGAATCAGGAGGCGTTGCGCGCCTGCGCCCAGAGCTACGGCGCAGACCGGCGCAGCGCGCCGCGCGAGGGCGTGGCCCTGCTGCAGGGGCTCGTCATCTGCGGCCGGTGCGGCGGCCGCATGACGGTCCGCTACTACGTGGCTGGCGGTCACCCGCGGCCACTCTATAACTGTCAGCGCCGGACAATAGCGCGGGCGGAGCCGCCGTGCCAGAGCCTGCCGGGCGCGGCGATCGACCGCGCGGTCAGCGAGCTGGTGCTCGAGACCGTCACCCCCGCGTCGATCGACGTCGCGGTCGAGGTGTTCGAGGAGCTGCGGTCCCGGGCCGCCGAGGTCGACCGCGCCAAGCGGGCGCAGATTGCCCGGCTGCGAGAGGATGCCGAGCTGGCGCAACGGCAGTTTCTGCTCGTGCGGCCCGAGAATCGGCTCGTGGCCGACAACCTGGAACGGCACTGGAACGAGGCGCTCCAGCGGCTGGCCGCAGCCGAAGAAGCGTACGCCGGCGCAGACAAGACCCGGACGCCACCGGTCACTCCCGAGATGAAGGAACGGGTGGCGGCATTGGTCGCCGACCTGCCGCGCGTCTGGCATGACCCGCGCACCCCGGCGCGCGACCGCAAGCGGATGCTGCGGCTGTTCATCGAGGATGTCACCCTGCTGCGCGACGACGTGATCCGAATCTCCATTCGCTGGCGGGGCGGCGCGACCCGCCGGATCGAGTGTCCACTGCCGCTCGCGGCGCCGGACCTGCGTCGTACTCCCGCCGCGGTCGTCGAGCAGGTCCGCGCGCTGGCCACCGAACAGACCGACGCGCAGATCGCCGACACCCTCAACGGCCGCTGGCTCCGAACCGGAACCGGGCTGCCATTCAGCCGCCCGCGCGTCCGCATGCTGCGCGAGGCATACGACATCGACAGCTACGCCGAGCACCTGAGCGGGGCGGGCTGGCTGACCGCTCCGCAGATGGCCGAGCTGCTCGACGTGCACCCGGCCACCGCCAAGCGCTTCGCACACCAGGGCGTGCTGCGCGCCGTGCGCGCCGACGACAAGGGCACGATACTCTTCGAACCGCCCACCGGACCGCTGCCCACCGCCCATCCCGGGAAACGGTTGCGCGACCGGCGGCAGTACCCAGAGCTTGTATCGCAAGTACAGGAAGGCGCGTAGTATGAAGCCTGAAACTTCTCATTTCCGCGTCCCGGCGTGCAGGGGCGCGGTGCGAAGTGGTAGTGGCCGGCGAGGTCGAGCAGGCGGGGATGAAACTGCACGGCGGCGCCGCGGCGGTCGAGTACGGCGCTGCGGAGATTGTCGTAGACGAGGTTGCGGGCACAGCCTCCCAGCGTCTCGAAGGCGTCGACGTGTCCTCGGAGGAAGCTCTCCAGCGTCTGGTCGTAAGTGAACAGCGCGGCCAGCGCCCGCGAGTAGCCCAGGACCATGACGAATCCGGACACCGTGCGTGTGCCCTGTCCGATGCGGACCTTGCCGAAGGCGCCCCAGTCGACTTGCGCGGACTCGCCGGGCAGGGTGACGACGCGGCGGTAGACGGCGCGGTTGGTCTCGGGCCGCAGGCGCCGTACGAGGCGACGGACCTGGATGACCGAGCCCGAATAGCCGCGCTGGCGGACCATCTCGTAGACCCGCGTGGCGCGCAGATGCGGATACTGCGCCAGGGTGTCGCGGATCAACGGCAGATACGGGTCGAGGATGCTGGGCCGACACAGGCGCGGGCGGACGCCTGCCGACTCACGCTCCACCGCGGCGCGGACCGTGTCATGGTGGAAGCCGAGCTGGGCCGCGATGGTCCCGATCTTCCAGTGCTCGCCGTAGAACAGGCGTCGGATCTCGGCGCGCTGCGCGGGCGTGATCATCGTCCCTCCTTTTCCGTTCGACGCGGGGCTCCCGCATCGGGATGAGCCACCGGCTCGTCCGCCCGCAGACCACACAGCGCGTGGGAACGGGGAACCGAACCGCGGCGACGTCAGGGACGGCGAGTCTCGTCGATCGCGGTGCCGCGGTGGAAGACTGATCCGTCACGCGGCGGCGGTCGCGGTACGCGCGCTGCCGGTCGCGATGGTCGAGACGGCCCTCGGAACTCTGCTGATGGCGGGCCCGGGCAGCCCGCACCGACCGGCGACGACCCGCCGCCCGGCAGCGCGGCGTGCAGTAGGCATGGCCGCGATCACACGCGGCGCAGATGGCGAACAGGCGGCTGCAGTGTCGGCAGGTCTTCTGGCGTAGCGGCAGGTCCACGGCGTCGGAGCGCGCGGGGCGAGCTCCGACTGGACAGCGAGAACGAACCGTGGCACAACGGAACCGACCGGCTCGGTCTGTCGGAGCTCGGGGCGGTCACGAGGGTCCGGTCGCACCCGGGCCCTCACCCCCGTCTGAGTCCGCTTCAACGGTATCCGAACGCCCCGTTCCTTGCGAGCACCGGCGTCGCCGTGACTCCGTCCGCTCAGGCACGGGCGCCGACGACGATGTTCCGTCCAGCCGTCGTCACCGTCTCCACCGCCGGTGTCTCGTGGACACCACCGGGTCCGCTGTTGCTGGCGCCACCGACCCGCTGCTTCCTTAAATTAAACCTGTGTGGTCCGAGACATCGGCCAACTGCCGGTTCTGCCGGCGTTCCGCTGCCGTCCGAGAGGCGTCCGCAGCGTTCCGTCAATTGCCCCGGCCCCGCGGAGCGCAGGATTCGCGCGCGGCCAAGCGTCAACGCCCATCCGGACGTTGGTCCGCGCGCGCGATAGCGCCGCCTCCAGGCTCGTCTGGCGCAACAACCGCCACCGATCGTCCCCACGGTTGCCGCGTGCGCCAGACGAGCCTTCCGCGGCACTCGAGTTGTCGCTCGACGGAACGCCCTCTCCGGTTCGTCGTTGACCACACCGTCCGGCCCAGACCGGCCGTTCCGTCTCGCGAGGGTACCCCGGCCGGGTATGGCCAACACCGACGTCCGGCTCGGAACCCCACCGTCCGCAGACGGACCTTCGCTCCGCTTGGTCTTCTGCTTCTTCAGAAAACAGACCTGAACCGACTTGCGGTCACTTTCCTTCAGATCTCAGTGACCGTTGACACATGAAGCCCTGGCTTCCCCGCACACGCGGGGATGGACCTGCGCATGGCCGGTCCCAAGCCCGGCCGAGGAGGGCTTCCCCGCACACGCGGGGATGGACCCGCGACCCACTTCATCGTCCGCACGCCGGGCCGGGCTTCCCCGCACACGCGGGGATGGACCCAGGTCGATCCCGTGGGCCGCCCTGATTGTTGGCGGCAACTGTAAATTTCCCATTCGTGGCAACCGAAAACTGCACACCTTGGTGGTTGGTGGGCTCGGCCCCGCGTTCCAAGCTGTTGGCGTCGTCAACAGGGAAGGAGCGGGGCTCGGATGCACGAATAGGAGACGAGGATGTTGCTGAAGCACTACCTGGACCGGGGCGTCTCGAAGGCCGAGTTGTCGAGGCGCTTCGGGGTGAGTCGCCGGACGATCCACGAGTGGGTCGTGACGGGGCAGCTGGACCGGGACCTGTCGGCGGGTGGCTCGCGCTACTCGCCGCGGCCGCCGGTGCCCCACAAGCTGGATCCCTACGCAGGGATCATTGATTCGCGCCTCGAGGAGTTCCCCGGGCTGTCGGCGCAGCGGCTGTTTGACGAGGTCCGGGCGGCGGGCTACTCCGGTAGCTACGGCCGTGTGCGGGACTACGTCCGGGCGGTTCGCCCCTGGGAGGTGCCCGAGCCGGTGGTGCGGTTCGAGACGCCGGCTGGGCATCAGGGCCAGGTTGACTTCGCGACGTTCACCCTGCCGTGGGGCCGGCGGTACGCCCTGGTGGTGGTGCTGAGCCACTCCCGGCTGCTGTGGCTGTGCTTCTACCACCGACAGACGATGGCGGTGTTGACCGGCGGGCTGGAGACGGCTTTCGAGCGGTTCGGCGGTGTCCCGAAGGAGCTGTTGTTCGACCAGATGCGGGCGGTCGTGCTGTCGGACCGGCGCGTGGGCGGCGGCCAGCTCGTGTTGAATGCGGAGTTCCTGCGGTTTGCCGCGCACTGGGGGTTCGACCCGCTGAACGAGCAGGCGTCGAGCTGGGCGGAGGACACGGCCAACGTACGCCGCCACGGTACGACGGGCGAGCGCCCCGTGGACCGCTTCGAGCGGGATGAGCGCGAGGCACTGGGTCCGTTGGCGAGCCGCCCCTACCGGCGTCTCGGCGTTCACCGTGCCGCCGAGCCGGTCCGCCGGCGTGTGCCCGAGACCGTCGAGGTCGAGCGTCGCTCGTTGCGCGTCTACGCGGAGGCGGTGCGATGAAGGCGGCGGCGAGTGACCGGCGCGACCGGTTGCGGGCGATGCTGGCGGATTTGAAGATGCCCGGTGCCCTGGAAGCGGTCGACGGTGTACTGGCGCAGGTCGACAGCGGTGCGGTGACGGCGGGCGAAGCGATCGAACTGGTGCTCAACGCCCAGATCGCGCTGCGCAACAACCGGCGCCTGCAGGCCGCGATGCGCTCCTCGCGGCTACCGGCCGTCAAGACGCTGGCGGAGTTCGATTTCACCTTCCAGCCGAGCATCAAGCGTGAGCAGATCGAGAGCTTGCACGAGCTGGGATTCCTCGACCGCGGCGAGAACGTCATCCTGCTCGGTCCACCCGGCGTGGGGAAAACGCACTTGGCGATCAGCTTGGCGATCACGGCCGCCGAGGCCGGCCGGCGCGTCTACTACGGGACGTTGACGGGCCTGATCGACACGCTCATGGAAGCCAGGGCCGCGGGAGAGCTGTCCCGGCGCCTGCGGGTGCTGACGCATCCTGCACTGTTGGTCGTCGACGAGATCGGGTACCTACCGGTCAGCCAGGACGGCGCCGTGCTCTTCTTCCAGCTGATCAACGCCCGGCACGAGCGGGCGTCGACGGTGCTGACCTCGAACAAGGGCTTCGAGGAATGGGGCACCGTGCTCGGCGACGAGGTCATGGCGGCGGCGCTCATCGACCGGCTGCTGCACCATTGCCACATCGTCAACATCCGGGGCAACAGCTACCGAATGCGGGAGCACCAGGAGTGGCTGCGCTCCGCGGCGGAGAAGCGCCGGGAAGCAGTCGCGAGATGACCGACAGTCCTGATCATGCGACCGACATCATGGCGAGCACACACAGGGACTCACGCTCACGCGCCGGTGCTGCCCCACGCCGCCCTTCGGCCGGCGTGGTGGTTGTCAGGCGGGCCGGTCCGCTGCAACGCGGCACCGGTGGCCGCCGACGGGTAACGGTTGACACCGAGCTGCCGGACGGACCGGTACCGCTGGAAATCGCTGCCGGCGCCCGCCCCCGCGGCTGTGCTCCCGGTCCGCTGTTGCCCCGAGCCCGCCGACACTCGATGTCGCGAACGTCGGGGGCCGAGCCGCCTGTCAACGGTCCGTTACGTAACGGTGTGGAGTGGTCGTGGCGTTGACGAACGCGGAGCGGCAGGCACGTCATCGGGAGCGACGGCAGGCCGGCGAGTCCCGGATCCGGTACCGGCGGCCGGCGGACCGGAGGTCGCGGTCACAGCAGTGGAACGACGCGGTGCGGACGCTCCTGGCGCTGCAGGACCAGTACCGGGAGTGGCGGGACGCGTTGCCGGAATCGCTCGCCGGATCCGCGACCGCGGAGTTGCTCGAGCAGGTCTGCGATCTGGATCTGTCGGTACTGGAGGCTGTCGAGCCACCCAGGGGCTTCGGGCGTGACGGCTAGACCACCGGCGACAAGCTTCCGGTTGGCGGCCACGAAGCGGAGCCAGGCGCCGGCATCCGGAAGGACGTCGATGACTGCAGGGTCGTGTTTCCCCGGTTAGGACCCGACCGCCGGGACGCACGGCAGCAGTCGGGAGGTCGGTACCGCGTAGCTGCGGGACGGCCGGCGTGTCAACGTGCTGCGCACGTCCTCCGCTCCGCTCCGGCCCTCCGGGTGACACGCCGTCCGCCCCGCGGCTCGGATGGCAGTTATGGGCCTTGCGGCCCGGCCTGGACGGGGCGTCCCGGCCGTCCACGACGCTCGCGGGACGCGGTGAACCGCCGGAAGTCGATCTACATACGCCGTTTCTTCGGGGGTCAGTTTTCGATGTCGCCAGGGGGTCAGTTTTGAGTGTCGCTTGACAGCGTGCAAGTGGCTTCCCCGCACACGCGGGGATGGACCCGCGGGAGGTAGAGAGATGATGAGCCCTGAGAGGGCTTCCCCGCACACGCGGGGATGGACCCTGTTCACCGTTATTGAGTGGCTATGCGACCCAGGCTTCCCCGCACACGCGGGGATGGACCCCGCCGCGACGTGGTCGACACCGAAGTAGTCCGGGCTTCCCCGCACACGCGGGGATGGACCCCGTGCGCGCCAGATGAAGTTGTTCTCATCCACGGCTTCCCCGCACACGCGGGGATGGACCCCCGTCGACGATGCGGACCATCATGTCGATGCGGGCTTCCCCGCACACGCGGGGATGGACCCCGCGCACCTCAAGCCGGCCCGAGTCCGGCCAGGGCTTCCCCGCACACGCGGGGATGGACCCCGGCTGATAGGCCGCTGCTGGCCGACGTCGGCGGCTTCCCCGCACACGCGGGGATGGACCCGTCTTGACCCTGGCGCCCGACACGGCGCAGGCGGCTTCCCCGCACACGCGGGGATGGACCTGCGGCGACGTCCTCCGGGCTTGCCGGAAAAATCCGAACTGTCGCAACAGGGCTTCCCCGCACACGCGGGGATGGACCCGCGGCAAGGAAGGCAAGGAGTATTCCGACGCTGGCTTCCCCGCACACGCGGGGATGGACCCCAAATATCGGTCATGACACACCCCACTACTCCGGCTTCCCCGCACACGCGGGGATGGACCCACGGCGGCCGCGGGGCAGGCGTATCAGGACGGGGCTTCCCCGCACACGCGGGGATGGACCCGTGTAGCGCCCGGGCTTGGCCTTCGCCAGCCGGGCTTCCCCGCACACGCGGGGATGGACCCGAGATCATCGCGGGGTGGCCCGTCGAGCTCGTGGCTTCCCCGCACACGCGGGGATGGACCGTACTCCAGTGATGTTCGGCGGAAGAAGAACCGGGCTTCCCCGCACACGCGGGGATGGACCCCTCTTGAGCACCGCCCCCTCACGGCGGTCCTCGGCTTCCCCGCACACGCGGGGATGGACCCGCGGATGGCCTCACGGGCGCCGAGATCAGGAAGGCTTCCCCGCACACGCGGGGATGGACCCACGACCGAGGGACCGGGCGTAGCACCGCCGGCGGCTTCCCCGCACACGCGGGGATGGACCGCAGCGGAACCAGAGGGGAGAGGTGGGAGAGAGGGCTTCCCCGCACACGCGGGGATGGACCCTGGCCGGAGCGTGACTGCGGATCCGCTCAGGCGGCTTCCCCGCACAACGCGGGGATGGACCCTTTCTGTTCGCTGGCGGTTGGGGTGCTCCTCAGGCTTCCCCGCACACGCGGGGATGGACCCTGATGCGACCGGCATTCAGCTGACCGGAGCCACCGGCTTCCCCGCACACGCGGGGATGGACCTGTCACCGGCGGCCGTTGAGGGCGCTTCTACCAGGCTTCCCCGCACACGCGGGGATGGACCCACGCCTATCATGGGAGTCGGGACCGCTGGCGGGGCTTCCCCGCACACGCGGGGATGGACCGTGTTCCGCCATGTACTCGCGCTCCAGGCGCAGGGCTTCCCCGCACACGCGGGGATGGACCCGTCGTTGGCTACGACGACGACCGGCCCCGGAAGGCTTCCCCGCACACGCGGGGATGGACCTGATGCTCTGCTTCAGCAGGTTCTGTAGATGGTGGCTTCCCCGCACACGCGGGGATGGACCCGTAGACGACGGGTCGTGCAGGGTCGGTCGCCCGGCTTCCCCGCACACGCGGGGATGGACCCCGCGCATCCGGCATACTCCGCGCTGCCGCTCGGGCTTCCCCGCACACGCGGGGATGGACCCGCGCCGCGGTCGGTTGTCGTAGTCGCACCAGAGGCTTCCCCGCACACGCGGGGATGGACCCACGGCGATACGGTCATCGTGCGGTCAGCCGTAGGCTTCCCCGCACACGCGGGGATGGACCTGGACCCTGAAGGGGGACGTGTTCCGGTACACCGGCTTCCCCGCACACGCGGGGATGGACCCTCCCCCCGACGCACGTCCAGCGCTATACCGCCGGCTTCCCCGCGCAAGGACGAACGGCGCATCGAGATGGCGTCTTCGCGGCGTGATCGAGAACCAGCGGCCGCGGGTTGTCGACCGGATGTCGTCGCTGAGCACGTCGAGCACACCGGCGGTCCGGCCGACACGGCACAAAGGCCGCGAACAGGGCGTCCGCCGCAATCTCCACCAGCAGACGGGGGGAACGGTACGTCGGGAACAATGGCTGGACGGGTCGGGTCGGGCGCGGGCGGGCGGCGCACGCGGCCGGGGTTGCGCCCGGCGATCAACGTCGTTGCCGGCCCGATGCCGGCGCGCGACGGCCGCCGCGGCGGAGCGGCGGGCGACCTGTCTCCGAACACGCGCAAGCATGCCGCGCGTCCGACGGCGACATCCGGTGCGACAACGGCGATATCGCCGTCTTCTACCGCACCAACGCGCCGTCGGGCGCGCTGGAGAACGCCTTCCGGCGAGCCGGCATCCGCTACCGCATCGCCGGCGGCGAGAGCTTCCATAACCGCCCCGAGGTCC
>CATQHX010000062.1 GCA_958296065.1 Vicinamibacterales bacterium | reverse complement strand
GATGGCGTGCCACGTCAACGGGTCGCCCCAGTCGGCGTCGATGTCGATCAGCGCTTGACGCCAAGGACCGTCGCGGACCTCCAGCAGCCGCCGCCCGCTGCGGACGAGCATGCTCCGCAGCCCCCCGCGAATCCGGTTGACGCGGCTCGCGACCCCGCCCGATCGTCCGCGCTTCGCGCGCCTGCAGCAACTCGCGCGCCGCCGCCGCATACACCGCCTCGCCGGGGTCGGTCTCCCCGTCCCATTCGCGCAGCAGCGCCACGGTATCGGGCAGCGCGTCGGCCACCACCGGGTCGTAGACGCTGCGCAGCAGCATCGTCGCCAGCGGCACGACGAACGTCACGCCGATGAAGGCGACCAGCGGCAGGGCCAGTCCCGCCGCCCGCAGCCGCGGCCGGGTCAGCGCGCCGGCCATGCGCCGGAGCGCTCGTTCATCTGGCACGCGGCCCATCTCCGATTGTTGCGCTGATGCGTGTCGTCAGCGCCCTGCGGAATACGTCCAGCTCTTCAATGTGCCACAAGATATGGGGATATTGACGCGTGTCGAAGTGCACCTCCCGGATCGAATCCCCCCGACACGAGAAAATGACCGGAATATTGCGACCGTGTGCGAATCCCGCCTCGTAGTACACGCCTCCTCGTGCACCGTCCTCGCCGCAAGTGAAGTCCGCGACGACAAACCGAGCGCGCCGCAGCGCGGCGATAATCGCGTCGTCGATCTTGTCGAGGTGCTCCTGGCTATCGATGCGGACGGGTTCGTAGCCGGCCTCCTCGATTCCGGGCTTGATGGCGTGCTCCCAGACTGCGTCCATCGAGTCGTCGAACCACATGGCAACGAACGCCTTCGATGAGTCGGTGGCGGCCTCCTCGATTTCGGCGAGCCGGGCGTATCCGTCGACGGAGATTCGATACCAATCTAACTCAGGGTGCTGTCGCTCTATCCACGCTCTACCTTCCAAGTAGTCTACCAAGTAGGTTACTTCCTGGGGTCGTATAGATTCAGACCATGCCATCCGGCAGTGTAGCGGGCTATCTTTCCCATGGCGTTCATGGTGCCCGAACGTGTCGGCCACATCATCGAGCTCAAGTGAGATGCACTTCAGAAGTCGATCCGCTCGTTCGTGAACACTTAGCGACGGTCGTCGCTTTGCATCCTCAAGGGTCTTGATCGTCACGTCCGGGATATCCTCGCCCTGCCGCCGTCGCTCGACCAACCACGATGTCAAACGCGCCTTCTCAGCATCGCTGACGGATCTCATTTGCGCGGCGGCCGACCCGGAGATGAAGTACTTGCCACCAGCACGAGGCGAGTCGAACTGTGCTCCGTCTCCTGATTTCCCGGAAAGCTCGTGAGAATCCGTGTTCCAGATCAAACACCGTATAGTGTCCGTCATTCTATCGCCCGCGGCACTCGCAAGATCAGGTCGAAGAGCCGCCTCCACGGCGACCTGCGCTCGGGGCACTAGCGGCCGCCTTCGCTTGCTGGCGCGCCACGGATCGTCGAGCAGATCGGGTCGGCTCCCCGGCGTCAACGAGTATGCGCCCAGGTGGGTTCCGGACGTACGTGCGGCCGGAAGCCGTCTCGCTGGCGCGGATGTCCTTGAATATCGCCTCGACGTCGTAGCCGAAGCGAGCAGCGTGCGCGTCCCGGACGGTCCGAATCTCGGCGATGATCGGATCAGTGAATCTCATCGGTTCGGCTGACTGAAGACTACCGCCACAAGAGGTTCAGGCGGCGTCGACGACCGTAACCGTGATGCGCTTGCCCAACTGCCGTAGCGCGTTATCGATTGTCGCGGCTTTCGTCGGGTGGTCGGGATTCAGCATGCGCCGCACGGCGCTCTCAGCAACGTTCAGTTCTCGCGCCAGTCTGCGCTGTGAGATATCGGACTGACGGTAGGCTTCATGGAGAGCCGCCTTCAGCGCAATGTGCACCGGGGGAACCACCAGCGATCTTCGTTTGCCCGCTGGGGACGGCGCGGGGAGAAAGTCACCCTCACGAAGCGTTGCTGCAATCAGTTCCCGCAACAGATCCTTCGCCTCGGCCAAGGCTTCTTCTCGGGTCGAGCCGTCCGTCGCGCCCCAGCCGAAGTCCGGGAACGTCACGACGAACCGACCGTCGGCATCCCGTTCGATCTCCGCCGGGTAGTTGAACGTATCGAGCATCCGTTCGGCCCCCCAGATCGTGCAGATGAGTCACGGGGTCATCCCGTGCATCATCAGAACTCGTTCTCTTCGATGCCGAGGTCGGAGAGCATCTTCTTCAGCAGTCCCCTTCCGATTTCCTTCTTTCGATCCTTGACCGTCGTTCGACGCGTACGCACGTGCAGCGTTCCGTGCGAGCCCGACCCTTCCGAAGCCACAAAGCGCACGTCGAGTCCCCGCATGCGAGCCCACCTCCGTGCCCTCGCGATAAACTGCCGCCCGGTCACTGCGCAAGTCCGTTAACACGGTCCAAGCTTTCAGAAACGCGCGTACATTTTTGTTCGCAACCCACCGCCGCGTCAAGGTCAGCTCCCAGTGGTTCAGCCGCTTGCCCATGCACCCACCGTCCGCAGCCGGGTCAACGCGCCAGCCATGCGCTGAAGCGCTCGTTCATGTCGTCCAGGTTGTCGCTCCACCACAGCCAGTCGTTCTGCAGGGTGCGGCCCATGTTCCCAGGGTAGGTCGGCATGTGGGGATTCATGTCGATGCCCGCTTCGGCGTGTCGGCCGATGAGCGGCAGGCCCGAGCGGCGGACCGGGCTGTAGGCGATGTAGCGGCCGACGGCGGCCATCGAGCTCGCGCGGGTGGCGAACTTCACCAGCTCCAGGGCCGGTTCGAGGTCCGGGGTACCGGCGACGATGCCGATGGGGCCGACGTCGAGCACCTGGCCGTCCCAGACGATCTCGAACGGCTGGCCTTCGAGCACCTGCGCGTTGAAGATGCGGCCGTTGAAGGCGGTGCTCATCACCACCTCCCCGTCGGCCAGCATTTGCGGCGGCTGGGCGCCCGCTTCCCACCAGACCACCTGGTCCTTGATGGTGTCGAGCTTGCGGAAGGCCCGGTCCAGCCCCTCCGGCGTATCGAGCGCGGCGTAGACCTCGTCGACCGGCACGCCGTCGGCGATCAGCGCGAACTCGAGGTTCACGAAAGGCACCCGGCGCATGCCGCGCCGGCCCGGGAAGCGATCGAGGTCGAAGAAGTCCTCCATCGTCGCCGGCGCCTCGCCCTCCAAGCGCTCGGCGTTGTACGCGTAGACGGTGGAATAGAACGTCGTGCCGACGCCGCATTCCGCCAGGGTGTCGGGCAGGAAGTCCTCCGCCGCCGGGGTGCCGTCCGGCGCCGGCGCGAGGATGGAGGCGTCGATCGGCTCCAGAACGCCCTCGTCGCAACCGGCCACCGCGTCGGCCATCTCGAGGTCGACGACGTCCCAGTGGACGTTGCCGGTCTCGACCTGCGCGCGGATCTGGGCCAGCCCGCCGTTGTAGTCGTCGAGCCGGACGTCGATGCCGGTAGCGGCCGCGAACGGTTCGAGATACGCCTTCGTTACCGCCTGCCCGTACGAACCGCCCCAGGAGATCACGGTCAGCGACGCGCCGCCCGGGGCGCAGTCGGACGCCAGCAGCGCGAGCGCGCACAGGACGGCCAGCCACGCCACGGGTCGGACGAGCGCCGCGGGACGGGTAAGCCGCACCGGCGCGGAACGGAGTGCGGACGCTCGTCCCTGGAGCCGGGCGCCGCAGCCGGGCGCGGCGCCCGCTTGCCGTCGCCGGCCGCGACCCCGTCCAACGGAACGTCCGCCGTCCGCGGCAGGTGCGGTCATGGTGCGCTCTCCTCGTCGTCGGCGTCCAGGACGCGGCAGTCGGTCGGCGTCCAGCCGACGCGGATCCGATCGCCCTTGATGACGGCGCCGTGCCCCACCATGTTCGGGATCTTCACGACGAAGTCCGAGCGGCCGCAGAGTGCGACACGCAGGCGGAGGTGGTCGCCCAGGAACGTAATGTCCTCGATGCCGGCCTCGAACTCGTTGCTGTACAGGCCCCGCTCCGGTGCTATGGCAACGCGTTCGGGGCGGATGGACAGCGTCGTCGCGTCGCCCGGACCGCACGGGGCGACGCGCAGCGCCTGCACGGTCTCGCCGCCGACGTCGACCGCACAGATGCCGTCGTGGCCGACGCTCGCGACGCGGCCGTGGAGACGGTTGTTCTCCCCGATGAAGCGGGCCACGAAGGCTCGTTCCGGCTCCTCGTAGAGCGCCTCGGGCGACGCGATCTGCTCGATGCGCCCCGCCCGGAACACGGCGACGCGGTCCGACATCACCATCGCCTCCTGCTGGTCGTGGGTGACGTACAGGACGGTCACCCCCAGGTCGCGGTGGATACGCCGGATCTCGTACTGCAGTTCCTCGCGCAGGCGCCGGTCGAGCGCGCCGAGCGGCTCGTCCATCAGCACCAGCTCGGGCTCGAAGACCAGGGCGCGGGCGATGGCCACGCGCTGCTGCTGGCCGCCGGAGAGCTGGCCCGGCCGGCGTGCCTCCAGCCCGTCGAGCCGCACGAGCTGCAGGGCGCGCCGCACCCGCTCACCCCGCCGCTCGGGATCGATGCCGCGTACCTCCAGGGGGAACGACAGGTTCTCCCCCACCGTCATGTGCGGGAACAGAGCGTAGTTCTGGAACACCATGCCGATGCCGCGCTGCCGGGCCGGCACCTGCTGCATGGCGCGCCCGCCGATGCGGATGGCGCCCGCCGTCGGCGTCTCGAAGCCGGCGAGCATCATCAGGCAGGTGGTCTTGCCGGAGCCGGACGGCCCGAGCAGGGTGAGGAACTCGCCCCTGCGGATCTGCAGGTCGAGGTCGCGCACGACCCGGGTGCGGCCGTCGAAGCTCTTGCTGACGTGCTCGAATTCGACGTAGGGCGCGCCATTCGATGGGCCGCCCGCGCCGGCCTGCCTTGCCTGGATGATCGCCTCCCGGATATCGCCCCGGCCCGAATACTGGAGGGATTATCGCAGAACCGTTCGGAAGGGCTGGGCGAAATCCCGCACCGGCAGGTTCGTGCGACTCGTGCGTCTGCGCACGAGCCACGCCTCGGCCTCCAGCTCGACGCGGCCCTTGGGCAGCCGCCGAAGCCCGACCGTCATGAAGTGCTCGCGCGTCCGGCGCTTCGGATAGGCCGACCACAGGCGTCCCCGGATCTCGCCGACGAAGAACCGGGTGCGGTAGCGCTCGTCCCGGAAGTAGTCGACCGGTTGGGGCTCCCAGCCCAGTTCGGCCGCCACGTCCGGCGCCGGGAACTTCTCGGGACGCGACATGGCCACGTTGGTGGCCAGACCGTTCAGACCTGTCAGGTTCGACAGGGGCGACGAAACGATCTCGGTCAACCGCGCGCCCGCGGTGCCGATGGGCACCTGGCAGATGCGGCCGAAGTGCACGTCCCCGCTCAGCACGACGATGTCGTGGGGCACGGCGGCCAGGGCGGCCAGCAGCCGCGCGTACTGGTTCGGAAAGCTGCACAGGTTCCGCTCCGCGGCGCTCCGGGTAACACACAGCGGCTGCTGGATGACCAGCACCCCCGGACACGAGCGGTGGCGCGCCCAGTGCTGCAGCTTCCGGAACTCCCGTGGCGGCAGGAAGCCCTCCTCCGAACGGTGCGAGCGCAGGTCGGCGAGACAGACGGTCAGGTCGTTCCCGAACGCGAACGACTCGACCACCGGCGAGCGCTGGACGTTCTCCACCCCGTCGCGTGCGGCGCGCGTCCAGGTCTCCCGTACATGCGGCAGTCTCAGCGCCAGCAGTGCCGGCAGCAGCGAATCGACGAACGGGTAGTCGTTCCAGTACTCGTGGTCGTCGGGCAGCATCCAGGTGCCGCCGCGGCCCAGCAGGCTGCCGAGCGCCTGCCAGTGAAGCGCGTAGTCGTCGGCGATGCGCTCGCGGATCTCGCCGGGGATCAGCGACAGCGAGTCGAAGCCGATGTCGAGGTACACCTGGTCCCCGAGCAGCATCGTCACGTCGGGCCGCGCCGCCGGATCGCCGCGGGCGTAGAGCCGCTTGTAGGCCGCGGCGACGCGGCCGCCGTCCCGGTGGTTGTAGAAGCAACTGCCGAACCCGATGGTGAACGCCTCCCCGGCGGCAGACGGCAGACGAGCGGGAAGGGTCCGGAACCGGCCGGCGCGGAGATGCTGCCAGTGCGGGAGCACCCCGATCTCGTGGTCCTCCTCGACCCAGCGCTCGAAGGCGAGCCGGTACTCCGTTCCAGGCGTCAGTTCCCGAAATGTCACGAGGCAGTAGAAGCGCCGGTCCAGCTCCCGGAAGGGACGACTCCAATCGGAGCGCCGGATGCGGCGGGTACGGAGCTCGTGCTCGTCGTCGAGAAGGCGGACGCGAGCCAGCTCGGGCATCTTCAAGGTCGGGAAGAGGGTGCCGACCCAGACCTCCACGGACGCTCGGGCGACGCGGTGAACGACGAGCGACCACTGCGCGGTCGAGGTGGGGTACGTCACGACGGCAGGCCCGTCATCGCCCGGTGCGAGTTGAACGGGAGAATGCGCACGAACCTACGCTAGCACACGTGTGACACGCATGCGGTCCTGCAGGTTGACTGGTGTTCCCGGGTTTGGCAGAGTCATACATTCAGGGCTCTGTCGTGACCGTTGTCTTCGATACCCGGATCATCTTGGCCGCGCTGCTTGCGAACGGCATCTGTCACGAGTGCTTTCGGCGGGCAACCCGGGAGCACCTGCTTGCATCGTCGCCCGTGCTCCTCGATGAGATCGAAACGGCGCTGCGCCGGGCCGAACTCTGATCGGGCACGTTCTTAATCCTGCCGAACCCGCGCGAACAACGAGCGCGGCACGATGGAGGCATCCGATGGCGCGCAGACCCGCTTGGCTGTCCGTACTCCTCACCCCGATCGCGTGCCTGGTGCCGCTCGCCGCGGCGGGGCAGCTCGACTACATCGATCCCGCCGGCGGCTTCACGCAGGTCGTCACGACGACCAACGCCGGGGTGAAGACGATCTTCGTCTCCGGACAGGTCGGCCGGGGCGACACGCTGCGGGAGCACGTCGAATCGGCGTTCGCGGGGGTTGTGCGGCGCCTGGAGCAGGCGGGCGCCACGCCGGCCGACGTGGTCAAGATCCGCATCTTCGTCAAGGATTTCCTGCCCGAACAGTACCCGGTGATCTCCGAGGTGCGACTGGCGACCTTCCCCACGGAGGACCAGTGGCCGGCCAGCACGATGATCGGCGTCCGGGAGCTCTTCGCCGAGACCCTGCGCGTCGAGATCGAGGCCATAGCAGTGGTGGGCGAACCGGGTGTCGACCTGCAGATCGAACGCTTCGCGCCGTCGAACGGCTTCAGCGGCGCGGTGGCGGTGACGGCACACGGCATGAGGACGGTCTACGTGGCCGGACACGTCGGTGCCGGCGACACGCTGGCGGAGCAGACCGCGGCGGTCTGGGAGCGCGTTTCCCAGCGGCTGGAGGCTGCAGGCGCGTCGCTCGCGGACCTGGTCAAGGCCACCACCTACATCGTCGACTTCGATCCCGAGACGGACCTGCCGGCCTACCGCGCGGGCCGCGAGGCGGCGCTGGTACTGGCCGACATGCCGGCGAGCACGTTGCTCGGGATTCCGGCCCTGGTGGCCGAGCAGTACCGGATAGAGATCGACGGCATCGCGGTGGTCGACGTGGACGGCAACGCCGTCGAGCGGGAGTTCATCGATCCGGCCACCGGCTTCACGCAGGTGGTGACGGCGCGCGGCGCGGGTCCGAAGGTCGTGCAGATCTCCGGCCAGGTGGGCCAGCCGGGGGATTCGCTCGAGAGCCAGGCCGACCAGGTCTACGCCAGCCTTCGGCGGCGCCTGGAAGCGGCCGGCGCGGGACCGGAAGATCTGCTCAAGGTCGTCATCTACATGCCGGAGTACACGCGGGGCGACTTCGCGGCGGTCGACGCGGCGCGCAGGGCGCACGGCTTCCCGGACGAGGCGGTACCGGCGGCAACGCTGCTCGGCATCCAGTCGTTGTTCGCGGACGGCGCGCTGCTGGAGATCGAGGGGATCGCGGTCGTCGAACCGTGACCGCAGCCGACTGGTGCATCGGGGCCGGCAGCGTGGCGGCTGCATTCGAGTAGCGATGGATCGGCCACGCCGCCCCCCCTCGCTGCTCTCTGTGCCGCGCGGGGTTCCACCACGGACTGCGAGGGGCGTTATGATGGCCCTCTTTGCGGTCAACCACGGTTCGAGATACGAGGAGGCGGGCATGAGGCGATGGATACAGGCGGCGGTCGTCCTCGCGTTGGCTGGTTCTGTGCCGGCCGCGCACGCCGGACAGCTTCCCGACGACATCAATCCGGAGTCCCGCAGCCGGCTGCCGCCCATCGACCGGGAGGAGCTCGATTCCGCACGCCGCGCGGCGTACGACGCGGCGGTGGCGAGCCCGGACGGCGCCCCCACCGGCGCCGCGGCCCTGCGGCTCCATGGATCGGGCGCGAGCCTGCGGTTCGAGGCGCCGATGGGACGGCAACTGACGGAGCTTACGATTCTGACCACGGCGCGCGAATACGATCAGCCGTACGAGTGGGCGCTGCACGAGCTGGAGGCGATTGCGGTCAGCCTCGACGAGGAGATCATCGACATCGTGCGGCACCGCAAGCCGATCACCGGCATGAGCGACCGCGAGGCGATCATCATCGAGGTCGGCCGGGAGCTGTTCGGCACGCGGGCACTGAGCGCCGACACCTACGCGCGGGCCCTGGCCCTTCTGGGCAAGACGAACCTGGTCGACGTCATCGACGTGATGGGCCGCTACGCGAGCACCGCGGCCACCTTGACGGGGTTCAACCAGCGGATGCCGGCCGGCTGGCGCCAGTCGCTGCCGCTGCCGTTCACGCACCCGGACGACATCCACCCCGATTCGCGCAGCCGCCTGCCGCTGCGCAGCCCGGCGAGCCGGACCTCGGTGGCCGAGCTCTACGGCCGCATGCTGTCACCGTCGGGGATCGGTCCGGGGGTTCTCCGCGGCTACGGGGCCGGGCAGGAGACGCTGGAGGACCGTGTCGGGCGCCGGGTAATGCAGCTCGCGATCCTGGTGACGGCGCGCATGCACGACTCGCAGTACGACTGGACCATGAACGAGCCGAAGGCGCTGGAGGCCGGCGTCGAGCCGGAGCTGATCGACGTGGTCCGCCATGGCCGGCCACTGGACGGCGTCGGGGAGAAGGACGCCATCCTGATTGCCTTCGGCCGCGAGCTGTTCGGCGATCACAACGTCAGTGCCGCGACCTACGCGCACGCCGAGCAGGCGTTCGGCGTGCAGGACCTGGTGGACGTCATCGGCCTGATGGGCGCCCACGCGGCGGACGCCGCCGTGCTGGCCGCCTTCGACCAGCAACTGCCGGAAGGCGTGGAGCCGCTCCTGCCCCTGGAGTAGTGGACTGAACGAGCGACCGGGTTCTCGCCCTGCAACCTGCGGCCACCACGCGGGTGCGGGCGGCGGACGGTCAGGTGACGGAGCATTCTCGGAGATAGCGATTCACGGAGCCGGATTCGGCTCCTGCTGGAGGTTGGCATGAAGATCAGACGTTCGATTCTCCTGGCGGCGCCACTGCTGCTCTGCCTGCTCACGGTCGGCTACGCGCAGGAGGAAGACCCCATCGGCGTGCCGGTAGCGCCTCTGGGCGACGGCCCCTGGGTGATCGACACCGCCGAGCAGCACATGATCCGCGTCAGCGTCGTGGCCCGGGGGCTGTCGCATCCCTGGAGCATCGCGTTCCTGCCGGACGGCGGCATGCTGGTCGTCGAGCGCGACGGCTGGCTCCGCGTGGTGCGCGACGGCAAGCTCGATCCGCGTCCCATCACCGGAGTGCCGGAGGTGCGGATCGACGGCAACGGCGGCCTCATGGACGTGGCGCTGCACCCCGACTTCGCCGACAACGGGCTGGTCTATCTCACCTACACCAAGCGGCACGACGACGGCCGCGGCTCCCCGGCCCTTGCGCGGGGCCGGCTGGACGGACACGCGCTCCGTGACGTCAAGGACCTGGTGGTCACCCCGCCTTACAGCGGGAACTCCGGGCTCAACGGAAGGGTCGCCTTCGGCCGCGACGGCAAAGTCTACATGTCCACCGGCGGCCGGATCATGTCGCCGGAGGGCGTGCTCCTCGACGCCCCGCAGGACCCCGCGATCCTGCGCGGGAAGGTCCTGCGGCTCAACGACGACGGCTCGGTGCCGGACGACAACCCGTTCGTGGGCGAGCCGGGCCATCGGCCGGAGATCTTCACCATCGGACATCGGAACACGTTGGGCCTCATCCTGCACCCCGGAACCGGGCGGATCTGGCAGCACGAGAACGGCCCCAACGGCGGCGACGAGCTCAACGAGCTGCTGCCGGGTCACAACTACGGCTGGCCGCTGATGAGCTTCGGGCGCCTCTATCCCGGTGCGCGCGTATCGCAGCATCCGACGCGCGACGGCTACGAGTCGCCGCTCGTGGTCTGGCTGCCCGCCATCGCGGCGGCCGGCATGGCCGTCTATACGGGGGACCAGTTCCCGGCGTGGAACGGCAACCTGTTCGTCGGCTCCCTGCAGATGGGCGGCATCCCGGGCACGGGCCACCTGCAGCGCATCGTGTTCAACGAGCACATGGAGGAGCTGCGGCGCGAGCTGCTGCTGACCGAGCTGCACCAGCGCATCCGCGAGGTGCGCCAGGGGCCCGACGGGTTCCTCTACGTGCTGACGGACCACGTCGACGACGGCGCGCTGCTGCGGATCGAGCCGACTCGCTGAGTCCGGAAGCACGTGGCGGGAACGCCGCGGCATTCGAGCCGTCGAGGCGTTTCACTGCGAGCTCCGAGGGCCGCTACGCCGAGTCGGGGGTCAATAGAGATCGGTCCTGGCGCTCGCCGCCGAGTCCGCGTCGATCTCGGCGGCATCGGCGCCCGCGATCTGATCGGCCAGCACCTGCCCGTAGGTCGGGAACCGGGAGCGCTCGACTCGCGCTTCCGGTTTCCAGATGCGGGCCCGAACGAGCGCCTTGGCGCAATGGAGATACGCCTCTTCCACGGTCACCGCGAGGGCTGACAGGGGCGACTTGCCCCGGACCTTCAGCGGCGCCAGAAGCTTCGGCGCGGTCACGATCTCCTCGCGCCCGTTGATCCGCAGGGTCTCGTTCATGCCCGGCACGAAGAACAGCAGCCCGACGTAGGGACGCTCCAGCAGATTGGTCAACGTGTCCAGTCGGCGGTTTCCCGGCCGGTCGGGAAGCAGCAGCGTCTTGTCGTCCAGGACGCGGGCCAGCGATCCGGGCAGGTCTCCCCGCGGCGAGGCGTCGGCCCGCCCGTCCGCACGCGACGAGCTGATCACGCAGAGCGGCGACAGGGCGATGAAGTTGCGGCAGTGGACGTCCAGGCGGTCCTGCACCTACGGACCCCGTCAGGAGGTAATCGACCTGGGCGTTTCCGATCCGGGCACGTTGAACATCCCTTCGCCCGCCCGTGTCGCGACTATCTCGCGTTGGCGGCCGCCTCCGCCTCCTGCACGCGCGAGCCGGCCATGATGCCGTGCATCCCGTAGTTGCCCTCGTGGCAGGCGAACTCGAACATCAGGTCCGGGTTCCGCTTCATCGGATGCTGGGCCGTCCACGAGCGCGTCCAGATGCTGGGATCGCGGACCGTGTACTCGTACATCAGGTTCTCCCCATCCATCAGCGTGAACCGCTCGACCAGCGACAGGTTCTCACCGCTGCTCAGCAGCGGCCGCCCGATCTGGTCGTGCTTGCCGTTGAAGCTGACGGTCTCGACGACGAGCGTGTCGCCCTCCCAGTAGCCGCGCGAGTCACCCATCCACTGCCGCAATCGCGGCGACACGTGGGGCCGCCCGTCGAGCGGGATGATACGCGCGTCGTAGTTCTGCTCGGCCAGGATGACGACGTGGTCGGGCGTCTGGAACAGCATCATGTTGTTGTTGTAGCCGCCCGTGCTCAGCGGCGGACCGGCCTTGGCGTGCTGGATGCAGCGGTCTCCCGCGTCGAGGTCCTCGTAGCTGGCGGCGGGCAGCCGCCCGCGGCGCACGCCTTCGAGGCGCGCAGCCTCGGGCGAGTTGGCGCGGCGCCGCGCCGGCTCGGTCAGCACCGGCAGCCGCCCGTTGGCGGGATCGACGACAAGCGAGGTGCGGCGCGTCGCGATGGGCGTCGTGCCCCGGTCCAGCCAGAAGTTGTTGTAGAAGCCGGGGGTGCCGTCGGCCCGCCGGTCGACCTGGTCGCTGGCGCTCGTGGTCTCGGGCGCCCGGTTCAGGAGGAGCTCGTTGCGCGCCAGCGTCTCCTGCTCCAGGGTGGCGGCCTCCTCCTCGGTCAGAAACGCCTTGTCCCCCAGCTCCACGGGCCGCTCCAGCGGCGTGAGCGTGCGGTAGTCCCAGGTGCCCTGCAGATCGGGATGGCCCCATGGCGTGCGGGGGCCGGTGGCGTCCGCCGTCTGGGCCGCGGCGAACATCGGCATCAGCGCCATGCCCGCGACCAGTACAACCGCCGCCAGATAACGATGAGTCATTCTCCCATCCTCCCGGCGCACGCTCTTCACCTCATGCGCCTCTGACGGATCCAATACTACTCCCCGCGGCTCGGAATCGGCGTGGCTGCCCTCCGCGCCGGCCTCCAGGCAGGTACCGGTCAAGAAACCAGCCGGCCGTCGGGGCTTCGGTCAGGCCCGGTCAGGACTCCAGCCAGGCCACGAGGGCATCGGCCGAAGCCCGCTGCGCGTCGATATGCAGGTTGTCCGGCCGTCCGGCAGCCTCTGGTCCCGACGCCGCTTCCGCGTTTTCGGGTCGCCGTCGTGCAGGCGATGCAGCCGCGCTACACGAAACGACGAGGCGTCCGCGTCGCCGCCGGCCGACCGCTGGCCGCCGTCGGCGCGGTGGCCTGGGCCGTCGATGTCCCTCCGTTACCGCCACTATCCACAGGCCTTCGAAGAACCGCGGAAACAGAAAGAAACAGTTACTGAGTCTCCATCTCAAATCGGAAGGAGATTCAAAGAGAAGGAAACAGTTACTGAGTCTCTATCTCAAGTTGGAAGACGGCCGATTCACTGTGATAGAAGAGTGGACATACCAACGGTTGGAAAACTGATTCCAGCTCTGACGGCCCGCTGTCGCGGTTCGTGTCGTCGGTTGCGGAAGGAGGGAGGCCCTATGGCACGCAGGCAACTACCCGTGGCGGCGGCCGGCGTTCTCGCGGCGGCGCTGGCGTGCAACGGCGATTCCACGACGCCAGCGAGCCCCAGCGCACCGCTCGATCCGCCGTCGGCCAACCGGGCGCCGGCGATCTCCGCCGCTCTGCCCGACCGGACGCTGACGCTCAATCGGGACGAGCAGGACACCATCGATGCGGACTCGTACTTCAGCGATCCGGACGGTGACGCGCTGACGTACGAGGCGGCGTCCAGCAACACGCACGTGGCGACGGTCCGCGTGTCGGGCGGCAGCGTCACGCTGGTGGCGAGAAATCTCGGCAGGGCCGACGTCGAGGTCACCGCCAGCGATCCGGGCGGACTGAACGCGATGCAGCGCTTCTCGGCGACCGTCGAACGGGGAGAACCGGCGGCGGAACTGGAAATCACCAAGTGCGAAGCCGATGGAACGGGACCCGTGGACGTCTCCATCGAGGGCACGGTGCACGCGTTGACCCGATTGTCATCCGTAAGCGTGATCGGATACGTCGATACGCACAGGGTGGGCGAGCAGACCTTGGGCGATATTGCAGCGGGCGAGACCCGGCAATTCGCAATCCGAGGCTCCGCGTCCGTCAGTTCCACGTCGCAGTGCCACGTGGAGTTCTCGGCCACCGGCAACAATGCGAGGGCGACGGAGTTCATAGCGTTTCGTTGATTTCATGATGGAGCGTTCGGCACGACGCCATCGCTTGCCGAGAATGAGTCTCGTTCTTCCTGGCCGGTGTGCTACTGAGTCCGTTTCGCAAGTTGGGAACGCACATGTCGTCTGTGATACAACGGACCCACTCGTTTAGCGAACGTCGGGATCCGATTCGAGGTCCACGGTTGCCGAGAGACGAGTCGATGCGGTCTTCGGTGGAGGCTTCGTCGATGAACGGCGCCGGTACGAGATGCCGCATCCCGCTGCGGCCCAAGTAGGAGGAGCAGGTCCCATGGGTATCGAACCCGAGCCGTCTTTCGATGCGGAATCGGAACCGGAAACCGATGGCAACCACGTCTCGCTCAGGGCGAGAGTCGCGTGCTGCTTGACGATCGCGATCTTCTTCGTCGCGAGCTGCGGAGACGAGAGCCAGCCTCTGCTGCCTGCCGGCCCCAGTGCCGCCCCCAAGAGCATTCAACCGAGCGGTGACGGGGATGGAGACGGCGATGGAGACGGGGACGGGGACGGCGATGGAGACGGCGACGGCCACGGGGACGATGGTGGCTACGGCGCCGCCGCCATGCTGGGCGTGGTCGGCGATGGAGAGGCTGTCGTTCTCATACCGAACATGGCCGATGGGGAGGCCGGAACTACCCAGCGGGACGCGGCGGGCAGCCGCGCTTCCATGGCAGTGAATGCTGCTGCCGCTGACGACGACGACGACACCATCATCGTCGTCAGGTCCGCGCCGATCACCTTCTCCGGCGGCGACGGCGACGGCGACGGAGACGGAGACGGAGACGGAGACGGCGACGGCGATGGAGACGGCGATGGAGACGGAGACGGAGACGGAGACGGCGATGGAGACGGCGATGGAGACGGCGATGGAGACGGGGACGGCGATGGAGACGGAGACGGAGACGGAGACGGAGACGGAGACGGAGACGGAGACGGAGACGGGGATGGAGACGGGGATGGAGACGGGGATGGAGACGGGGACGGCGATGGAGACGGGGATGGAGACGGGGACGGGGATGGAGACGGGGATGGAGACGGAGACGGGGATGGAGACGGGGATGGGGACGGGGACGGCGACGGGGATGGCGACGACGACGATGACGACGACGACGATGACGACGACGACGATGACGACGACGACGATGACGACGATGACGACGACGACGACGATGACGACTAGGAGAGTTGCGGAGGACGAGACCCGGTTCGACCGTCGGGTAGCAGGAATACCCATCCGCGAGGCCCGCCGGTGGGGTTTCGAGAGGGAGTGGTGGTGATGTCGACGGCGACGAAGGTGACGAACGACGGGATCACGATGCCGCCGCCTGCGGCGGACGACACGGCGTCACGCTTCACGAGGGTCGCCGAGGGGGTCGACGTGGCGCCGTTCCTCTCGGAGTTGGATGCGGCTCCGCAGATGTGGTTGGTCAATACCAGTCGTCAACGCAAGGTTCGATGTCAACGCGATACGCAGAACATCTTCTTGCGCGTTGCCAGGAAGCCCCTGCCTCCTGGAGCAAGGAACGCCAATGACGTCCATGGGAGCCGCACCGCCGCGTCCGCCGCGCAATTCCCTCGGGCGTTGAAGTTCTGCGAAGAGATAGCCGCCCTGCAGAACGGCGAGCTCGGGCGCGCCACCCTCGTCGCCCTGCAGCCGCGGGGGTGGGTCAGACCGCACATCGACGAGGGCGCCTACTACCGCGTACGCGACCGCTTTCACCTGGTGCTGCGGAGCCCTGAGGGCAGTCCGTTGACGGCGGGGGGCGAGACCGTGGTCATGCACGAAGGCGAGTTGTGGACGTTCGACAACAAGGCCGAGCACGATGCGCGAAATCCAACCGCCGAACCGAGAGTGCACTTGATCTTCGATGTCCTGCCGGCTCCGGGACGCGGCTACTACGTCCTCCCACCACTCGACTGAAGCGGCCGCAGCAACTTCACCGCGGCGGCCAGGGCGTGCGCGGCCGAGTCCACTCGTACCGTGTTGTCGTACGTCTCGGTGCGGAGCGCGCCCAGGACGCGGTCCTTCTTCGAAATATAGAAGGTGTCGTGCGGTCCGCGGAACTGCAACTGGCGAAGCGACCGTAGTCCACGGTCGACAACCCGTTGGTAAGCGTCCGCGCGGACGCCGTCTCCCAACGTGCGGGCCAGGGTCAGCGCGTCCGCGAGTCCCTCCAGGTACGCACCGGTGGAAGCGGCGTGCGGGGGGCCGAACTCCGGCCGCCGCGGGTCGTAGAAGCGGCCGCGCAGGTCCGGCGCCAGCCGGTCCCATTGCTGCATCGGCAGCAGCCAGTCGCTGATCTCGAACACGAAATCGGCGAACTCGCGTCTCCCGGTCTGCGTGTACAGGGATGCACAGGCTTGTGCGTGCCACGGCACAAAGGCGGGATTCCGGGCTCCAAGGTGTCGTTCGCGGCAGCGCGCGAAGGTTGCCGCGCACCGCTCCAGCGATGGGGCGCCCATCGCCCCCCGACGCGTGGCCTCGGCCCAGAACAGGAGCGCCTCCCCGGAGTAGAAGTTCCAGTTCTCGCCGTCGCGCTGAGGCGGAAAGAAGAACGTCCTGAATCCGACCTCGTCATCCGCGAGCGAGTTCACCCCCGCCGTCAACATGGCCAGCTCGTTCATGAACTCGTCGGGCGTCGGACTCTCCAGAATGCACAGTGCCGCCAGCGCCGCCGCGCCGAGCTTCGCGCCCGTGCGTTCCACGATGGCGCCACGTCCAGCGCCGATGTTGCGGAAGTAGCGAGTCAGGTTGAAGCGCAGGTTGCGCCGGGCCGCTGCACGAATCTCCGCGTCGCCGTAGTGCTCCCCGAGCCGGGCCAGGGACAGGGACGCCAGGAATCGGCGAATGGCGTTGTCGGCAGGAGATTCGACTCCTCGGCTCGGCCAGTACTTGTAGGGCAACCCGCCATCGGCCGACAGGTTGCGGAGCATCCAGCGACCGATGCCCCCGGCCAGCTCGGCGGCCCGGTTCTCGTCGATCTCCGGAGCCGGGTCGACGAGGGTCGAGCCTCTTACGAGCTCGGTGTTCCCGCCGTCCCCGTTGACCGGTAGCAGGAACTGGCGGGCGGAGAAGGCTCGCAAGCCGCCGCTCGCGGCGAGATCGTCGAGGCTGGCGTTCCTCTCTCGAAGGTATTTCTCGATTGCGCGCTTGAATCCAAGGTTCGCGGCGATCATGCGCGTCGGCGCGAAGCGAGCGACCTCGGCCTGATACCGGATCTCCACGCCGAGGACTCCGCGGTCGCGTTCTCGAAGCACGCGCGCGTAGCGAGCCGGTGCAACCGGCCGAAATTCGCTGGCAGTGCAGACTTCCACCGTGTCGCCGCGACCGGCCCCCACTCGCAGGGGCACGTCGTCGAGTGGGACATCGGTCGTCCATCCGCGGCGTTTCGCGACACCGTTGCGCCGAACGCAGTACCAGAGGGTTCTCATCCCGCCGCGCTAATGGATGCAGCCCACCAGCGACTGATCCGGCGCGACTCGACGGTAGCGGCCAGGCGCTCGGCCCCGGCCGCTACCGCCAAACCGCCGCCTCGACTACCCGTCCTTCTCCACCTGCAGGAACACGCGCGTGTCGCGGCGCTGCACGAGGAGGAAGGCTGTTCGCCCCGTCTCGATGGCATCGAGCGCCGTGCCCGCCTCGGCGGCCGAAGCGACATCCGCCCGGTTGACGCTGAGAATGACGTCGCCCGCCCGCAGGCCGCCCGCCTCGGCGGTGCTTCCCGACGCGACACCGACCACGACCGCCCCGACCGTGTCGTTAGGGACGCCCAGCCGGCGGGTCATCTGCGGTGTCAGGTCCCGCAGGGTAATGCCGAAGCCCTCGCTGGATTCGTCGGCTGCCGGGATCACGGCGCGGCCCTCGGCCTCCAGGTCCAGCTCGCCGATCGTCACATCCAGCGTCACCGGCTCGCCGTTGCGGACGACGCCGACAGCCACGCCGGTGCCGGGGCGGGTGCCGACCACGCGGCTCTGCAGGTCCGCCGAATCCTCCACCGGCTCGCCCCCGTAGGCGACGATGACGTCGCCCGGCTCCATGCCCGCCTCGTCGGCGGGTCCGTTCGGAGCGATTGTCGAGACGATCACCCCGCGGGGGGCGTCGAGGCCCAGCACCTGGTAGTCCTCGCGCGGAACGTCGCCGATCTGGACACCGATGACGCCGCGCGTTACCTTGCCGCCACGCAGTTCGTCGAGCAGGTCCAGCACCGTGTTGATCGGCACGGCGAAACCGATGCCCGAGTTCGCCGCCCGATCGCTGATGATGGACGTGTTCATCCCGATGACCTCGCCGCGAATGTTCAGCAGCGGCCCGCCGGAGTTGCCCGGGTTGATAGCCGCGTCGGTCTGCAGCATCTCGTTGGTCCGGCCCGGCACCGGCCGCAGCGGCCGGGCGAGCGCCGAAATGACCCCGACGGTGACCGTGTGGCTGAGCCCGAAGGGCGCACCGATAGCCATCACCCAGTCGCCCGGCGCCATCCGGCTGGAGTCGCCGAACCTGGCCGCGGGCAGCTTCCGGTCGGGCCGCTCGACCGGCTCCAGCAGCGCGCAATCGGTCAGCCGGTCGCGGCCCAGCACGCGCGCCTCGTAACGCTCGTCGTCGCCGTGGTACTGAATCTGGATCCGGGTCGCATCCTCGACCACGTGGTTGTTGGTCAGGATGAGGCCGGTGTCATCGATGACGAAACCGGTGCCGGTCGCCGCCAGCGGCGTGCGCTCCCGCTCGTCCTCGTTCTCGTTGCGCTCGCCCGACCGATCCCGGTCGCCCCCCGGGGGCCGGCCGAAGAATCGGCGGAACTCCTCGCCGCCGAAGAACTCGTTCATCCTGACCTGCGGGCGGTACCGTTCGGTCCAGATGGTGACGACCACCGGAGTCTGCGCCTCGGCGATGTCCCGGAAGGTCGTCGCGGTCAGATTACCGCCGATGGCGGGGCTGTTCGACGCCGGCCTGTCGATGTCCTGCTGCGCGGCCAGCGGGGGCGTCAGATCGTAGTGCGATCCCACCGCCATGCCAGCAACCAAGGCCGCTACGGCGACGGCCGATACGAACGTGGTCCTCGATCTCGACATGTTGTCCTTCCTCCTGCGGGACGTGGACCCGCAACGCGGGCGCGCACCGGCCCGAACGCCAGCGGCTTCCTGTCAGGCTACATTAGTCCCAATCGCTCACACGCCCGGTAAGACGCAAGCCGGCCCGAAAAAGTCGGACGGTGCGGAAGCCTCTCGCAGCAGCGAAGCCGAGCACGCTTCGCAGGCGATTCGAATGTCGACAATCCGCCGTGCGCTACGCCGCGGCCTCGGAACGCGGCCGGTACCGCATGAAGACCGCCGCGGGCACGACAAACATGTTCAGCGCGGTCGCTGAGAACAGCCCGCAGACGATGACCATCGCCAGCGGGGCCTGGATCTCGCTGCCCGGGACCCCGAACCGCAGCGCCACCGGCAGCAGGGCCAGACCGGTCGACAGCGCGGTCATCACGATCGGCACCAGGCGATCGACCGAGCCCCGGATGACGGCTTCGTGCACCTCGAGATCGGGCTCCTCCTCGCGCAGGCTGCGGATCCGCGACACCAGCATGATGCCATTGCGTGTGGCAATGCCGAACAGCGCGATGAACCCGATCAGCGCCGCTATCGAAAGCACCCCGCCTCCCAGGAAGACGCCCGCCACGCCCCCGATCAGCGCCAGCGGCAGGTTCAGCATCATGATCGCCGCATCGCCCGTCGAGCGGCACGCGCTGTACAGGATCAGGAAGATGCCCGCCACGACCCCCACGCCCAATCCCAGCAAGAGTCGCTCGGCCTGCGCCTCGGCTTCGAACTGGCCGCCATACTCGACGCGGTAGCCCTCCGGCAGGGCCACGCCGGCCGCCACCCGCTCGCGCACGTCGGCCACGACGCCGCCGAGGTCGCGCCCGGCGACGTTCGCGGTGACGATGATGCGCCGCTGCGCGTTCTCGCGCCCGATGAAGTTAGGGCCGCGATCCTCCACGATGTCGGCCAGACTGCCGAGCGGTACCCGCGCGCCGTCCGGCATGTCCAGGCGCGTCTGCCACATCGCCTCCAGGTCCGCCAGGTCGCTCGTGGCATAGCGCAGCACCAGCGGCACCGCCAGTTGCCCGTCGATGATCTGCCCCACCCGGCGGCCCAGCAGCGCCGTCTCCAGGTTGGACGCGGCCTGTCCGGCGGGCAGCCCGTGGCGGGCCAGCGCCGTCCGGTCGAAACCGACGCGCACGGTCGGAATGTCGGCCTGCGGCTCCAGCGCCACGTCCACCAGGCCCGGGATACCCTGCACCGCCGCGAGGCTCCGGCTCCCCAGCCCCCGCAACACGGCCAGGTCGGGACCGAAGATCTTGATGGCGATGTTGGCGCGCGCCCCGGACAGCATGTGATCGATGCGATGCGAAATCGGCTGGCCGATGGTGACGTTGGTGCCCGGCACCAGCGACAGCCGCTCGCGGATTTCCTCCAGCACGACCTCTCGCGTCCGGCCGCCCGGCGTCAGCCGCACGTCGATCTCGGCCGATTCGACCCCCTGTACGTGCTCGTCCAGCTCCGCCCGCCCCGTCCGCCGAGCCGTCGCCGCCACCTCGGGCACGTCCAGCAACAGGCGTTCGATGGCGCTCCCCAGCGCATCCGACTCCTCCAGGCTCGTGCCCGGCAGGGTCACCGCGCTGATGACCAGGGCCCCCTCGTTGAACGCCGGCAGGAACGCACGCCCCATCCGCGGGACCGTCGCCAGGGAGACGGCGAACAGCAGGCCGGCGGCTGCCAGCACCAGCTCGGGCCGGCGCAGCACGCCGGGCAGCAGACGCCCGTAGCCGCGACGCATGGCGGCCGCCAGGGCCGGCTCGCGGCCCTCCCGGATGCGCCTTTCGCCCGGCAACAGGTACGCGCACAGCGCCGGGGTCACCGTCAGCGCAACCACCAGCGACGCCGCCAACGCGATCAGGTAGGCGAACCCGAGCGGCTGCAGCAGACGCCCTTCCACCCCCGCGAGAAAGAACAAGGGCACGAAGACCAGCATCACGACCAGCGTCGCGTAGGCGATCGACGCCCGAATCTCCCGGCTCGCCCGATAGACCACCTCCAGCACCGGCCGCCGCGCCGCCTCCGGCAGGGCGGCGTTCTCGCGCAGCCGCTTGACGACGTTCTCCACGTCGACGATCGCATCGTCCACCAGCGCGCCCACCGCAATGGCCATCCCGCCCAGCGTCATGCTGTTGATCGACAGGCCCGCCAGCCGCACGCCGACCACCGCGGCCAGCAGCGACAGCGGTATCGCCAGCAGGGTGATCGCCCCGGCCCGCAGGTTCGCCAGGAACACGAGGGTGACCAGCACCACCAGCAGCGTGCCATCCCGCAGCGCGCCGTTCAGGTTCGTCAGCGCCAGCTCGATGAAGTCGGCCTGGCGGAACAGCCGCGCGTCGAGCTGCATCCCCGCCGGCAGCTCCGACTGGAGCTCGTCGAGCACGCGGTCGAGATCGGCGGTCAGCGTCAGCGTGTTGACGTCCGGCTGCCGGTGGATACCGAGAATCACCGCCGGCTGGCCGTTGCGGGAGCCCTCGCCCCGCTTGAGCGACTCGCCAATCCGCACGCCCGCCACGTCCCGCACCCGGATCGGATGGGTGTCGCGGGTCGCGATGACCGTGGCGCCGATGCCCTCGACGTCGTGGGCGCGGCCGGCCCCCTGGATCAGGTACTCCTGCCCGCCGGAGCGGCGGAACCCCGCCGACGTGTTCCGGCTCGCCCGCTGCAGCGCCGCCTCGACCGCGCTCAACGGAATGCCGTAGTTGGCCAGCCGCCCCGGCTCGACCAGCACCTCGAACTGCCGCCGCTCCCCGCCGATGACCGTCACCTGCGCGACGCCCGGCGTCCCGAGCACGCGGCGGCGGACGAGCGTCTCCGCCGTCGTGCGCAGCTCCAGCGGGGTGTGCGCGGACGACTGCAGGGCGATGAACATGATCTCGCCCATGATCGACGACATCGGCGCCATCACCGGCGCGTCGATGTCGTCCGGCAGCGTCGCGGCCACGGTGGCCAGTCTCTCGCTCACGGTCTGCCGCGCAAGGCGCACGTCGGCGCCCCAGTCGAAGTCGACCCAGACGACCGCGATGCCGACCGCGGTCGACGAGCGCACCCGACGCACTCCCGACGCGCCGTTCAGCACCGCCTCGATGGGAAATGTGACCAGCGCCTCCATGTCGGTCGGCGCCATCCCGTGCCCCTCGACCAGCACCGTCACCGTCGGGGCGGTCAGGTCCGGCAGGACGTCGACCGGCATCCGCACCGCGACCCAGACGCCCCAGACCAGAAAGGCGACGGCGGCGGCGACCACCGCCATGCGGTTGCGCAGCGACCAGCGGATGAGTGCATCGAGCAGCATGGCTCCGACCTCCGATCACCGGGCCGGCGTGGGTTCAGAGACGGTCGCCGCTATCGCTCCGCGGCGAACCCGACGATGGGCGGGTGCGTCAGGAAGTCGTCCCAGAACGCGTTGCCGCGCTCGGAAGGCTGCAGCGAGACGTCGACCCAGCGAAACTCGCGGAATCCGGCCGCGCGAAAGGCCTCCTCGTACGTGTCGCGCGAGAGATAGCAATTCTGGACCTCGAACCGGGTCCCATCGTCGTTGGTGAGGATGTACCGAACGGCGTCCCCCTCCGACGGCGGGTCGGCGCAGGTGCGTTGCAGGCCGTACTGCCGCCATGAAGCGCCGGCCGGCGGCGGGTTCCGGACGTTGTCGTTGAGACCGACGAACCGGCCCTCCGGGCGCAGCGCGTCGTGGCAGACCCGGCAGAACCGGCGCAACTGCCCGGGCGTCCGGGAATAACCCAGGGAGTAGATCGCCACGACGACGTCCACCGGCTCCGGCGGCTCGAAGTCGGCGACGTCCGACTGCCGGTAGATGCAGCCGAGCGGCTCTCGCCTCTCCAGCTCCTCCGCCCGCCGGATCATCTCCGCGGAAACGTCGACGCCGATCGTCTCCGATGCCCCGAGGCGCTTCAGCAGCCGCGTGTAGTAGCCGTCGCCGCAAGCCATGTCCAGCGCCCTCGTCCCCGATATGTCGCCCAGCATCTCCAGCAGCGTGTGCTTCTCGATGGCGTCCCGAAACGGGAGCCGCATCGAGTCTGCGTAGGCGTCGGCAATCGCTTCGTACTCCTTGATCTGATCCACTGTGCCCCTCCCGGCGTCCGCACTGAATAGTGCTAACACGAAATCGCGTGCGCTCATCTTCGTGCATGCAGCATATCTCAGC
>CATQHX010000061.1 GCA_958296065.1 Vicinamibacterales bacterium | reverse complement strand
TGGCGATGCCGGCCGAAATGGGGTAAAACAGCGCCATGACCATTCCATTCTCCCGTCGTCACTTTCTGCAGACGGCCGGCGCCGGCGCCGCCGTCTGGGTACCCTCCGCGGTTCACGGCTACACGGGGACCGAGATGGCCCGCCGTGCGGAGCAGGCCGAGGGCGAGCTGACCTCGCTCGGCGTGTCGATGTGGGACCTGGACACGCCGGCGCTGGTGGTCGACCTCGATGCCCTGGAGGCGAACATCGCCACTGTGCAGCGTACCGTGACGCGCAACGGCATCGCGAGCCGGCCGCATGCCAAGACCCACAAGTGTCCGGCGATCGCGCGGATGCAGCTCGAAACGGGATCGGTCGGCATCTGCGTCGCCAAGGTCAGCGAGGCGCAGGTGCTGTTCGACCACGGCATCGAGAAGCTCCTGATGACGACGAGCAACGTGACGCCGCTCAAGATCCGCCGCGCCATGAACCTGCGGAAGTGGTGCGACGGCTTCGTCCAGACGACCGATACCGCGGCCAACGCCCGCGATCTGTCCGAGGCCGCCGAGGCCGCCGGGGTAGTGGCCGACATCGTCGTCGACGTCGATCCGGGCGGGCACCGGACGGGAATCACGCCCGGCGGACCGGCCCTGGAGCTGGCGCAGCTCGTCGACCAGTTGCCCGGGCTGCGGTTGCGGGGCATGCTCTGCTACGACGGGGGCTCGCAGCACGTCAAGGGCTTCGAGGCCCGGCAGGCGCAGACGCTGGAGCGGCTGGTGGCGGCGGCCGAGACCCGCGAGCGCATGGCGCGCTCCGGCCTGAACACGGAGATCTTCAGCGGCGGCGGCACAGGCACCTACAACATCGATCACCAGACGCCCGGCTTCACCGACGTGCAGGTCGGGAGCTACGTCTTCATGGATGCGCAGTACATCGACGTCGGTGGAGCGGAAGACCCCGACGTCTACACCGACTTCCAGCCGGCCTTGACCATTCTGACCACCGTGCTCAACGCGCAGTACGAGGGCCGGGCGACCACCGACGCGGGCGCGAAGGCGTGCACCATCAACCGTCCGTGGGCGCGGGTCAAGGGCGAGACCGGGATGAGCTATACCTCCGGATCGGACGAGTTCGGGTCGCTCCGCTACGAGGACAACGCCAGCCGCACCTACGCGGTGGGGGACAAGCTGGAGCTGATCGTGTCGCACTGCGACCCGGTGGTGAACCTGTACGACCGGATGTACGCGGTTCGCAACGGCATTGTCGAGGCCGTCTGGGCCATCGCCGCGCGAGGCCACTCGACGTAGACCTCGCGCGCTCGGAGCTGCACCGGGAGTCCGCGCGCCGCTTGCCCGCGGGCTCCCGGGCCGTTGCCGATTCGTCGCGGGAAGTCCGCTATAATAGGGCCGCCTATGTGGACCAAATTGATGAACCGGCCGCGCAAGAAGCCGCCGAAGAAAATCGCCATCATCGATCCCGAGCGTTGCTTCGGCGCATTCGCCTGCTCCATCTGCCAGGCCGCCTGTCCGGTCGAGGACTGCATCATCGAAGAGCCGGACGTCTACGGGCGCATGGTCTGCGCCGTCAGGGTCGACAAGTGCATCGGCTGTGGGCTGTGCGTTACCGTCGGCAACCCGACCGCGCCGCAGCCCCGCGACTTCGGGTGCCCGCCGGACTACGACGCCATCGACATGGAGGCGTTCGAGGATGTCGTCCCGCCGGAGCCCCAGCCGGAGGCGAAGGCATCCGGAGAAAGCGGCGAGGGCGCGGCGGCTTCCTGACGCGCACCCCGCGGCTCGCTTCGGCATCAACGCGGCCGGGCGCCTACCGCCGCGTCAGGGCCAGATTCCTCATCGCCCAGTCTTCGGAGGGCAGAGCAGCGTCACTGATGGGGCTTGCCAGCCGTTGTCGGCCGCGCTTCCAGCGCGACCAGCGGGCGGCCCGGCTGCACCAGCTCACCGACCCGGCACGCGATGGCGGTGACGCGGCCGGCAGCGGGAGCGCGGATCGCCTGCTCCATCTTCATTGCTTCCAGGCGTATCAGCGTCTCGCCGGCCTTCACGGTCGATCCGGGTTTCACCAGGATGGCACTGACGGTGGCGGGCATCGGTGCGCTCAAAGCGTCGAGATCCACGCCGCTCGCGGTCGCGGCATGTTCATCGCTATCGGCCGAGTCGCTGCCCGCGCCGGAATCGGCCATGACAGTGAACGTCTCGCCGCCGACCATTGCGTGACAGCGGCTCGCGTGCGGTGCAAGTCGGACCACCGCCGATTGCCCTCCAACAGAAACGATGCAGGCGTCGTCCGAGGAGGACAGGATCGTGGCGGTGACCGTCCGAGCGGGGTCGCCGGCGCCGATCTCGATCTCGATCTCGATCTCGATCTCGGCGTGATCGTCGTCGTGGCGGGTGCGAACCGGAAGGCTGACCGCGCCGGACGTGACGACCCATTGTCGGGAGCGATGCCTAGTCACCGGCTGCCCCGAGTCTCCAGCGCGCCAGCCGGTCCCAGACGCCGGCATCCGGTCGGTCGGAGGCGATGGCGGGCGGGGGATACCTGCCTGCGCTCGGACCTTCGCCCGCGGAGCGGCGGTCTCGCTCCGCGTGCGCGACGCTGACCGCGGCGGCGACCGCGGCCATCGTCATCTCGTCCGGCTCGGCTTCGACCAGAGCCTCTCCGTGTTCCGCAAGAAACCCGGTGTGCACGTCGCCGGCCACGAAGGCGTCATGCGCGAGCACACGTCGCAGCAGGCCGATGTTCGTCGGCAGGCCGAGCACGGCGAACTCGCCGAGTGCCGCGTACGCCCGCTGCCGCGCCTGTTCCCGTGTCCGGCCGACGGCGGCGAGCTTGGCCAGCAGCGGGTCGTAGTGGACCGGGACGTCAATGCCCCGGCCCACTCCAGAATCGATGCGGATTCCCGGTCCGGCCGGTTCGTGGTAGCCGGCGATGGTCCCGGCCTGCGGCAGGTAGTCGGCGGCCGGGTCTTCGGCGTAGACCCGGCATTCGATGGCGTGCCCGCGTGGTACGACCTCGTCCGCCGTCCACGGCAGCCGGTGTCCGGCGCCGATTGCCAACTGCGCCTCGACGAGATCGAGTCCGGTCACGAGCTCGGTGACGGGATGCTCGACCTGCAGGCGCGTGTTCATCTCGAGAAAGTAACAGCCGGCATCGTCGCCGGTCCCGTCGATCAGGAACTCCACGGTGCCGGCGTTCTCGTAGCCGGCTTGGCGCGCCACGGAGACCGCCGCCGTGAGCAGGCGGGTGCGGAGTCCCTGCGACAGGCGGGGAGCCGGGGTCTCTTCCACCACCTTCTGATGGCGCCTCTGGGTGGAGCAATCGCGCTCGCCGAGCTGGCACACGGTCCCGTGCCGATCCGCCACCACCTGCACCTCGACGTGCCGCGGCCTCTCGATACGGCGCTCCACGTAAAGCGTGCCGTCGCCGGCCGTGGCCAGCGCCTCGCGCCGGGCTCGCGCGATGCCCGCCTCGAGTTCGTCTTCGCCGGTGATGCTAACCATCCCCTTGCCGCCGCCGCCGGCCGAGGGCTTCAGGAGAAGCGGAAAGCCGGCCTCCCGTGCGACAGCGGCGATTCCGGGTTCCGACTGATCGTCCGGCTCGCCGCCGGGCACCACCGCCACCCCCGCTTCGGCCGCCGCGCGTCGGGCGTTGATCTTCGAGCCGAAGCGGGCGATCACGCGGGCCGGCGGGCCGATGAACGTCAGCCCCGCGTCGTGGCAGGCGGCAGGCAGGGCCGGATCCTCGGACAGAAAGCCGTAGCCCGGATGCACCGCGTCCGCGCCGCTCGCGCGCGCGGCATCGATGATGCGCCCGATCGAGAGATAGCTCTCGGCGGCGGCAGCCGGCCCGATGTGCACGGCCGTGTCCGCGGCTCCGACGTGACGTGCGTTTCGATCGGCGTCCGAGAAGACGGCGGCCGTCGGGATGCCGAGCGCGCGGCAGGTGCGCGCGATGCGTACGGCGATCTCTCCGCGGTTGGCGATCAGGACGCGGGTGAACATGGAAGCTACATTCGGAACACGCCGTAGGACGGCTCCTCGATGGGCGCGCGGCATGCCGCCGTCAGGCCGAGCGCCAGCGCGTCGCGGGTCTCTGCCGGAGTCAGGATGCCATCGTCCCACAGCCGGGCGGTGGCGTAGTACGGCGAGCCCTCCCGCTCGTACTTTTCCCGGATCGGCGCCCGAACCGCCTCGAGCTCCGCCTCGGCGAGGGTTCTTCGCGACCGAGCCGCCTGGTCGGCCTTGACGGTCGCCAGCACGCCGGCCGCCTGCTCGCCCCCCATGACGGAGATCCGCGAGTTGGGCCACGTCCAGAGGAAGCGCGGATCGTAGGCGCGCCCGCACATGCCATAGTTGCCGGCCCCGAACGAGCCGCCGATGATGACCGTCGCCTTGGGTACCACGCTGTTGGCCACTGCGTTGACCATCTTGGCGCCGTCCTTGGCGATGCCGCGCTGCTCGTACTCCCGGCCCACCATGAAGCCGGTGATGTTCTGCAGGAACGCCAGCGGCACGCGCCGGCGGTTGCAGAGCTGGATGAAGTGGGTCGCCTTGAGGGCGGATTCAGAGAACAGCACCCCGTTGTTGGCGACGATGCCGATGAGGAGTCCGTGCAGCCGCGCGAAGCCGGTCACCAGGGTGGGGCCGTAGCGCGCCTTGAACTCGTCGAAGCGGGAGCCGTCGACCACCCGGGCGAGGACCTCGCGGACATCGTAGGGCTTGCGCGGGTCGGGAGGCACCACGCCGAGCAGCTCGTCGGGATCGCAAGCGGGATCCTCGGGGGTGGTGCGGTCGCCGCCGCAGGACGCAGCGGTAGCGGCCGGCAGGGTGGAGACTACCGTGCGCGCCAGGCGCAGCGCATGCTCGTCGTTCTCGGCGATGTAGTCCGCGACCCCCGAAATCCGCGTATGCACGTCGGCGCCGCCGAGCTCCTCGGCGGTCACCTCCTCACCGGTGGCGGCCTTCACCAGGGGCGGCCCCCCGAGGAAGATGGTGCCGGCCCCGCGCACGATGATCGTCTCGTCGGACATCGCCGGGACGTAGGCGCCGCCCGCCGTGCAGGACCCCATCACCACGGCGACCTGCGGAATGCCTGCGGCCGACATCCGCGCCTGGTTGTAGAAGATGCGCCCGAAGTGTTCGCGGTCCGGAAACACCTCGGCCTGAAGCGGAAGATACGCGCCGCCCGAGTCGACCAGGTACAGACAGGGAAGGTGGTTGTCCGCGGCGATCCGCTGCGCGCGCAGGTGTTTCTTGACCGTGATCGGAAAGTAGGTCCCGCCCTTGACGCTGGCGTCGTTGGCCAGAATCATCGTCTCGCGCCCCGAGACGCGTCCGATTCCGGTCACGAGCCCCGCCGCGGGCGCGGCGCCGTCGTACATGCCGTACGCGGCCAGCGGCGCCAGCTCGAGAAACGGCGATCCGTCGTCGAGCAGGCGATCGATCCGCTCCCGCGCCGTCAGCTTGGCCTGCTCGCGCACCCGATCACGCGCGGCCGTGCCTCCGCCCTCGCGCGCTGCGGCGCGCCGCTCGGTGAGCTCGCGGACTAGCGCGCGCATGGCGGAGCGGTTGGCGCGGAACTCGTCGGAATCCGTCCTGATCCGGGATTGCAGCCGGTCCATCACCAGCCGCAGCAGTCGGTCTTGTAGCGGCAGGCGGGGCAGCGCCAGACGGCGTGCATGCGGAACATTTCCGCCCCGCAGCGTTCGCAGATGACCGCGTCGTCGCGGGCGCGCGCCGATCGCGAAGCCGCGGTGTCAGGCGAGGGGGTGGCTGCGACAGGGGCGATCGTCCGGGTCGGGTTCGAGGAAGCGGACATGGGGCGATTATAGACGCGGCATCGTGTCGGCCTGCGCCGGGCCGGTTCACTTCGAATGGGGCGACCCCGGTCGAGCCGGGTATCGGTCGGATCGGGGTGGAGCCGGCGACTGCTATCATGCTCCGATGGGTGCAGGGGAATGGGCGCGACGTATGGCAATGGCGATGACGGTGGCGGCGACGTGCGCCGTGGTGCCGGAGCCGGCGCGCGCCGATACCGTGTTCACTCCGTTCATCGGCCAGTCGTTCGCCACGAGAGACGATGCCGTGAAGGTGACGACGATCGGCGCGTCGATGACCTCGACGGTCGGCGGCGGTTTCGGCTTCGAGCTCGATTTCGGCCGGACGTCCGAGGCGGTGGGCAGCGACGCGTTCGCCGACAACAGCCGCGTGACGATGATGATGGGGAATGCGGTGATCGGATTCCCGTTCGGACGGTTCCGGCCGTACGTGGTCGGGGGCCTCGGCTGGCTGCGGAAGGAGATTCTCAGCGACGGCGCGACGGCCCGCAGCGGCGGCCTTGGAATCGACGCGGGCGGCGGTCTTCTCGGATTCCTGAGCGGGAGCGTCGGCATCAGGTTCGACCTGCGCTACGTGCGGAGCGTGACCATGTCCGACTTCGACACCATCCGCTTGCCCGCGGTGCTGGACGTTTCCGATTTCCTGATCGAGGACCTGTCCTTCTGGCGCGCGTCCGCCGGGCTGGCCATCCGTTTCTAGGAGTCTGCGCCGCAGAAACGCAACGGAGTGAAGTTCTGCGGCGCAGACTCCTGGAGCGGGGGATGGGCCGCAACGCCGAGCCCGCGAGGCGTTTCGGGGCGCTAGCGAACGACGGGCTTCCGCCGGCGGGATGTATCATTCGGACTCCGAAGGGACGACCTTGCGCATCGCCTATCAGGGAGAGCCGGGGGCCTACAGCGAGGCGGCCGCCCTGCGTTTCAATCCCAGCGCCGATCCGTTGCCGCGGCCGTCGTTCGACGACGTTTTCCATGCCGTGGCGCAGGGCGAGGCAACGCACGGCATCCTGCCCATCGAGAACACCATCGGCGGCAGCATCCACCGCAACTACGACCTGTTGCTGGAGCACGAGCTGCCGATCGTCGCCGAGGTCAAGCAGCCCATCGTCCATCACCTGATCGTCCGCGGGGGGACCCGTCTCGAGGACGTGCGCAAGGTCTACTCGCACCCGCAGGGGTTGGCCCAGTGCGAGCGCTTCCTGCGCACACTCGACAGGGTGGAGATGGTGCCCACCTACGACACGGCGGGCAGCGCCAAGATGATCAAGGAGCAGAATCTGGCCGGTTGCGCCGCCATCGCGTCCGAGCGGGCCGCGGAGGTGTTCGGCCTCGAGATCCTGAAGAGCGGCGTGCAGGATTTCGCGGACAACTGCACCCGGTTCCTCATCGTCAGCCGGGACCCGGCGCCGCTCGGAACGCCCGACAAGACGACCATCGTCTTCACCGTGTCGAACGGGCCGGGCGCGCTCTTCAAGGCGCTCAGTGTGTTTGCGCTGCGAGACATCGATCTGGCCAAGCTGGAGTCGCGCCCGATTCCGGACAAGCCGTTCGAGTATCTCTTCTACGCCGACGTCTCCGCGACCCGCAACGACCTGCGCTGCGCGCGGGCGCTGATGCATCTGGCCGAGTTCGCGCCATCGCTGCGAACGTTGGGGTCGTACCAGGCGTGGAAGGAGCCCGAGGTCTAGGAGCTTGCGCCGCGGGACGGAGCAAAGCGAAGTTCTGCGGCGCAGGCTCATGGAGCGGGGGGGATGGGCCGCAACGCCGAGCCCGCGAGGCGTTTCGGGGCGCCAGCACCGCCAAACCCGTCGCAGGGCTCCGTGTTTGGCCCCAGCCCCCACCGCCCTAGGATCCTACGCCGCAGAACTCACTTCGTTGCGTTCTGCGGCGCAGACTCCTAGCCAGCATCGCCCGCGCCAGCTTCCGCCGCGCAGACTCCCGGCTTGCTCGGCTCGTTCGGTCCGGATGACGCGTCCGAGCCGGTGCCGCGCAGCCCGGCCAACAGGAACCGCGCGTGCAGCGCGAGCACCTCCTCATCGGGCGCGTCCGAGCTTATCCCGTACAGCTTGGTCTGAACCGCGTAGTGGATCGGCAGGGCCAGCAGCGCGCGGGAGAGCAGCGCGGGGTCGCCCGCCCGAAACGTCCCTTCCGCCTGGCGTCGCGCGATGTAGCGTTCCAGGAATGCGAAGAGCGGAGATTCCCGTATCTGCTCCGACATCCGCCGGTTGGCCGCCTCGTCCTGGTCGAGCCAGGCGTACATCAGCATGCGATGCAGATCGCGATCCCGCTCGTATCCCGACAGCATCGCCCTGCCCAGGGCGCGCAGCAGCTCTTCGTCCTGTCGCCGGTCGGCGAGACCCTCCAGCAGGGCGACGAATTGCGCGGTACCGACGCCGGTGCGCTGCCGGAAGGCAGCGACGTAGAGGGCGTCCTTCGAGGGAAAGTGCCGGAAGATGGTCGCTTCGCTGATACCCGCGGCGTCGGCGATGGCCTTCGTGGTGGCGCCGCGGAACCCTCGTTGGCCGAAGACCGATATCGCGACCTCGATGAGTTGCGTCCGGCGCTCGGCCGCGGTCAGCCGCTTGCGGCCGGCCGCGGCCGATTCACTTGCCCGGGAGGTTGCAGTAGAGCCTGCCGTTAACGTGTTCACCATAGCACTTCGCTCCGCTGCGTACTGCGGCGCAGGGTCCTAGAACTGCCACTGCGTGCCGAACGACAGGGCGCGGCCGTCCTGGATGACGGTCGGCCGATCATAGTCGGGACTGAATACGCCGCCGCCGCCGAAGAACTGGTTCCGGGCCGTGACCGCGGCCTTGTTGAAGATGTTGCTCGCGGTCATGAACAGCCGCAAGCGGGACGTGCCGACGTTGACGTCCTTGATGAAGCGCACCAGCAGCGTCGTGGTGGCGTCGTAGAACTGCGTGCCCGGCTCGATCAGCTCCACGTTGGTGGTGCCCGCATCGTCGGCGTTGAAGAGCGGACGGCCGATGTCGGCCGCGTCGATGCGCCAGCGCGCCTCGCGGCGTCCCCCCGAGAACATCTGGAAGAGGCCGGAGATCATCGTGTCGTAGGGCAGGGGGATGGCGCCGAACAGCTTGCCCATGGGTCGGAAGGGCTCGTCCCAGTGGCAGAAGCGTAGTCCGTTGGGATTGTCCAGGCGGCCGGACGTGCAGAAGGACTGCTCGTTGGCGCCGGCCGTAAAGCTCGCATTCATGAAGCCGCCGCGCGGCAGCCGGCCGTCGACGATCACCTCGAACCCGTTCCAGGTCCGCCAGTCGTCGGGGGCCAGGGTCATCAGCCGCTCGCCCGTCGAGTAGGCGAAGCTCGGGTCGGCGAACTCGTAGACGGCGATCTGCTCGCCCCCGCCGTTCGGCAGGGTCGCGTGGGTCGGCGAGGTGAACGTCACCGGCGCCCAGTCGCTGGCCTGCAGGTTCAGGTTGTCCTGCCACCGGAAGCCGGAGTAGCTCCGCCGGTGCCACATCCCGCTCAGCGACCAGCCGTCCGCCAACTGGCGCTCGATGCCGCCGGAGTACTCCCAGTTGTGAGTGCGCGGCGCGTCCGGATCCAGGGTCACGGCGCTGGTCGGGGTGCCGAAGTTCGGGTTGAAGGAGGGCCCGATCTCTTCGAATTGCGGCGTCCCGTCCGGATTGATCACGGTGCCGTCGAAGTTCAGGTCGGTCCACGACCGGTAGTCCAGGTTGCCGGTCGGCGAGAGCGGGTTGAACGGGTCGCTGATCCCGAGCGCCTCGTTCGCCACGTAGCGCCCCGCGGCCAGCTTCAGCGCGGTGCTGCCGTCGCCGAAGAGGTCGTAGGCCATGCCGACGCGTGCGTTCCAGTCCGTCCAGTTGGGAATGTCGGGGTAGCCGTCGATCCGGAGTTCCGGCGTGAAGTAGCCGGCCGGCCGCGAGCCGCCCGGGATGGAGTTGACGAACCAGTCGTAGCGCAGGCCCAGGTTGAGCGTGAACCTGTCGACCGTCCAGGCGTCCTGCACGTAGAGGCCGCAGTCGCAGTTCTGCTTGCGCTCGTTCTCGAAGGCTCCGTTGGCCATTACCAGCAGTCCGACCGGCCAGCGGTTGACCGAGAAGGCCTGGAAGATGTCCCCGGCCGCCGGCCAGGCGTAGTACTGCACGTTGTTCATGTAGGTGAGGCCGGCCTTCAGGTTGTGCGATCCGGTGACGTAGGATACCGATGCCTGCAGGTGGCGCCGGTGCGTCTCGTCGGCGATGTTGAGGAAGCTCGTGTTGTAGTGCTCGCCGGTGGCCCAGTCCTGCAGCGGCACCCGGCCGTAGTTTTCCTCGAACGCGTTCATGTACAGATCCTGGCGCGAGTAGGCGAACGTCACCTCCGTCAGCAGCCGGCTGGTCACGGGCGACGTCCAGCGGAAGGTCGACAGGCTGGTGGGGCTGGAGATCCCGTTGAACAGCGCCTCCGCGCTCACGCGGCCGAAGTTGGTGCCGACCACGTGGTCGAAGTTGTTGCGGTGCCCGTGGTACGAGCCCATCAGCTTGTTGCGCTCGGAGATCTGCCAGGTCAGGCGGAACTGCTGCTGGCCCGATTCGGTCTGGTTGTAGGCACGAAGATCGTCGGCGGTGACACCGTCCGGCGTCGACGGCTCGTCGAGGTCCCAGAACGAGTCGAGCAGGAAGCTCTTGCCCCGGGACTCGGTGGCCGACGTGAAGAACCACACACTGTCCTGCACGACCGGTCCCCCGAGGAACGGGTTGACGTTCCAGTTGAAGTCCGACGGGGCGAACTCGAAGCCGATGTCCTTCAGGTCCTGGCTCTGGTTGTCCGAGATGAATCTCTGGGTCTGGCCGCCGGCGAACACGCCGCCGGAGAACTCGTTGCCGCCCGACTTCGGAATGATGTTCGACCGCACGCCGCTGGTGGCGTACTCCGCCGACTGCGAGGAGACGTCGAAGACCAGCTCCTCGGCCGATCCCTCGTCCGTCAGCAGGCCGATGCCGCCCACGAACGAGTTGCGGGAACCGAGCTGCATGCCGCTCTTGATGCCGTCGACGTGCGGCTGGCTGTCCGGGCCGTCCGAGCCGTGGATGACCGCGCCCAGTGACTCGCTGTTCCAGTTGCCCTGGACGCCGGGCACGTACTGCATCGCGGTCAGCACGTTGGCCGAGCCGGGCAGCGTGTTGATCTCCTCCGTCGTCAGCACCGTCTGCTGGCGGTTGCTCACGACGTCGACCAGCGGGGCCACGCCGGTGACCATCACGGTCTCTTCCAGACCGCCGACCTCGAGCCGGGCGTCGACCGGCGCCACGAAGGCACCCGTCAGCACGACGCCTTCGCGCACCACGCGCCGGAAGCCCGGGAGCGTGAACGTTACCGAGTAGGTGCCCGGCGGCAAGGTGATGAAGCGGTAGTTGCCCGCGTTGTCCGTGAAGACCGTACGCACCTGCTCGATGAGCGCCGGGCTGCGTGCCTCTACCGTGACACCTGGCAGCGCCGCCTCGGTGTCGTCGACGACCTGTCCCGTGATGCCGGCCTGATCCTGGCCAAGCACGGTGCCGGGCGCCGCCGCGGCGCCGGCCAGCAGCAGCACCGAGACCAGCGTGATCGAGCTTCCCCTCCGCCGCAGTCGCATTCTCCCCTCCTTCGACACAACGTGAGCGAGTACTCACTACGTGCGTTACGTGAGTATCCACGAGGCGGGGAGCGGGTGCAACCCCGAGTCCGCCCAGGGCTTGCTCCACGCCGCACGGACTGTTACCGTTAGGTGAGCGTTTACTTACTTCTGGCGGCGATGGTCCGAGTTGTGATGCTCCAAGTTGTCGGGTAACGACGTCGGCTGTGGCAGGGTCGACGATGCATGCCGGATGGCGTTGGGCGCGCTGAAGAGAGGGTGACGGACGTGAGGGAGCGAACACATTGGATGCGTCTCGGCGGGCTTCCGGCGCTGCTGCTCGCGGCACTCGTGCCGGCCGGCGCAGCCGCGCAGTCGTTCGAGGCGGACGTGCGGCCGCTCGTCGAGACGTCCTGCCTGGCGTGCCACGGCGCCCGCACGGTCACGCCGCTCGACATCGGGAGCCTGGGCTACGACCTGACCGACCGCGAGACGTTCCGCGCCTGGGAGCGCATCTACGAGCGGGTGGAGAAAGGCGAGATGCCGCCGGCGGCCGCCCGACGGCCCGCAGCGGCGGCGGTGGAGACGGCGCTCGGATCGCTGAAGCGCGCGCTGACGGACGCCAACCTCGCGGCCCGCGGCGAACTGCGCACCCCGCTGCGCCGGCTCACGCGCCTGGAGTACGCCTATACCATCGCGGACTTGCTGCAGGTCGACGAGGCGGTCGGCCTGGACCTTTCCCAGGGGCTGCCGGCGGAGGCCGACTCCGGCGGCTTCGACACGGTGGCGGCGAACCAGAGCATGTCGCCGCTGCACGTCCGGGCCTACCTCGAAGCGGCAGACCGGGCGTTGGACGCGGCCTTGCGGACGGGTGCTAGTCCGGACCCCGTCGAGCACCGGATCGAGTACGTCGACTCGCAGTACCTGCCGTTCATCGAGGATGCGGAGGCCCTGGGCCTCGGCATCGTCAAGAAGGTGGACGACGCCTTCGTGGCGTTCTTCGACTTCGGCTCGACGTACACCTTCCACAGCGGCACCGAGGGTTTCGTGGCGGCCGCGCCGGGCCGCTACCGCGTCACCGTCGACGCCTATCCGTACCAGGCCCGGACGCCGGTGACGGTGACCGTGTATCGCGGGAAGATGGCGGGAGTGGCCGCGTCGCTGGACGAGTTGATCGGCGTCTTCGATCTGGATGGGCCGCGGGCGGTGGAGCTGACGCCGTACCTGCGCCCCGGCGACCTGATCGGGCTCTCGGTCGCCGACCTCGACGCTCCGTCGGGGGTTTTCCCGCAGCCGGTCGGGGGGGATCCCTCGAAGGGCTACGGCGGCATGAAGGACTACCGGGGGGAGGGCATCGCGTTCCGGTCGCTGACCATCGAGGGGCCGCTTCTCGACGCGGACGTCTGGCCGCCGCCGAGCACCCGGCAACTGCTGCCGGGGGTCGAGTTCGACGACGCCGGCGAGATTCTGCTGACGAAGACACCCTACGAGCACGTCCTCGACGTCGTGGCCGATTTCGCGCCGCGCGCGTTCCGCCGGCCGCTGGCCCCGGGCGAGCTGGAGTCCTACGCCAGCCTCGCCGCGCCGTTGCTCGTAAACGGGCGGCCGTTCATCGAGGCTGTCCGGGTGCCGCTGCGCGCCATTCTGAGCGCGCCCGCCTTCCTGTTCCAGGCGGGAGACGCGGGGAGGCTGGACGACTTCGCCCTGGCCTCGCGGCTGTCGTACTTCCTGTGGCGCAGCATGCCGGACGACGAGCTGTTCGACGCGGCGCGCGCGGGCCGGCTGTCGGACCCGGTGGCGCTGGCCGCGCAGGTCGACCGGATGCTCGACGACGCCCGGTCGAAGCGGTTCGTGCAGGACTTCGCCGGGCAGGCGTTGCGGCTCTACGAGTTGCGGGCGACCAGCCCGGACGCCGGGCTCTATCCGGAGTACGACGACCGGCTCGGGCAGGCGATGGCGCAGGAGACCGAACTGTTCCTGGCCGAATTGATCGCGGAGGACCGCGGCGTGGATCACCTGATCGACGCCGACTTCACCTTCGTGAACCGTCGCCTCGCGCAGCACTACGGCCTGCAGGGCGTCGCCGGCCAGCAGATGCGCAGGGTTGCCCTGCCGGCGGACAGCCCCCGCGGCGGGCTGCTGACGCAGGCGAGCGTGCTCAAGGTGACGGCCAACGGGACGACGACCTCGCCGGTGCCGCGCGGCAACTTCGTGCTCGCCAACCTGCTCGGGCAGCCCCCGGCCCCGCCGCCGCCGGGCATCGAGGGGCTGGAGCCCGATACGCGGGGCACGACGACGATTCGCGAGCTGTTGACGGCGCATCGCGCGAACCCCGTCTGCGCGAGCTGCCACCGGCGGATCGATCCACCCGGGTTCGCCCTGGAATCGTTCGATCCGATCGGCGGGTTCCGGACCAGCTACCGGGCCAACGGCGGCGAGGCGACGTTCGGCGACTTCGTGGTACCGCTGCCGTACGTCGACGGCCCGGCGATCGATGCGAGCGGCGTCACGCCGGCGGGGGAGGCCTTCTCCGGCATCGAGGATTACAAGCGCCTCATGCTGAAGAACGACGTCGAGCAGGTGGCCCGCCACCTGGCCTCGCAGTTCCTGGTGTATGCCACCGGCGCCGAGATCGAGTTCGCGGACCGCGACGCGGTCGAGCGCGTCGTCGCGCGGACCGGCGACGCCGGTTATCCCATCCGAACCATGATTCACGAGGTCGTGCGGAGCGATCTCTTCAGGAGCCGCTAGCGATGACCCTCACGCGACCGCTCGACCGTCGTACGTTCCTGCGGGCCTCCGGCGTGGCGCTGGGGCTGCCGCTGCTCGAATCGATGACGCCGGCGCTGGCCCGCGCCGCGTCCGTCGAGGCGCCGCGGCGGATGGTGACCATCTGCAGCACCCTCGGGCTGTATTCGTCGTCGTGGTTCCCGCGGACCGCCGGCGCCGGCTACGAGGCCACCGAGTACCTGAGCCTCATCGACCGGCACCGCTCGCGGTTCACGCTGTTCTCCGGCTTCTCGCACGAGGAGCAGTCCGGCCGCCAGCCGCACAACTCCGAGATTACCTGGCTGACCGCGGCGCGGCGCCCCGGCCTCGACGGCTTCCGCAACACCGTGTCGCTGGACCAGGCGGCGGCCGACCACCTCGGCTACGTGACCCGCTTCCCGTCGGTGGTGCTCGGGACCTTGAGCCCGCAGAGCCAGTCCTTCACCACCAGCGGCGCGATGGTGCCGGCCGAGACCAGCCCCGCCAACCTGTTCAGGAAGCTGTTCCTGCAGGGCACCCCGGAGGAGGTCGAGCGCGAGGCGCGGAGCCTCAACGACGGCGGCAGCATTCTCGACCGTCTGAAGTCGCAGACGACGGCGCTGCGCAGGCGCGTCAGCGCGGCCGATCAGCGGAAGCTGGACGCCTACTTCGACGCGGTGCGGGCGGCCGAGCAGGAGCTCACCGAGGTGCAGGCGTGGCTCGACCGGCCGAAGCCGGTGGTCGACGCGGAGCCGCCCACCGACATACCGGACCCCGCCGACCTCATCGGCCGCATCCGGCTGCTGTTGCGCATGATTCCGTTGATTCTGGAGACCGACTCGTCGCGCGTCGTCAGCATGATGATCCACGACCACGGCAGCGTGCCACAGGTCCAGGGAGTGAGCGTCGACCAGCACAACCTGTCGCACCACGGGCAGGACGACACCAAGATCGCGCAATTGAAGCGGGTCGAGACCGAGATCGTCCGGGCCTTCGGCGACCTGCTGACCGACCTGCAGGGGCGCGGCGACGCGAGCGGCTCGTTGCTGGACAAGACGACCGTCCTGTTCGGCAGCAACCTCGGCAACGCCAACGCGCACACGCCGGTCGACCTGCCGATTCTGCTTGCCGGGGGCGGCTACTCCCACGGGAAGCACATCGTGCATGAGGGCGAGCACAACGCGCCGCTCTGCAACCTGTTCGTGACGATGCTGCAGGGCATGGGAGTGGAGACCGACGCGTTCGGGCAGAGCACGGGGACGCTCACCTGGTCGTGAGGCCGAGGGCGACCAACCGCTGGCGCGCATCCGTTCGCCGGTAGGCCGCCACCTTGACTCGCGCGAGTCGAGGCGTGCTCGCGTGTACCAGCAAGCATGGTTTCGCTCCCCGGTCACAGGTATCCCGGCCGAACGACTGCCGGAATGCCAAAGGCGTTGACGTACCTGTACACTCCGTCGATGATCATGTACACTGACTAACTGTGACTGTCACGATCACCCGCCTGCGGCGTAACCTGTTCGACCTGGTCGATCGGGCCAGCCGCGGAGAGCCGATCATCATCGTCAGGAACGGCACGGAAGTGGCCAGGCTCCTGCCTGCCGGGCACCCGGACTGGCGCGGGCGCATGACGATTACGCCCCGCCTGCGGGTGGCTGACGACGAGGCGTTTCTGCCGCTGGATGATTGGGATGCACACGTGTGACGCGGTTCCTGCTCGACACGCACGCCGTCATCCACTGGCAGATCGGTACGGCGATGCCGCCCGCGCTTGCCGACGAGCTGGACGTGGCAAGCCGCTCGGGGCGCGTGCTCGTATCGACCGGCGCTCTCTGGGAGATCGCTCTGCTCGCGCGGAAGGGCAGAATCGAGCTCGACGACGTGTCGTCATGGAAGAATGAGCTTCTGGCCGCCACCGGCGTCAAGCTGGCCATTCCCCAGGTCGATGACATGATCGCCTCCGTCGCCCTGCCGCAGCATCACCGTGATCCGTTCGACCGGTTGTTCATCGCGCAGGCGCAGGCTCTGCACGCAGTGCTCGTGAGCCGCGACGCTGTTTTCGCCGCGTACGACGTGGAGACCCGCTGGGCGTGAGCGACTCGTTCGGCCACAGCGCGGGGACGCTCAAATCCCGCGGCAGGAAATCGCATCGTTGAACGCCTGGTGACAGGGTGGCGGAACGGAAGGCGCGGATTGTATAGAATGAGCGGCGCCGCCGCCGCTCGCCTCCGCGACCGCGCCATCATTCCAGCCCATGCCGAATCGTCTCGCCGACGAGCCCAGTCCGTACCTGCAGCAGCACGCCGGCAACCCCGTGGACTGGTATCCCTGGGGTGACGAGGCGTTCGAGCTCGCCCGCCGCGAGGACAAGCCGATCTTCCTGTCGATCGGCTACTCGACCTGCCACTGGTGCCACGTCATGGAGCACGAGTCGTTCGAGCACGCCGACATTGCGGCGCTGCTGAACGAGCACTTCGTGTCGATCAAGGTGGACCGGGAGGAGCGCCCGGACGTCGACCGCGTCTACATGGCGTTCGTGCAGGCCACGACCGGCTCGGGCGGCTGGCCGATGAGCGTCTGGCTGACGCCGGATCTGAAGCCGTTCTTCGGCGGCACCTACTTCCCGCCGGACTCGCGCTGGGGGCGGGCGGGATTTCCCGACGTGCTGCGGGAGGTCGCCGCGCGCTGGGCGTCCAGCCGCGGTGAGCTGGCGCAGTCGGCCGACGCGTTGCTCGAACGGCTGCGCGGGATGCAGGCGCCGTCGGCAGGCGACGGCGCGGGCGGTTCCGCTCCTGCCGCGGCGATTGCCGGCATCGACGCCCTCGCGGCAGGCGTGCAGCAGTTCGCATCCTCCTTCGACGCGCGGCATGGCGGCTTCGGCGGGGCCCCCAAGTTTCCCCGGCCGGCCGAGCTGCTCTTCCTGCTGCGGGAGTCGGCCCGCGGGGGCGACGTCAACGCGCGCCGCATCGCGGTCGCCACGCTCGAGGCGATGGCGAGCGGGGGCATGCGCGATCAGATCGGGGGCGGCTTTCACCGCTACTCGGTCGACGCTGCCTGGCGCGTACCGCACTTCGAGAAGATGCTCTACGACCAGGCCCAGCTCGTGCTGGCCTATCTGGAGGCCGGGCAGTCGGCCGGGGCCGGTGCGCTGCTGCAGGTGGCCGAGGACACCATCGAGTACGTGCGGCGCGACATGACCAGTCCGGACGGTGCCTTCTATTCCGCCGAGGACGCCGACAGCCTGCCGCCCGAGGCGGCGGGAACCCATGCGCCGAAGTCCGAGGGCGCCTTCTATCTCTGGACGGACACCGAGGTCGACGAGCTGCTCGGCGCCGACGCGGAGGTGGCGAAGCGCCGGCTCGGGATCCAGGCCGGGGGCAACGCCCCGCAGGATCCGATGGGAGAGTTCAAGGGGAAGAGCATCCCTTTCCTGCAACAGGACATCGGCGAGATCGTGAAGCTGACGGGCCGCACGACGGATGACGTCATGGCGACGCTGGGTGCGGCGCGGAAGATGCTGTTCGACGTGCGCGAGAAACGGCCGCGGCCGCATCTCGACGACAAGGTGCTCGCGGCGTGGAACGGCCTGATGATCGCGGCCCTGGCGCGGGCGGCGCACGTGCTCGAGGGGGCAGCGGCGGAGCGGAGCCTGCGGGCGGCGATCCGGGCGGCGACGTTCGCCCGCGAGCGGCTGTGGGATGCGGACCGGCGCATCCTGCGGCGGCGCGCCCGCGACGGCGCGGTGTCCATCGACGGCTACGCGGAGGACTACGCGTATCTGGTCTGGGGGCTGCTGGAGCTGTTCCAGTCCTCCGGCGACCCGGCGTGGCTCGACTGGGCGATCGAGTTGCAGGCCCGGCAGGACGCGCTGTTCTGGGACGAGGCGGGCGGCGGATGGTTCGCGACCACCGGGGACGACGCCTCCGTGCTCCTGCGGGTCAAGGAGGAGTACGACGGCGCGGAGCCGGCGGCCAGCTCGGTGGCTGTCGAGAACCTGCTGACGTTGACGCACCTGCGGGACGATCCGGACGCGGCGGCCAGGGTGGAGAAGACGCTCGGCCGCTTCGGAACCCGGCTGGGCCAGGCTGCGCGCGCGGTGCCGCTGATGATGGCGGCGCTCGTCCGCTATCACGCTCCCGCGACCCAGGTGGTGATTGTCGGGCAACCCGCTGTGGCGGAGACGCGCGCCCTCGAACGGGTGGTGGCTTCGCGCTACCTGCCGTTCGCGGTGCGGCTGCGCGTAACGCCGGGCGACGGGCAGGCCCGCCTGGCCGAGCGGCTGCCCTTCGTCGGCGCCCTGCGGGAGATCGACGGGCGCCCCACGGCGTACGTCTGCACGAACTTCACCTGCCGGGAGCCGGTCACCGATCCGGCGCGGCTCGACGAGCAGCTTGCGAGGATCCAGGAATGACGTTCAACGTGGAGGTCCTGCTCAAGGGCAAGGAAGATGTCGTCGAGACCGCTGTCGACTTCGAGGGTCCCGAGCCGGCGGCGTGGGCCGACGACGACGTCCGGCGGGTGCTGGAGTTGACGCTCGGCACGTTCGACCAGGTGCAGAACCCGGAAGCTGAGGACCGCTCCGTTGCCTTGCGGGGATTCAGTTGGATCGTGACGCCCGTCGACGGCGGGGTGGCCATCGCCATCGAGATCTCGAGCGGGGCGGTCGTGGCGGGCCCCTTCGACGGGGATGTCGACACCCTCACCGCCACCATCACGCGCGTCCTCGCCAACGTGCGGGGCAGCGCCCGGCCGCACTGAGCGTCCGCGGCACCCGCCGTCGCAGGTGCTCCGCGGTTCACGCCGCGCCGCATTGCAGGCGTTGCCATCGGACTCCTCCCGGCATATTCGTAATCCCGGCGCCGCCCGGCGCGTAGTATCGGCATGATGCTGGCGTGCAGGACGCCGCGACTGGAGCAGAAGCCGTGGGGGCCGCTGCCTCGAACGGATTCGATGTCCGAGGCGGTGCCAGCGCTGCCTGCCGGTTCGTCGCCGAAGAGGCGGGCGGCACGATGAACGCGGTGACGGCCCTGGCCGGCGGCATGCTCCGGCCGTTGGCGATGACCGGCGTTCGGCGGGAGGAAACGGCGGCGGTCCGTTCCGACGGCGACGCCGACTTCGACACCCTCTATGCCGCCCAGTCCCGCCGCGTGCTGCAGACCTGCCGCTACCTGCTCGGCTCGCCGGACGAGGCGCAGGACGCCGCGCAGGAGGTGTTTCTGCGCGCCCGGCAACGCTTCGAGCAGTACGACCGGGAACGGCCGTTCGCGAGCTGGATCCTCGGCGTCGCGAGCCACCACTGCATCGATCGGTTGCGGCGGCGCGGCCGGGAGTCGCGGCTGTTCGGCGCGGCGGACGTCGAGCGGGTCCCTGCGCCGGCGCGCGAGCCGGGCCCGCTGACCGCGCTGCTCGCACGGGAACGCGGGCGGCAAGTGCGCGAGGCGGTAGCCGCGCTGCCCGACAAGTACCGCGTTCCGCTGGTGCTCGCCTATTTCCACGAGCTGGCCTACGCGGAGATCGGCGCGATTCTCGGCATCGAGACCGGTCACGTCGCCGTACTGGTGTTTCGCGGCAGGAAACAGTTGCGGCGGATGCTGATTGCCCCGGACAGGAAAGAACGATGACGTGTCCCGACGAATCGACTCTGATGTTGCTGGCGGATGAAGAGCTGGACGCGCCCGCTGCGGCGTCCGCCCTGGCGCACGTTGGCCGTTGCGCAGCCTGCCGCGCCGCGCTGGCGGAGTTGCACGCCGAGCGGGGCCTGCTCGTGGAGGCGCTTCACGAGCGCGCGCTCGACGAATCGAGCGTCGCGTCGGACGTAGTGGTTTCGCACGCCGGCGCTGCCGCGCCCGGTGACCGCTGGTGGGGGCTGGCGCCGCTGACTGTCGCGGTATCCGTCGTCGTGGCCGCGGTGGCGTGGTTGGTGGGAGCTCCCATCGCGTGGCAGCTTCCGCCTTCGCTGGAGTGGATCAGTCCCTTCCATCCGTCCGGCCGCCTGCCGTGGCTGTTCACCGGGATGACCCTGGGCGCCGGCGTGGTCTTCGACGGATTGCCGCTCACGTCGATGGTGACAGCGGCAGGGCAGACCGTTGCGGCGTTGCTTCTGCTGCTTCTCGCCGTGCCGGCCCTCTCTGGCAGTGCGCGGCGAGCGGTGCCGGCGCTGCTGGCGATAGTGCTCGCCGTCGCGGTTCCCGCGGAGGCCTTCGTGAGCAGGTCGTCGGAAGACGACGTGGTGGTCCCGGCCGGCGAGATGGTCGACGACACGCTCGTCGCCCGGGGAGAGCGGGTGCTCGTCGACGGCGTCGTGACCGGTGACCTCATCGCCGGCGGGCAGAGCGTCGTCATCCGCGGCACGGTGCACGGCAACGTGATCGCGTGGGCGCAGTCCGTGGACCTGCCGGGCGACGTAGGCGGCTCCGTTTTCGTATCCAGCCAGTTCGTCACGGTACAGGGCGAGGTGGACGGCAGCTTCTATGCGTTCTCACAGGCCACCCGCCTCGCCGGGGGCAGCCGCATCGGCGGCGGCGTCGCCAGCTTCAGCAATACCTTGACCGTCGAGGGCAGCGTGGATCGCGGCGTGCGGGCCGCCGGGTATCGCGTCGACGTCACCGGCGCGGTGCAGGGAAACGTCTACGCCAGTGCCCGTCGCGTCGCGGTCGGACCAGGGAGTCGCGTCGGCGGGACGCTGACCGTGCGGATCCCCGATACGAACGTCCTGCAGATCGATCCCGCTGCGACGCTTACCGCCGAGCCGGTGGTGCGTTCCTGGGATGAAGAGAGCTCGCCGAGCCGCTACCTGACCGGATCGTTCTACCGCCGCCAGTCGGTCTGGCTGGTCGCGGCCCTCCTGACGGGCTGGCTGTTCCTGTGGGCGGCCCCGGGCGCCGCGGCAGTCCGGTTCGGGACGCCTCCGGCGGTGCTGAGGACGCTCGGCGTCGGATTCCTCTGCGTCGTCGCCACGCCGGTCGCCGCGCTCATCGCCGGCCTGACGCTGGTCGGCCTGCCGCTGGCGCTCGTCGCGCTCGCGCTCTGGGCACTGGGGATCTACCTGGCGAAGATCCCGATCGCGCTCTTCCTCGGCCGCACGCTGCTCGGCCCGCGCGGCGCCCGCGGGCCGGCGCTGGCCCTGCTGGTCGGCTTGCTCGCCGTCTTCGTCGCCGTCAACCTGCCGCTCATCGGCTGGATCGTCAATCTGGCGCTGACGCTGATTGGCGTCGGGGGGCTGTTCGCCTGGGCGCTGGCCGCGTATCGCGGCAGCAGAGGCGCGCCGGCCCGGGTCTGACCCGCAGCCTCTTGCGCCCAACGGTCTTCAGGCGCCCGCGCGTCGGCCGATGCGTCGATCCCCACCCCTCGGCAGTTCCAGTCGGCGCAGTCCCGCCGTAATGACCAGCATGCCCGGCGCGTATTGTCCCTGCTGCCACGCGCACTGCCGAGTATGGGAGGGACATCGTGCCGAGTTGGGTTCGCACCTTCTTCGTGGTCGGGTTGGTCGTTGCCGCATCGACGTTTCCGACGGCACGCGCTGAGCAGGCTCAGCCGTTCGAAGCCACGTTCCCCGGTGCAGTCGCCAGAGCTGCGCACCGGGCCGGAGAGGACGCTCGGGCGATACGGCGATTCGATCTCACCCTTGCCGATGCGGTCGAGCGAGCCTTCGAACGCAACCGTCAGATCGCTGTCCAGCGCATCAGTCCGCTCGTGCGGGACGTGCAGGTCGCCACTGCCAACGCGGCGTTTCTGCCCCTGGCGGCCTCCGGCTTCGGCCTCAATCAGGCCACCCAGCCCAGCCGCTCGCTGCTCGACGGCGGCGGGCTCGGCGGCGCATCCATCGTCACCGATCAGGGCAGCTACGATGTCGGCGTCAGCCAGCGGGTGAGGTGGGGTGGCGGGCGGTACGACGTGACCTGGAACAGCAACCGCCTGGAGTCGACCAACACGTTCACGAACTTCAATCCGAGCCTTGCCGCGACCGCGAGCCTGACGTACACGCAGCCGCTACTGCGGGGCTTCCGAACCGACAATGAGCGGACGCAACTGGTCGTTTCCCGCATCGACCGCGATATCTCCGACCTCGACCTGGAGGAGACCATCGTCAACACGCTCGCCGACGTCCGGCTGGCGTACTGGGAGCTGGTCCATGCGCGCGCGGCCGTCGAGGTGCAGCGACAGTCGCTGGAGCTGGCCGAGCTACTCGTGCGCGACAATCGCGTGCGTGTCGAGATCGGCATGGTAGGGGAGATCGAGGTCGTGCAGGCGCGGGCGGAAGCCGCGCTGCGGCGGCAGTCGCTGGCCGAGGCGGTTCGCGTGCTGCGAACCAACGAGCTGGCTCTCAAGCTGCTCATCGTCGACGGCAGGACGGACGAGCTGTGGAACGCGGAGATCAACCCGACGGACGAGCCGCGGACGGATGCGATGCCGATCGACCTTGAGGGAGCGATCCGAACGGCGCTCGACCGGCGCACCGACATCGCCCGGGTGCGGCGCCGGATCGACGGCAACAACGCCACGGCCGAGAACCTGCGGAACAGCAGGCTTCCCGCTCTCGATCTGATCGGAAACTATCAGTTGACCGGCCAGGGCGGTCCCCGGCTGTTGCCTTCCGGGAGCACGTTCGAGCAGATCCTGGGGGGCGGGGGAGAGGTGATCCCGGGTGGCTACCGGGACGCGGTCGGCGACATCGTCGGGGCGGACTACCCGATCTGGAGCTTCCAGGTCCAGATGAGCTACCCGCTGGGTCGGAGCGCGGACGAGGCCGCCTACGAGCGGGCGCGGCTGGAGCTTCGGCAGAACGAGGTCCAGCTCGAATGGGTCGAGATCCAGATCGTGGGCGAGGTGACCAATGCCGCGCTCCAGATAGAAGCGATCCAGGAGAGCATCCAGGCTGCCGCCGTCGCCCGGGAGCTCGCGGAGGAGCAGCTTCGAGCGGAGGAGATCAAGTTCGAGGTCGGGCTGTCGACCAACTACCTGGTCGTCCAGATGCAGCGCGAGCTGGCCGCCGCTCAGGAGCTGGAGTTGCGCGCGATCCTCGACTACCAGCGCGCACTGATCGAGTTCGACCGCGCGCAGCGCGCGTCGCGCGCCAGTACCGGCGTGACAGTCGTCGTCGGCGGACCATAGAACCACGATGCCCTGACAGCCAGCCGGTCACGAAGGCGGCCGGCAGCCAGCGCCCGCGGCGTCGAGGCGTGCGGATTCGCGATCGGCCGCCGTATCCCGGACTTCACAGGCTTCGGCGCGCACCGGCATTCCGGCGCGAAGTCGGGCGAGACTTGCTGAACGCTGGCGGTCACCTGTCGGGTGACGGTACCATTCCAGCCGGCCCGGCGACCGCCGGGCGGCCGATGCCGAGGTGGTGGAACTGGTAGACACTCGGGACTTAAAATCCCGTGGCCCGTGAGGGCCGTGTGGGTTCGATCCCCACCCTCGGCACTAAACTCCTTCGCCCACCATTCCCAGAAATCCCCTAACCTGCTACGATGCCAGGTACTTGTGGACGGCATAGGGTTTCGCTCGTTCCCCGCAGTTCCCCGTGTTTCCCACATTGCGTGTGGGAAAATGTGTGGGAAGCGGGTTCTACGGCCGATGTGGGAAAACGGAGGGCGCAGATGGGACGGCTGACGGTCGCGATGGTGCGGGCGCTGTCGAAGCCGGGCAGATACGGCGACGGCGAAACCCTGTTCCTCAACATCGCCCCCGGCGGCTCGAAGAGCTGGGTGCAACGGGTCGTCATCAACGGCAAGCGGCGCGACATCGGACTGGGCAGCGCGACGCTGGTCCCGCTGGCAAAGGCCCGCCAGCGCGCATTCGCCAACCGCGTCGCCATCGCCGAGGGGCGCGATCCGCTGGCCGCAAAGCGCAAGGCGCAGGCGCTGACGTTTCGCAAAGCGGCGGTCAAGACCCACGAGGCCAACCGCCCGCGGTGGCGGAGCGAGAAGACCGCCGCCAACTGGATGCAGCAGCTCGAACGCCACGCCTTCCCCGTCCTCGCCGACATGCCCGTGGACCGGATCGGCCGCGAAGACGTACTGCGCGTCCTGTCGCCCATCTGGGGACGCAAGCTGGACATCGCGCGCAAGCTGCGCGGCCGCATCCGCGCCGTGCTGGCCTGGGCGCAGGCGCACGGCTTCGTCGAGATCAACGTCGCCGGCGAGGCGATCGACGGGGCGCTGCCCACGATGCCGACCATTGAGGAGCACTACAAGGCGTTGCCGTACCGGGAGGTCGCCAGCGCGCTGGAGACCGTCGAGACGTCGCGCGCGTCGCTGCCCGCGAAGGCGTGCCTGCGGTTCACCGTGCTTACCGCCTGCCGTTCCGGCGAGGTGCGGGGCGCCAGGTGGGACGAGGTCGACATTGAGGAGCGAGAGTGGCGCATCCCGGGCGAGCGGACGAAGAGCGGCGTCGAGCACCGGATCCCGCTCTCCGACGCGGCGCTGGCCGTGCTCGAGTCGGTTCGGCCGCTGCAGCGCGAGCGGTCCGACCTGGTCTTCCCGTCGCCGTCGAAGCCGGGCAGGCCGCTGAGCAACATGACGCTAACCAAGCTGTTGCGGGACACGGGCCTGGCCGATCGGACGGTCGTGCACGGCTTCAGGAGCAGCTTCCGTTCCTGGGCGAGCGAGCGGACCAGCGTGCCGCACGCCGTCGCGGAGATGGCGCTGGCGCACGCGGTGGGGTCCGCCGTCGAGCGGAGCTATGCGAGGTCGGACCTGTTCGACAAGCGCCGTCAGCTCATGGACCAGTGGGGCGCGTATGTGACCGGCGGCGGCGCGAAGGTGGTGCGGCTGCGGGGCAGATAGCAAGAACCCGACGTCGCCTGCGCCGTAGAACGGTGCAGACTCCTGGTCACGCCCGGTCGGGCGGCAGTCGGAGCCTCCGGCGACGATGGTCGGGCTAGAGGGGACGAGGCCGTCCGGCGCCCGGGAGTCGATCCAGGTCTTGCGCTCCGGTCACCGCGTCCCCTCATCTGCGGCTTCGTCACTGGGGTCGCGTTCGCGTGTCTTCTTGCCAGCACGGTGGATTCCGTCGCCGTGGGAGCGCGGGAGAGCAGCAGCCCATGCTTCGATCTCGCGTTCCGACCATCGAACCGACTTGGGGCCGACCTGGAAGGGTTCGGGAAATTTCCCGGCGCGCATCTTCCGGTAGATAACGGTCGGCCCCAGGCGGGTGCGCTCCTCGACCTCGGCGCGTGTCATGAATCGATCTCTCGGAACCGCGGACATCTGGACGACCCCTCTCCCTGAGCGCTTGTGCGGCGTGCACCCTACGTGCCGCGTGAGAGTTGGCGGCACCGGTGGCGGCGCGACCGCGCCAGACCCGGTCGGGGAACGGGACTCGCGACGTGGCGCCCGCGACCCGGTGCGGGTTGGTGAAGTTGCAGCAGGCGGGACCGCCGGCGTTGCCGCGGGCAATCGGCGCGCCAAGTGGTTGACATCAAGACGTCTCCCCTTGGGGCTTGCTCTTCGCCGCGGCGAGGGCGGCACGAGACGCTCGCTCGATCGCTTCGCGATCTCGCGTGCCTCCCTCGCTCAGCGTTCGTCTGGCAAGGGCGACCTGTATGCCGATGGGCGCCTCCTCAGTCAGGCGCGCCTGCATCGTCGAAATCCATTCGTCAACTTCAGGCTGCCACGCGGGGTCGTCGCTCGCGCATGGCGCGCGGATCGTGACTGTCAGGGCCTCCTCGACTTGGCGCTCGCGTTGCAGAACCTCGCCGACAAGCCGCCGTCGCTCGACGGCCTTGTCCATCTGCCGCTCCACGACGTACACCTTGCCATCGCGCTCCGCGCGCTTCCTGACCGCCTTCTCGACAGCCCTGAACTCTGCGGGCAGACGCCGTAGAACGAGCCAATCGATAGTTTCCAGATCCGGACGCCTGAGCCGCAACGAGACCACCGCCTGCTCACTGTCCGGCGCCGGGGGCCTGCCGCGCCTTGCTGCACCCATGCAGGCAAGTCTACCAGATCAGAAACTCTTTCTGGAAGCATGGGACGCATTTTTCTGATTCGCTAGCAGTTTCTGCCGCACTAATGCTATTCTGAATTGAATACCGGATCGGCGGCGGCACGGTCCTGGCGGCCGGGTGGAAACACCGCGGGAGCTTCGACGTCGACCTCCAGGTCCCAAAGGGCACGAAGCTGGCCGAACTCCAGGGCGCCGCTTACGGGTGGCTGCACGCCGAGCTCGAAAGGCTCGGTGCAAAACCCGGGTACAGACCGCGGCTGAACCTGTTCACGATCACGCGGGGGGAGGAAGAGCGCGACCGGCAGGAAGTACATGTCTGGGCCCACGAGCCGGAGATCGGGCGCGGCCACGCAAGGGTGCCGGTGGAGGGACGCGAGGAGACAGTGCTGTCGACGGCACAGATCTTGGCCGGAAAGCTGAAACGCGCGACGCGACACCCGGCGCGCGACGTCTACGACGTCGCCAAGGCGGCCGAGATCGAGCCGGTCAGCCTCGAGATTGCCGTCAACACGGTGCCGCACGACGTCGTCGGCGAGGCGGCACTGACCTGGATCGTCTCGTACGGCAAGATCGGCAACGAAGCGCATCAGCGCCTCGTGGGACTGGCGCCGGGAGAGGAACGACGCTACTGCGAGATCGGGAAGACAGGCGCGAAGGCGCTGCTTGAGGCGCGCTACGCGCACCTACGCCTGGGAATCGAAGACGACCGCATCGTCGTCGAAGCCGTTACCCAGGGCGGGACACCCCGACGGCTGACGATAGCAGCCGGCGAGGCCGAAGAGCAATTCGAGGCGAAGGGGATCAACGGCCACCTGCGAGACAAGGGGCCGGGCGCAAGGGCGTTGCGGGAGTATGCCGTGGCACTCTGCCGCAAACGCACCGGCGATGTCCTCGTGTTCGAGGAAACCGAGGACAAGGAGACGCGCTGGCGAACGGCCAGCAGCGGCCGCAACCTGACAATCATCGCGCCGCACAGGCCCGGGCGGATCAAGGGCCCGGCCGGAGGCTGGGAACGCGGCCGGCCAGCGTGGGGCCGATAACGCGGCAGCGACCGCCCCCAGCTCGACCTCGCCACTGTCGGAAGGCTTTGGCAACAACCCAGCCGATGGTCGAGGAGGGTCGGTCCCTGCTGCGTGGGTGAACTGGACGCAACCATGGTGGTCCGGTACACCGCCAAGTCACCCCCGCGCGCGCGGGGGTGAACTGCGGAAGGCTCGGCGATTCGAGCGGGACGTCGCGTCCGCCCCGCGCGCGCCGGGGTGAACCCGAGACACAGGGCGCCAACGGCGTCTGGCCGGAGTTCGCCGCGCGCGTGCGGGGATGAACCCGTCGGGTGGGTCCGAAAGTGCGCTGGCTCGAAGGCCACCCTGGGCGTGCGGGGATGAACCCGCCCCCGGCCAAACGCTTTTTCAGCCTGTCGTATCGGTCGTCCCGCCCACGCGGGGATGAAGCCGCGACAGGATGAAGAGCATGATGGTGAGGTCCGTCCGCCCCGCGCGCGGGGCGCGAACCCCTGCCGAAAAAAACCGTGCGCGCACGGGATACAGCGGTACTTGTGCCCACGGCCCCTCTAAGGGCGTACGGGGCCGCCGGAGGACCCAAAACGGGCTCCCCGAGAGCGAAACGCCCGCATGCGCCGACCGCGGGAAGTCCTCCTCCAGGAAGCTGACAGAGCCATGACAAGAGCCGACTTCGAAGCGGCCGCACGCGAAGGAACCCCGGTACGCCTGAAGGACCGGAGCCGCTGCAACTACCGGAACGAAGAGTACGCGCCGCGGGCCGAGCCGGGCGGCGCGCTGTTCATCGACACGCGCACGGGCGAGAGCCGCGCCGTCGACGCCGGGGTACTCGCTGCGCTGCGGCTCCAGGAGCAGGGGCCGACGGTAGGCGACGCCATCGCCGCTCTCGAGAAGCTCGACCGGCAGATGCGGCTGGTGCTCGCCGACGGCGACGGATTCGTGGACTGGCGACGGATCGAAAGCACCGAAATCGCCGTCGAGGCCCGCAGCGACACCGGATCGGACCTGCACGGGCCGAGCGCCGAGGCATCTGGGGAAGATCGTCGACCCCGTGGGGTCCGGCGCAGCACGTGACCGAGCTCGGCGACGGGCTGTGGCTGGTGGACACGGCGTCGCACGGCGGCGTGCGCATGACGGGAGTGGCCACACGGGCACTCCCGAGCGCCGTGCGGCGGACGCTGCTGAACGGCGCCGAGTGGGCCGAGGAGGACTGCGAGGCGGGGATCGTGCGGGCCATCCTCGAAGCGAAGGGGCGGCTGCGCGCCGACGCGCTGGTCGAAGTACTCGGGCACCACGCGTCCGACATCGGCGAAGCGCGCAGGAAGCTCCGGGAGTCCGCACGGCGGACGGCCGGAAGCTACGAGGCCTACCGACCGGCCCTCGAGCACCTTCCGGCAGCCGACGCCGCCGCCGAGCAGCAGCCCGCGGAGAGCGCTGCGGAGTGAGGAGAAGAAGAAGCATGGATCGAAGCAACGAGCGGCGGAAGCGGTCCAGGGAGCTCAAGAGCAGCTGGGGCAAAAGCGCAGGGACGATATGGGCCAAGCGGAAGCGTCGATCGCCCTGCTGCTGGCCCATGTGAACGAGGCGCAGCGAGGCCAGCGGCACGACGGGGAGGGAATGAGCCCTTCCGATCGCGCCCAGCTCATCGGCGACGCACGGGCGGCCGCCTCCTGGGCGCCGGCCGCGCTGGGCGAGATGGCCGCGCTGATGCTCGCGGCCGGATGCTCCGGAACCAACGCCGCCGCATACGAGCGGCTGAAGGCCGAAATCTACGTGGCCGCCGCCGGCGAGCACGACCAGGCGGCGGCGCGGCTGGGCCGGCTGGTGACGTGCCTGGCTCTGCACGAGAAGGGGAGCGCGCCGGACGCGCGGGCGGCCGCCGCCGAGAAGCACGCCGCGATCACGATCGCGCGGCGGAGCGGAGAGGCCAGCGAGTGCGAGCGGTCGAAGGAGCACACGATCGTGATCGGCGGAAGCGCCGAGGCGCGACGGCGCACGCTCGAGGGCGCGGCCGTCCGGACACTGCAGGTCGCGGTCGTCGAGATCGAGGGGTCGAGCATCCCCGCCACCGGGGCGAACGCCATATGGCGGCGGGCGTGCGAGCTGCTCGGGCGCCCGGCCGAGGACGAGGACGCATACCCGGTGGTGAGGCTGCCGAACGAGGGGATCGGAATCCTGGTGCACGACCTCGACGCGCTGATCGAGCGCTGGAAGGACGAGGGCGAGATCTGGTGCCTGCGCCGGACGATGCAGACCGACCCGCGGGTCGTGCTCGCCGCAACGGCGACGAACTGGCCGCCGAAAGGGACGACCGGGATCGGCTCGGGGCGTACGGGAGCTTCGCCGTCGCCAGCCTCGACGCGTAGGAAGCGGAGAACCCGCGGTGGAGAAGAAGAGGCGGGTGCCGCGCGGCTACACGCGCGAGCCGTGGCCGTGCTGCCGGAAGGCGGCCGACGAACAGGTAGGCCGGCCAAAGAGCGGGGTCTCACAGGCGACCTGTCGCTGGGCGACTTCGACGAAGCCGAGGCGAAACGCCGTCGGCAGCAGCGCGGCGAGTGAGCCGCGAGGGCAGAGAACGACATGGCGACGAACAGCGGACCACCGGGCGAACGCCGCATCCGGGTCGACATGGACGACGCTGGGCAGCACGCGCCGCAGGACAGGCACCGATTCGAGGCGACGTTCGAGCACGCAGTCGCCGAACTCCTGCAGAACGCGCGTCGCAGCGGCGCCACGCGGATCGAGGTGCGGACGACCGCGACGGAGCTGACCGTCGAAGACAACGGCTGCGGGGTCGACGACCCGCTGACGCTGCTGGCGCCGGGGAAGAGCGCCTGGAGAAACGGGACCCCGGGGGAGAAGCCCGAAGGAATGGGGTTGCACGCGCTGGCGCACTACACGCCGCACATCGAGTGGCGGACCGGCGAGGACCGGGTCGGCTGGAAGACTACCCTGGGCCCGGAACAGTTCGACGGCACCGCCGAGGCGGTGGTGAGACCGTGCAGGGAGCTTGTCGGCGGGCACGGCACGCGCGTGCGCATCGAGAGGACACCGGAGCACGGGGACGAGGAAGCGATCGCCGCGGCCTGCCGCCACCTGCCGGTGCGGGTAATGCTCAACGGCAAGCCCGCCGAGCAGGAGGAGTACCTCGCCGAGTGCGTCCACGAGGTCGAGTACCCGCGGGCGAGACCCGACGCGCTGGGCGTGAAGGTGGCCGCGGGCAGCACGATCGCGCGGTGCGAGATCGTCGCGCTGATGAGCAAGACGTGCTTCCGCAACAAGAGCGGCGACAACGAGGAGTGGGACAACGAGTTCAAGGCGTTCGACACAGAGGCGGCCGCCGCGGCCGCGAAGCTGCTCGAGCAAGAGGCAGCCGCGGTCAAGCGGTCAATAGAGCAGATCGCCGCGAACAGGATCGGACGCCTGCTGGGCACGAGGGGGGCGCGGATCGCGGTTAGCAGCGACGGAACCGAGGTGACGATCGTCGAGCGGAAGGAACCGCACGGCCAGAGTGGGAGCGCCGGCGACGGACCCGACGACGACCGCAGGAGGGCGGCGCGGGACGAGCTGCTCGAACACATCAAGCGTTTGCAGAAGCAAGCGACCGCCGAGAACGACCGCGCACGGCTGCGGAGCGCGGTCGAGACGCTGTACGACCCGCGGGCGGGAAGAACGCTGAAGGGATTACTCCAAGACCTCGAGGTCGGGATCGAAACGGCCCAGGGGGACGACAGCCAAGCCGGGTGGCTCGTAATCGCAGCCCAACACCTCGTACGGCATTACGAGAGCATGTAGAGGCGCCGGTGCAGCGCAGCTCCAGACCCGCGCGCGTGCCGCAGCAGCGGCGAAGGCAACAGGCGGGCGAAAAACTCACCAGCCGACGAACAACGACCCGAACCACACCCGGAAGAGGCCACGGACAACACGCGGGACGCCAAGCGAGTCAGGCACGGAGCGAGAACCGGCAATCCACCAGCCCGTCACCTGAGCCGGACACGAATCGGCTCCCAACGCACCGGCAGAGCCGACGCTGCATCGGAGCCCGACGGGCCGCGGCCCTGGGCGCCCCACGCACCATGATGCGCGGGAAAAAGCACCGAGAAGCCGCCCGGGCCCAAGATGCCGCCACCAGACACGCCCGCGGAGCCGGCCGGCTGCCGCGGGAGACTCCCCACCCGAGGAGAACGACGACAACGGGAGGCAAACCCGGCATGCGCCGCCGAGAACATGGGAACCGACCGGATCACCCGCGCACCGAGACCCTGCGATCCACCAGCTCCAGCACCCGAAAGAGCCAGGGCGAAATCCACCGGAGCCGGACGCAAGCCGGCTCCCGGCGCACCCGAAAGCCCACGCTGCATCGGACTCCGGGCCGTGGCCCCGGAGCCCACGCACGATGACGCGCGAGAGAACACACCCGGAAGCCACCCGGGCCCGGGATGACGTGACCACCACGGAAACCGCGGAGCCTGCCGGCTGCCGCGGGACAGTGAGAATCCGAGTAACGAGGAGGGAAGCCAAACCCTGCGGCACCGCCGGCGGACAGAGGTAGCCGGCGGACAGCACCGCACGGCGGAACAGCGACCCAGCAGACGCGACGCTGGAAAGGGCCAGGCGGAAATCGACCACAGCCCGGCGCGAATCGGCTCCCGGCGCACCTGAAAGCCGACGCTGCATCGGACTCCGGGCCACGGCCCCGGAGCCTACGCACCATGACGCGCGAGAGAACACACCCGGAAGCCACCCGGGCCCGGGATAACGCCACGAACGGCTCGGGCGAAGGAAGCCGCGTAGTGTCGGCGTCGGTGTACACCGTGGCGCCGGCGCGGTACTACGATCCGAACGCGAACCGCATGGTGATCGTCGTGCCGAACAAGCCGACGGCAGAGCCCCCGCGGGCAATAGCGAACGCCGCGGCGACGATCGCCGTAGCGACCACCCTCGCAAGCGGGTGCGCGCCAGCGGTACCCGCCGAGTACGCGCAGGAGTGCCTGCGCCTGTTGCGGGAGCGACCGGAGGGAACCGGGATCCCGGCGCCGACACCGCGATGAGCCGCAGCTACACGCACCGCGGCGGATCTCGAATCCGGTTGCCGCGTTGGGCCGTGCGCGCCAGGGTAGTAACGTCGCCCGCGCCGAGAACGAGCCGGCCCGGTGGAGGTCACGCCGCGGACCGTCGCCGACATGCTCGGCGCGCACCGAACCGCCGCCCAAGCCGGTCGCCGGCCCGTGGCCCGCGGCGCAGACCCGGACCGGCAGACAGGACCAGGGTCATGCAGGAGGCCGCGCGCACACCGCTGTCGTGGGCGCGCGCCGACGCCGAACGGTTCGACCTCAACCAGTAGAGGCTCCCGTCGGGTCCGGGCGGCGCTCGCCAACGACAGCCAAGCCAGCGATTACTGACCCGCGCGGGTCAGTAATCGCAAGGAGGAAGGCCATCCATGGCACAACGCGCCGGACCGACCGAGGCAGCGACCGGAACCGGGCGCATCCTCTCACTCGAACGCCGAATTCCCGTCCTGGCGTACAACCAGCTGCACGGCAGCATCGTGCCGAGATTCGGCGTGTCAGACCAGGCGCAGGGCCCTGACTGCCGGACCGCGCCGCCCAAGCCATCGCGTTGGCCGCCAGCAGACGAGGCGGCCGGCCCGACCCCCGCCGCTCGGCCCTCATGCGGCATGGTCCCGGACCGCGCTGATCGCATCGGCGACCGTCACTTGCTGACCCGCCGGGTCAGCAAGTCAGCAACCCGCCAGAGACGTCCGGTCGGGCCAGAGCCGCAGGCGCCGAGGGGCTGCGACGAGTGACCGCTGCCGGGCGGCCGAGCCGGTCGAGATGTCCCCGGCATCGTCGAACAACCGGCCCCGGCCAGCGGGCGGCGTCGGGGCGGGCCGATGGCACCCGGTTCCTATACTCCATCGTCACCGTGGTCAGTAATTTGGAACCGCACACAGGGAGGTGCCATCATGCCAGCCAACACGCCGGCAAAGCGCAGGGGGCGGCCCAAGTCGGAGCGCATGCTCCAGATCGCACGTCAGATCCTCGCCATTCTCAGCCAGGACCATCCGCAAAGCGTGAGACACGTTTTCTATCGCCTGCTCGACCCCACGCTGCCGCTGCCGCTACCGAAGACCGAAGCCGGGTACAAGTGTGTCCAACGGTTGCTCGTCGACCTGCGCCGGTCCGGCCAGGTGCCGTACTCCTGGATCAGCGACGCCACGCGGTGGGGCTATTACGTCAGCGCCTACCAGCATGCCGCCGACGCGCTGCTAGCCGCTGCCTACGCCTACCGCGTCGACCTGTGGTCGCAGGCCGACACCTACGTTGAGGTGTGGACCGAGAGCCGCAGCATGGTCGGCGTCATCCGCGACGTGATCAACGAACTGGCGGTGCCGCTCTACGCCGCCGGGGGCTTCTCGTCGCTGACGCTGGCCAACAACGCCGCCGAGCACATTGGCCGACTCGCCAACGGCCGGCCGGTGCGGATCCTCTACATCGGCGACTGGGACCCGGCCGGCGTCCTGATCGACGAGAAAGTCCTCGAGGAATTGCGCGGACACCTGCCGCACCACGACATCGCGGAACACCGCCTGGCGATCACCGCCGAACAGGCAGCCGAGTTGCCGTCGAAGCCGCGCAAGCGCGGCGAGAAGCGGCGGCCCGACATCCTCCACACGGTCGAAGCCGAGGCGATGCCGGCCGACGCGCTGCGGGCGTTGCTGCGCCGCGCGGCCGAAGCATACCTTCCGCCTCGCGCGCTGGAGATCACCAGGGCGGTCGAAGCGCAAGAGCAGCAGTCGATCCTGGCGATGGCCCAGGCGGTCCGGCGATTGGGCGTGCAGGGCGCCGTCGAAGCGCTGGCCGGCTGATACCCCGGCTCCCGGCGTCGGCGGCGCCTGCGGGCGCCGTCGGCGCAGGACCGCAGGGTCGATGTCGACCCGCAGTCGGCGTGACGGCGCCAGCCACGGCGCGGCCGGTCAAGCCGTTCAGACTGGAAGCACTCCCGGCCGCATCGACGACTGGCGCGACGACGAGCTGACCCCAAGGGGGGCGACAACGAGACGCTCTACCTCTACAGCTGCAGCTTGCCCGCGTCGATCGAGATCCCCCGCCGCTCGACATGGTGCACGAGCCACCACATGCAGCCGCAGGATGACCGCGCACCGAGCAGAAGCGACGGTCCGCGCGCACCGAGCGGCAACACGGGCCCCACTGCGCAGTGCGCTACTCGTCATGATCCTGACGACGAGCCGCATCCAGCCGGGCAAGCTTGGCAAGCTTGGCTGGGCAATGCGCATCCTGCAGTCCGGACGGCCGTGAGTCCACGTGGTACCGGCCGCTGCTGATGAGCTGTCGTCCCGCCACGCGGGTCACCGCCCGCGCGCCGCGATGCCGGCGACCGGCTCGGCGGCGCCGGCGCCGACGCCGCGCTTAGTTAGCCGCCGAGGACGAACCGGCCTGGTCGAGATCACGCCGCAGACCGTCCGCCGGCCTGCTCGGCGCACCGGACCGCCGCCGGCCGCACCGCGCGGCCAGGCGTCGCCGTCTGTGTCGTCGTCGGCGAGCTGACCGCCGTCGAAGCCGGGTCGCCTGCTCCCAGCCAATCGGCCTCGACCAGCAGCGGCGCCCTTCGGGTCCGGACGGTGACGCCCAAGCCGTGGCGTGTGACGGCGAAGAGTCACGCCCGGAGCGAGACTGCGGCCGGGGCCGCCGGTTATCCCGGACGGGACGGGGCTGATCGGACCGTTCCAGCACTTACTGACCCGCGGGTCGGTAATTCACAAGCGGTCTCAAGCAACCCTCGCCAACGACAGCCAGCCGGCACTTACTGACCCGCGGGTCAGTAATTACTACTGCGCACAATCGCGCGTTCGTGTTGGGCCAGCCCCGGGGAGGCACGTCCAACGCGCCTGGTGTCTCGGGCAGCAGCGGCCGGAGTGTGGCGTGTCCCGCCGGCAGACGAGGCGCCCCGGCCCGGCGCCAGCCGCTCGGCCCTCACGCCGGGTGGTCCCGGACCGCGCTGAGCGCATCGGCGACCAAAACACTTAGGACACTGACGGAAATAACGTTGCCGCCTTCTTGGACGATGACGTCGCAGGCATGGGCAGACGCGTCGCGGAACTTGGCAAAGTTGTATCGATCAGAGCCCTTACTGACCCGCGGGTCAGTAATTTCTGCAACCCGCCGGAGACGTCCGGTTGACCAACGCGCCGGCCGGGCGCGACGGCGCGTCGGGTGACCGCCGCAGGCGCCGCGGGCTGCGAAGGTGACCGCTGCAGCGTGGCCGAGCCAGTCGAGATGTCGGCAAGGCAGCAGCGCGAGCCCGTCGCGGAAACGACCACAGCAGGAAACCGGAACGCCCTCGCCGAGGCGCTCCACATGGTCATCGACGACGGCCTCGTCAATCGCCTCGCGCACATGCGTGCCCGCATCGACCGTGACCTCGTCGACACGCAGCGCGCGGCCGGTCCCTCAATGACCGTGCACCGAGCAGAACGCAAGGCCCACAGGCGCCGAGCAGGAACCGCGGGCCACACAGCCGGAGGCTGCCCGGCATGATCCTGACGGCCACCAGCCGCATCGAGGGGATCGCGATCCTGCAGCATCACGACCTGGTGACCGCCGAGGCCATCGTCGACGCCAACGTCCTTGAGGAGCGGCATTGAGCACCACGCCGGTCAGCGCGGCGGCCGCACCGAGCAGGACGACCTCCTTCGCACACAGCCGCCCGAGGTTGCCCGCACTGAACTGAACGCCTATCGGGAGCGAGGCGGCACGCAACCGGATACTGCCTCAAGGGGCGCACCTAGCGGCCTGCCGTCAACGCCGGCAAGCGCGCACACGGCGGCGCGCATCCATCGAAATCCGGGTCGACGCCCCGTCCGCACGCACCGAGAGTAACAGCCCCGGGCCACCAGGCAGTACGCTACTCGGGCGACCGCACCGAGCAGCACGCCGATCAGGGACCGAGTCCACACCGAGCAAAACACCTTTACTGAACTCCAGCCCAGTGGGGCGCGTGTTTCAAGACGGTAACGCCAGGACCACCGACAGCGCCCTGCACGCACACAGACGCCCCGTCTTCAGGAACCCGCCGAGTACAGCGACTTTAAAGGCTGTCAGTACGCGCCGAGCGCAATGCCCCCGAACGCCTGCGCACCGAGCGGTCCTCGCAGCGAGCACAACGTACCGCCCGAACACACACCGAGTCCGCCACGGCCAGCGAGCGGTACGCCGCCCGGCATCCCACCAGAACGTCCAGCCCGTACACGCCGAGCGGACCGGCGGGCGCCGAGCCGTACGCTACCCGGCATGATCCCGGACGACGACCAGCTACATCGAGGGCCTGCGTATCCTGCGGTAACCACAACATCGTGATCGGCGAGGCCATCGTCGGCGCATACATCTCTTCCGCGACTACTTCGCGTCCATCCGCGACGTCGGCGGCGGGACGCCCGGCGGCCTGCGAGAAGGCCATGAACCAGGCGCGCCAGCTGGCGTTCAAGGACCCCGAAAGAGAGCGCCGCCACCTCGGAGCGAACGCGATCATCGGCGTCGACATCGACTACGAGGTGATCAGCAAGGCGCGTGTCGATCCTGTTTGGTCTCGATATGCGGCGCCGCCGTCACGGCCGCGCATGCGCCAGCCTCGCGCCGAGAATCTCGCGCACGGAGCCGAGCGCCGTCTCGGCAGCGAGCCGCAGGGCCTCGGACCGGGAGACTCCGACGCTGCGAGCCATTTTGTCGTAGGCGGCCAGCACCGCCGGCGGAAGGAAGATCACGGTCTTTCTGAGAGCCACAAGACACCTCCAATAGGCCAGGAGCAGGACCTGCTCCTGCTCCTAGTGCATGCGCCGGACAATCGCCTGGGCGACTAGGTGACTAGGAGCATAACCCGGAGATGCTCCTAACACATGCTCCTAACCCTGACATGACCCGAATTTGGGCCGATGTTTGCGCTCGGCAGGGCCCCTTTCCGGCCCTTACGCGGTACTCTTTCGGCGCGTGGTTAGGCGCATGTTATGACCTGCTGCCCTAATTCGGAGCCGTGCCGCACGCGGTGCGGCGCGGGCAATAGTCCGGGCCATGACCTGGACAAGGAGCATAAGTTCGTACCAGAGTGGTACGTAGGTGAGCGACCACGCAAACGTGGTCGCTCCAAGGCATTTTTCCCTGCGGGAAGGCGGGGGTTATAACCCTTCTCCGGGTTATGACCCTAATTTGTTATGCGCCTAGCTAGTCGCCTGCTCCTTCTCCTGTTCCTGTTCCGGACATGCTCCGGAACAGGGTTAGGTGCAAGTCCTGCCCCTAGCCGAAACACCCCGCGACAGGCCGCGGGGGAAACGAGCCAAGCCGCCGACCCGGCGGCGAAATCCGAGGAGGCAGATGGGTCACGCACTGCGCGTAGGAGAGCAGACGGCAGCAGGCAGCGGGTGGGGAGCACGCGCCGGGTGGACCGCATGCCGCGGCGGCCGCGAGCACCTGATCGCGATCGCGAGCAGCGCGTCGGCGAGAGCGGAAGCCGCCAAGGCGTGCTTGAGCGTTGATCGCGCGCTGGCGACCTTCCGACTTCTCGAGGGGCTCGCGCCGGCGCGCCGACTCGGCCACTGCCTGCGCGCGGCGAGCGAAGCACTCGGCGCCACCGAACCGGCCGAAGACTGGGAAATCGGCCTGAACCTGATGGCGATAGACGTTGACGGGGTCACGTTCGCCGGAACCGGCGCGGGACTGCTCGCGCCGGTTCGCTGCGACGTGCGGGTGAGGATCGCCCGCCGATGCGAACGCGGTCGGAGGCACGCAGGGCCCGACGGCTGGGTGGGACTGCGGCCCGGGCGGAAACTCGAAAGCTGGACCATCGCCATGTGGCACGCCGAGACGGCATTCGAGGAGGCGGCGGCGGCGATCGCCGGCACGGGGGGGCGCAAGACTTCTCGACACGGAGCTGACCGCCGGAGTGTGGCTGCGCAGCGGACACGCGAAGACAACGGCTGTGGCGCTCGCGGAGCTGTACGACGCCCAGACGGTCGACGGGGAGAGAGCCGAGCGGCTGGTGGTGGTCGCGACGAGAGAAGCACACCGGAAGGGGCGCCGAAGAACGGCACGAGCCCAACAAGGCGCCGCCGGAAGAGGCCCTCGGGAACATCCGGCTGCCCGGCGACACGATTCGGGAGCCAGGCGAACCGGCAAGGCAGCCAGAGCGCTGCCGACGCGGGAAACGACACGGCCGCCGCGCGCGGCCGGAAAGAGCAGAGGCCCCGAGCTGGAAAGGACGCGGCGGCCGAGAACGCGGACGGCGTCTGGGATTACGGCGCCGGAAGCCGAGGCACGACACGGAGAGACGGGGGCGACAGGTGCACAAGGACGTTGCGGCTGGCCGCGGACCGAATCGCCGACCTGCCTGCGCTGCGGGCGCACCAGGAACATGACTGGCACACCGTGCTGGTACAGCTGGCGGCGCTCGTCTGCGCGAAGGAAGGGATCAAGAAGATACCGGAGCGCCGCAGGACCTGGAAGGAGTTGCTGCGGACACTGACCGGGCGCTGGCGGAACGACACGCCGTGGCCCCTGGTGGGCTCGACGAAGAGTCGCTGGCGTTCCTGCGACCCGCCGGGCACGCCGACGAAGAGCGCCCGACGAGGTTGAGTGGACACCCGACGGGATCGACATGCTCGTGGCGTCGAAGACCCGCGACGTGAAGCTGGACGCGATCGCCGAGGCGAAAAGCGACGACTGGCTCCGCGCGCTGGCGACGACGCAGACCTGCGCCGGGTACATCGGACCGGGACACTACGGGGTCTCCCGGATGAACAAGGGACTCGCAAGCCGCAACTGCGTCGGGCTGCGGCCGGCCAAGGGCGGCCGCGAAGCCTGGCTCGACGAGCGCCGACTCCGCGAGGAATGGCGGGGGAACCGGCCGGGCGCGACACCCGCGCTTGGGAATCTCGTGGACCGAGCCCTGGGCACGGGGAGACCCAGCGGCGCCGCGGAACGGCACGGGGTGGTGGGAGACCACCGGCTGCCGTGCGGGGCGGACGGCTCGAGGAGCCTGACGATGGGGGAAAGGACGTTCAGCTACGAAGGGCTGTGGCCAGGTGCTCGGCCCGAGTCGGCGTGCACCGAGCGATGCGGATCGGAGAGGCGCAGGGACGCCGGCGAATCGTCGGCTCGTGGCGCGCTCGAGGCGGGTTGCGTCGGGCGAAGGAGGCGACGAGCGAGGCAGTCCAATGGACGCCGAGAACCAGGACGATCGGAGAGCCAAAGAGGGGGTCGCAGCCGACGAAGCCGACCGAGAGCGACGCACAGATCATGGCGCCGCTGGCGGCCAAGGGCCACGACCGCGGAGTTCTCGACGCCGTCGAGGAGACCCTGCTCATCGCCGTCTACGGGGAGAATGCCGCCGCGAGAAGGAACGACACGAGCCCATAGGCGAGAGGCTCGTGCACAGCGAAGGGAACCGCTACCCGCACCTGCTGGACGGCCGGTTCGGCGAGTTGCTGACGAGGTACCAGGAAGGAAGCGCAACGAGCGAAGTCCACCACGTACTCGTCGAGTGGATGGACGCGCAGTCGCACCTGGAGAAGATGAGGAGGTTCGCCGACCAGAACGGCCTCGCCAAGCGGCGTCTGGAGAGCGGCGCCCCGGTAATCGCACGCGGCCCGCAAGGGCCACGCATACAGAGCAGCATGGCGGTGCTGCCGCACCGTGTACTTCCACGGGAATGGAGCCGACCGAACCCACGAACACTGGCTTGGCAGACGCGGCGAAGGACCGAGAACGCCCGGCCGTGAACACACGAATCGCCGCCCGGAACTGTTGGAATCAACAAGAATCCGGCCGGATCAGCGAGCGTGGTACGACCGCAGAGGCGGTAGTCGCGGTTGTTGCGGCGCGAGCACCGGACGGACAAGATCATCGAAGGTAGAACCATGGGAGAGCTCCGTTCGAACGTCACCCTGGAGAACACGGGCGACCGCGTCGTCTTCGACCGAGGCGACGGGCTGGAGACCGACATCCGACGCACGAGAGTCGACGGCAGGGTCGACACCGGAGCCGTGAGCCTGGTACTCCCGCAGCACGTCGTCGAACGCCTCGGGCTGGATCGGCACGGAGCGGCGGTGGTGACCTATGCCGACGGGCGGCAGGACGAACGGCCGCTGGCGGGCCCCGTGACCGTCCGGATCGCGAACCGGGCAATGGTCACCGACTGCATCGTCGGACCTCCGTGGAGCGAGCCGCTGATCGGCCAAGTCGTGCTCGAGATGCTCGACCTGATAGCAGACTGCGCGAACCACACGCTGGCGCCCCGGTATCCGGACTACCCGGTCCTGAAAGTCCAAGCGGTGAGGGCCGGAGAACATGAAGAGGGACAAAGCAGCGAGCACGAAGCGATCGCCGCGGACCTCGGACACGGCGACCGACCCGGGGTCGTCGAAGCGATCAGGAAGAATCGACCGCCACAACGGTGGACGGTGGAACGAGAAGGCGACGGAGTCTCCAGGGCGCGCGCGGGCGAACGATCGACGCCGGACAACCCGTCCGCGCACTAGCTCGAAGGACCGCCCGAAACGAGCCGCTAACAGTCCGAGCTGGAGCGGAGTGGGGGCGGAAGGCGGCGCTCGAGGCTGCGGGACGCCGACCGAAGCGGACGGTCCGCACACGAATCCCAGCCGGCGGTCCGGATGGACTCGGCCACCTTCGGGAACGGCAAATACATGGAATCGTGGCCAGACGGCCACACTTCGTGAGCATCCACAACAAGCACTGCGCGGTGCGCCAAGTGTTGTTCCACCGGTCGTGCGGGCGGTCCGGGAAGTCGCGCGACTCCACCAAGAGCGTCTCGCTGTCCCAGTGGCCCCGCGGTTCGCGGTTCCGCTGCGTGATGTTCGCGTGCGGGCGCCGTCGTCGCCTTTGTGCCGGTGCCGCCGGTGATGCGGACAGTCGGCGTGGTCTCAACGACCTCCGGTACCCCGGCGAGGGCCGCCGACGAGCTATTGGCCGGCCTTTGACCGTCTCACGTGCAGATGGCGCCCGACGAGCTGCAGTTCGTGGTCGCCGGCAGCCGGATCGTCATGTCACCGGTCCCGGTCGGCCGGACCTTGCGCTTCCAGCCGACGTTGCTGCCCTCGGTCTTGCGGCTCGTCCGGTTAATGCTCCCGCCGGTGACCTTGACAGCGTTCTGGATGTTCCGCCAGCCGACGTCGTCGGGGGCCTCGCTCAAGGTCAGATCGACCTGGGAATCGCTCCCGGTGTGGCTCTCGGGCACGTTCGAGAAGCTCGCCGTGAGCGGGTCCCCGGGGGGGCGGTGGCGCGACCGTGGCCGAGGGGCTGTTGCCCAAGGGGACTGGGTTGTCCTCCTGCGAACAGACTGCGCCGAGCCCCGCAGGCCCCGTTGCCGGGGAGCGTGATCGTCACCGCGTTGTCGCCGGCCGGGACCAGCCAGCGGTCGTCGCGGCCGTTGACGAGCGCGGCAGCGGTCACGTTGGCGTTGGTGACCGTGAACGCGTGGTCGCGCATCGCGGCCGGGGTGATCGAGACCTCGTGGGTGAAGACACCGTGGAAGGTGAAGGTGTTGCCACCGTTCCGACTAGCCGGGGACCGACCCGGCGCACGGGACCGAGCGACGGCCTCGGTGCGAGGGCACCAACCTGGTGCGCCGCCGGGCCGAAGGCCATGGGCGCGAAGAGCAGGACGGGAACGAGAACAACAAGGACATGAAGAACAGGAAGGAGCACAACGAACAACACGAGAGAGGACGAAGAAGACGGCCACGACGGGAACGAAGGGCAGGTCGAGAACGTGGTCGAGGCGGTTCGACGCGATGGCGCCGTTGTCGTGCCTTCGCAAACAGGAGTGAGGAGCAGGGACATGCAGACAACGCCGGACTTGGTGGCGGCGGCGCGAGCCGAGCTGTTCGCGCGGTTGATCTACAACGACGAAGGGGACGAGGACGCTCGCAGGGCGCTTGAACACATTGAGCGCGTCGTGCAGGTGGTGGGAACCCACAGGCAGCAGGCAATCTTGTGGCTACGCCACCTTCTGAACCACGAGAAGGTGGACCCTCACGTCCTGGTTGCATTCGGGTTCGACAGCAGGCTGGTCGATCGGGCTGACACGCTGCGCATGTGCCCCCGAGAAAGCTTGCGCGACTATGCGAAACGACTCGCGGTGTGCCAGGACAGCGACGTCCTCTCCCTGGCGGTTGCTGCGCTCGACGACAGGATCAGTCAGGGGATCGACGATCAGCCCGGAACGGTAGCCGGATACGAGGAAGTACGCCGCATCCTGAAGCGCGCCGCCGACGCTCTCGCAAAGCGGCGGCTCGCGGAGCAGCCGTCCGCCGGTGGGGCGACCGACGACCGGCCGACGGCACCGGCCCTGCGCGGCGCGTTGATGGCGTTGGTCGAGCATACGGAAGGCGTGCAGGACGCGATGATGCGGATGACCACAGACCCGCGCAACGCCCCCTGGAAGATCCGCGAGCGCCTGTCCTTCGCCGATCTGGACCTGCTCGTCATGAGCATCCACGACCTGATGCAGGTCGTGGGGGCGTTGGTCATCGACATGACCGCGCGAAAGACCGAGGACACGTCCGAGGCCAAGGGGGCGCTGTTTGACGCCGCGAAGAAAGGGGTGCCGCTGTCGCAGGCCATGGAGACCATCGCGCGAACCATCGCGCGTCGACTGCGAGATTCCAGCGAGGCCTACGGCGGCGAGGGACATGAAGAGGGTAAGATCCATTGACAGGCCGTGGGCAATGCGGGAATCCGATCCCGGTCATCGAGGCGCCGGTCACCTCGGTCTGGTCCGACCTGCACTTGGACGACCGCGCCGTGTGTTCAGCAGGGACCGGCCGTTCCGCTGCGTCGAGCAGATGAACCATCATCTGCTCCGCGAATGTGCCGCCGGGTACTACCCGAAGACACCATCATCTGCCTGGGCGACGGGGCGCATCCGAACGCTTGGCGCAATCGGCGCCTGCTGCTCGACGTACGCAACCTGCCCCGGTCGGCGCGTGCTGATCCTCGGCAATCACGACCGCGACCACCAAGCGCGCTGCACGAAGCCGGATCACCGCACAGCCCGTGTCCGCGCTGTAACGCCGGGCGCCGATCGCTGGAAGAGCACCTGAACTACTCGCTCATCCGCACGTACAGGCCGTCCTCGACCGACCGGACCCAGCCGCTCCTTCAACTCGATGGCCGACTTCCGGAAGTGGTGCGACGAGAACCTTCCCGCTGGCTGGGATTCTCGCGGCGCCTTGAGAGACGCGACGTCGACCAGGCTCCGTTTGACACTTGATCGCGACACGAGTCGAGAGAGTGTGGGACTCTGTTGCCAGCCAATGCAGTCAACGCGACGACGGCTTGTACCCCGTTACGGTGAATTCCAAACGGCGGCGATGCTCAGCGACGCGAAAGCGGCGGGAGTCATCCGCCGGATGGCCACCGTGTGCGCGCTCCCGTGGACCAGCCAGGGTGACGCAGTTTACTTCACTCGCCAGATTGGGCCGCTGAAGCACCATCTGTGCAGGGTGGGCAAGCACCTCCCGTACGGCGTGTGGCTTAGGCTTCTGTTTGCCTGGATCTGCACCGAGGTCGAACGAACGGGTTCGCCGAAAGTACTGTTCGGGGAGTCATTCAACCAGTTCCTGCAGCAGGTCGGCGTTACGGGTTCCCATCAAGAGGGCCGATGGGCCTCGACGACCGGGTTGTGCGACCAGATGCACTACTTCTTTGACTGCTTCGTCGATCTGAGGGTTTCCGACGAGCTCAACGAATCCGGCATGACGCACACGACCGCAGCGCGTACCATCCTGCAGTGGGAGGCCGACGATCCGACACAGGACCTGCTCTGGACTGCCAGTATTAAGGTTGGTGAGGCGCTCTTCAGTGAGATCAAGTCCCATCCGGTCGCGTTGGAGGTGGAGGTCCTTGCTGCGGCGCTGGGCTCCTTGCTCCGGTTGGATCTGTTCTTGTTGCTGACCTATCGCATGCACGATCTGACCATGCCTGTCCAGATTCCGTGGGAGGAGTTGCGTCAGCACTTCGGGCCAGAGCTTGAGGAAGGCGCGACGGAGATCGCCGGCAATCTGCCCGCCGCCGTGAGTCGCGAGCTCGGTGTGCTGAGTGCGGGATGGCCGGCACTCGACTACGTAGTCACTGACGGCTGGCTGGAAGTGCGACCGCCGCTACCGCGCTAGATCTCGACCGCCTTCCACTACCAGCGGCGCACCCTATCGGCGCGCCGGCAACGAGGCGTACTCGCGCGGCGAGTACGCCTCCGCCGATCGCGTTCTGGCGATTCCGGGCGCCGTACGCTCCGCCGAGCTCGGCCAGCGACCCGGAGCAGCTCGAGCGCCGAGCGACGCCCCGCGATCAGCCGGCGGCCTGCCTCGCGCGACATCGACGCCATCGAGCGGGCGTTCAACGACGAGCGCGTCGACTCCGGTCGGCAGATCAGCCGCGACCGCCGCGCCGAGCGCGAGCAACAACAACTGCCAGAGACGCTCGACGCCGGCGCAGCCGACCGCAAGCCGACCCAGCCGGGAGGCGATCCGACGGTCCAGCCCCCAAGACCGGCCGGTGCAGCCGGGCGACGCCTCCACGCCCGCGCAGCAGCGGCGAGCAGAATAGCCGCCACGCTGGACCGCCGCCGCCCACGTCGAGGCCGCTGCCGACCTCGGCGCCCCGCCATCTTGGCGGAGTCCGAATTCCACGCTCGGCTGCGGCGACCTGCACCTGCCCATCCGGAACGTGTTCGAGCCTTCGAGTGCCCTCCGCAGCCGCGTCACCCCGGCCCGTGCTGCCTGCAGCCGCCCGCCGGGTCCCGCTGACCCGTGGACCCTCGTTCCGACCCACAGGGCAGCGGCCTTGAAGGCGCACTCAAAGGTTTCGTCGCCGGCGACTGGTGTCCCGCGCATTTCCGCCGCCGCCAGCGCCATCAACAGGCCGCTCTGGACCGGCGCGGCGTTCTCCGCCCGCAGCACCAGGCCTCCGGCCCCGTAGTCGCCCACGGCCCAGGCGCTGATGCGCTCGGTGGCCCGGTATCCGATCCACGGGTAGAGCCCGGTGACGGCCGACGTAGCGGCGCCGCCGGCGTCCCCCTTCGTATCGCCCGGGCCGCAGCAGTGCGACCGCGAGACGTCCGCGATGAGCTTCCCGCGGGTGTAGTCGGCGCACCGACCATCTTCGTCCGGACGTCGCCGCTTCGGTGTGGCTTGAGAAGCTCGACTTCGAGCCGCGGCTCCACACTGAGAAGGTTCCCGGCCCGGCGTTCCGGTTGATGGTGACGTCGGAGCCGGTCAGCAGACTGCCATCCCGTATCCGCTCGACAGCATCGCTCCGGACATCGCCTTTGCGGTGTTCGGGGCGAACGCTGCGCTGGAAAACTACCTGAGCCGGCGGCGGGCAGTTGGGCAGACTGGGAGGCCGGCGGCTACCGTCCGCCTACCAACATGATGTACATGCCGCTGTCGTCGCCTTCCTTGCCCCGCCCGCCCGTGATCGCCAGCGTCGGCGTCTCGCGATTCTCGATCGTGCCGGTTGCGGTCGCCGTTCCCAGTCTGCGCGCCTGACGCGTTGGGCAGCGTCACCGTGAAGTACTCCTGAAACGACGGGCGCGCCGGCATCCGGTCGCTATGGTCTCTTCGGCAGCCGCAGTGTTCGGCTCGGGAGGAGACGACCCATGGCGACAAGGATTTTGCGAGGGCCGCTGGTGAAGGACCGTGCCGACCGCACGGACCCGACCGTTGCCGGCGATCAACTCCGCGGGGCCGGCGACATCCAGGAGCTGCCCGAAGGAGTCACACGGCTGAGCGACCCAAGCGTGCGGGCGACCGCCCGCGGCGCGCCGGCGACGGTCGCATGGCCCATTGCTCACCGGGGCCGGGTCACGTGGATCGACGCGCGGGGGAACGTCGACAAGGGCAGACTCCTCCGGGCGGCGGTCGCCGCCGTCACCGGTGGGCAGCGCTTTCTCGAGCAGCCCACGATCGGCGGTTCCGTGCTGTGGGTGAGCGAAGAGACGGCCGCCGACGTCAAGGGGAAGTTGGCCGAGGTGGTCGCGGATCTCGACAAGGTCTTCTTCATCCGTGGACTGAGACCGGATACGGACGACGAGTCGTCCTTGCCGCGGATCGTCGGATTGCTGCGTCCGGTGTGGGTGATCATCGACCCATGGCACCACTATGTTCAGGTGCAGAGGGTCACCGCCGCCGCGGGGCCCGGGATGGAGAAGCTCCTGCTCGGAGACATCGTCGACTGGGCGCGGGAGTACCAAACGGCTGTCACAGTGTCGCAAGACAACGAGAAGAACCGCCTTGGCGCGTACACAGATTCGGCGGTCCTCGGCGCGACGGACACAGTCGTTTCTCTCGGTCCCGGCAAATCGCCGACTTCGCTTTGCCTCCAGCCGTCCGGACGGTGGCACTTGGATCCGGTGGACCTTCGCTGGACCCGTGGCCGCGGCTACTCGGTGGTCAAAGATACCGAACAGGCGGGCCGGTCGAGGACCGATGCGCCAGGGATTGACGACCGCGTGGTGCTGCATCTGTACGAGCTCGGCGCCGACGTGAGGCTTCCCGCACGGGGCCTGGCCGCCAGTCTCGGGTGCCAGGGCCGGCGGTACGAAGAGCTGAGTTCAGCGCTTGAGCGTTTGCTCGCCGAGAGGATCGTCGAGCGCGCCCAGCGGTCGGACGGCAGCAGCGGTCGCGGCCGCGGCTACGCGCTCACCGAGAGAGGCCGTCGCCGGGCCGAGTGCCTGCGGCAAGGGGCGGATTCCGGAGCCTCGACGAACAGAGGAGCGCCAGCGGCGTGTTCGTCGGTCGCGAGCGTTTCCGCGGTTGCGTTTCCAGCGGTGGACCGAAGCGGAAATGCTACGACGCCCGCCCGAGAGACGTCGGCGGAGGGTTGTTCGGAGACCGTTTCCGAGGCTGCGTTTCCAGCGGTGGACCGAAGCGGAAACGCAACGCCGCCCGGTGGAGAGGCGTCGGCGGCGAGTTCGTCGGTCGCGAGCGTTTCCGAGGCTGCGTCCCCCGCGGTGGGCGGAAACGGAAACGCAACGCCGGCCGGTGGAGAGGCGTCGGCGGCGTGTCCGGAGGGCGGAAGCGTTTCCGGCCGAGCTGAGCACGTCGGCGACGAGGTGGTTGGGGATGGGCGGGCCGAGCCCGCGAGTCGACGGAGCGGTACGCGACAGCTAGAGGATCAGCTGCTCCACTTGTTTCGGCCGCATGGCGCGACCGAGACCCGACTCATGTTCACGACCGTGCTTACGCTTTTCAGACACAGCGGCCAGTCGGTCGAGGGGGTGAGCCCAGCGTTCATAAGGCTGGTGGCTGACGGATTCCTCCACAAGGTCCCGTCGCAGTACTACCCGGAACGCTGCTACGCGCTCACAGAGAGAGGACGTCACCGGGTCGCATCCCCGGCGAAAGGCATGAATTGGGGCCAGCCTCCACGCACAAAGATTGACGCCGAGCGGGATTGAAGGGCGCGACCGTTCCGAGCTTCCGTGGCTGACGACTGTCGACGGGCAGCGCCGTCTCGCTGGAGCGTGTACGCGGGCGAGGGCTTTCGCGTATTGACGACGACGGGGCTGGGACCGGGCGAAGCAGTCCTTCGTGCGGAGCTGCCGTAGAGTCGACCCTACCGCCACCGCGCAGTCGTCGACTCCGCCTTTGCATCGGTCGCCGCGCGCAGGTGGCGGTTCTCGCGCACGGCGCGAACGACGGTCTCAGACGCGGCGACATCCGTTCGATGACCGTCCCGCTGGACGCGATCCTCCGGCAGGCGCAGGGCGCCGGTGCCGAGGTGGTGCTGGCCGGGAGGGAAGCCCCGGCGGCGCACGGCGCCGCAGCAGCAGGATGGCGCCGTCACGACGGCCGTTGGGGCGCGTCTCGTCCACCGCGGCCAGCACCCGCTGCACCTCGGCATCGGTGAGGGCCGGGGCAACCTGGCGTGCTTCCATTCGCGGATTGTTGTCGGTCCTCTTGAAGCCGCGGATTCCGAAGACCGATGACGGTTGAACTCGGTGCGCGACTGCCGGGTCTCCCCGCGACGGCCTCACAGCGCACCGACGTCCCGGCCCTGTTCAGTGGCCCGGGCCGTCGATCCCTGCGCGATCTGCTCCGGGAACTCTCCGAACCTCCGCTTGTTAGTAGCGGGTCCAGACATGCAGCGCCGGAAACCCTAGGAGGGACGGCAGAATCCAGGGCAGAAACGACCACGTGCCCTGCATGAGGGCACCGCCGAACAGACGCTGCCCGCCGAAGACCAGGAAGGCGGTGTGGAAGGCGATGCCGGACCCGATCATCCCTTCCATGTGCGTGTACCACCAGGCCATAGGTGTGGGGCGGGGATTGGCGAGAAACCGGCGATCCTCGAAGTAGCCGGCGATGCCGGCGCCCCCCAGCGCCACGGGGATCAAGAAGAGACCGCCGCTGCCCTGGACGAGGTGGAAGAGGCCGAAGACGAAGAGCCCCAGGCCGGCCGCGGGCACCGCCGGGCTGAGGAGCCGCAGGCGCCGGCCGGCGAACTGGTCCGGGTGGCGGCGCGTCCGCATCGCGCGGACGCCGGTCTCGACCCCGTGTAGCAGCAACAGGCCAAGGAAGCCGAGGATGGCGAGGAACATGATTTCATCAGCCGGAACCTGGCCCAGGCTGACCGGTTCCCCCGCCCAGCTCGACGGATACAGCAGCGCCCACGAGGTCGAGCCGAGGGCGGTAAGCGCCACGGCGTAGGCGCACGCGGCGAAAACCCGGCCGGCAGCGACGTGAAGGCGTCCCCCTTTGCGTACGGCGGCGGGGATCCAGAAGGCCGCCAGGCCGACGAACCCGGTCGAGATGTGCAGCGCGCGAAGCAGGTCGTGCATCGTGTCAGCCATGCCGCAGCTCCTTCGGGGCCTGCGTTGCGTTCCCGGCGGCAACCGCGCGGGGTCGCCGCTGACGTTCGATTTGCTCCAGGGCTTCGTCGCACCAGTCGACTTTGGCCCGCAGCGAGCGGACCCCCATGCGTATGGCCAGATACACGTGGAAGTCCTCGGCGTTTAACGTGTCAACGTGCGCGCCATCCGTCCCTGCGATGTCTGATTCCGCCTGCTGTAGCAGCGCCAGGAACGCCCGCAGCCGGGACCGCAACTCCAGCATGAAGTCACTGGTCGCCTGGAGGTCGTCCAGCTCGTGCATGAAGCAGAGTTGGCCGAGGTAGGCAAAACGCTCGGTGCCCATCTGCGGGCCTTCGCCAAGCCAGCGGAGCAGCTCCGCGCGTCCCTGTGCAGTCCGGCGATACACACGACGCGGCGGCCCCTTGGCTGGCGGCTCGAGGCGACTCGTCAGCCAGCCACGTTTCTCAAGTGCCTTCAGGGCCGGGTAGATCTGGCTCAACTCGGCCGACCAGAAGTGGCGCGCCCCCTCGCTGAACCCGCGCCTGATGTCGTAGCCGCTCGCCGGTGTGCTGAGCATGCCCAGCAGGATGTGATCGAGGCTCACGGTCCACCTATGAAGGTTTTTATATAGATGTCAAGTCTGCATCTTTGCCTCCGCGGCGCCACAAGTCGCTGGTGCGAGCACGTCGAGTGGTTCTTCGAATTCGCGGCTCGCCTGGGCACACCGCAGGGCGCCTGCCCGCGTAGCGGCTCCGTCTGCCATTTTTCCATCGAGCGTGGCGGAGTCGACGCGATGGTAATCGGCTCGGCGTTCCACCACGTCTCGATCCGCATTGGCGACTGGCAAGAGCTGCCTGGATCGCCATCGTCACGGCGTGCGCCAGCCGGCTCGAGTCGGTGGGCGAGCTGCACCAAGGCCGGCAACAATTGATCGTTCGCCGGCTCCGGTCCGCAGCGCCTTGTAGTCGGCGGCGCTCGGCGCTGTCGTCCATCCCCGGCAGGCGAGCAGCAGTCTGGTCGGTTGCGGCCCGGCTCGGCGGTCCGGTCTGCTCGTCGAGCCACTCCGGCATCAACGCACGGCGGCGGTGTCATTGTCGGCGTGGCGGCATGCAGGCCATTGCGTCGTGCCGATGCGGACGCCTGGCATCGACGCGCGGTGCAAGCAGAAAGGAGAGCGTCGGTTAGACAGCGCGGTGCCCGCCCGCGCCAGAAGCTCAACGTTCAACATTGAGTATGCTGGCTCCTGGTGCCCAAGTCGCCATGAGCCAGCCCTCACCGCAGGTTTCTCGTTGTCCTCCGACACCGCCGGTTCCTCGTGCTGCCGGGCGAGTGGATCGCGTTGCATCCCGGCTACGCGGCCGGCCGATCTGAGCCAGCTCGCGGACGGCTGGCGACGAAGTCGAGCACTTCCTGCTCAACCCAGCGGACCGTCCGGCTCCCGACGCGAATCGGCTTCGGGAACCTGGACTCGGCCATCAGCGCGTAGACGGCCGAGCGGGACAGCGCGGTCATCGCCGTCACGTCCCGGAGCGTGAGAAGTTTCGTGGCCATGTGTGCTTCCTCCCGTTTCTCCGGCAACCGGCGATCCGTAGTGGGCGGGACCGCGTCGATGACGCTCGTCATCCGTTCGGATCCCCCGCTGCTCGTCACGCACGTGCCGCTGACCGAAGTGCCGGACGGGTGCGTCAACGTCCACGGCCACGAGCACGCCTTCAAGCCGCTGAGGCGGGGTCGGTGGATCCACGTCAGCGTCGAGCAGACGGTCTACGGCCCGCTCGACGTGCGGACGCAGATCATCCCCTTGGCGAAGGCTCTCGTCGCCCGCCGGATACCGCCGCGGCTCACGACGGCCGAACGGGTGCGGCACGCGCGCCTCGCGGTAGTCTGATGGGGACGGTTTGAACACCGGCGGAAATCCGACGCGGACGCGCTCGGCACGGCCGGCATGGCCGGCAGGCCGCACAGGCCCGGGAAGCCTAGACAAGAGAGGTGACTCCGGGCCGGAATGGACATGAACGAGATTGATCTTCAACGGCTCTATGAGGCGCAGCTGACCGCCCAGACGCGGAACGAGCGTATCCCCGCTCAGGACCGGAACGCCGCCGCGGCCATGCTGAACGTGTCCGAGCGGCTGATGGGCACAAGACTGAACCCAAGCGAGGAATACCGGACGTGGGTGTTCTCCGACCCGCACTTCGGACACGAGGCGAGCGTCGCCATCTTCGGACGTCCGTTCCGGAACTGCCACCACGGCGACGGCTACTTGCTGGAGCAGTGGACGCATGGCGTACGGGACCGCGACACGGTGGTCTGTCTGGGCGACGTCACCATGGACCGCCCGACGGACGGCCTGATCGACCGCCTCCGGCGCAGACCGGGCCGTAAGATCCTCGTGGCCGGGAACCACGACAACGCGCACATCCGCCACCTCCGGCGGGCGTTCGACGCGGTGGCGGCGTGCGCCCACCTGCCGGGCGAGCCCGAGCTGCTCTTCACCCACGTGCCCCTCGACGACGTCCCGTCCGGCTGCGTGAACGTCCACGGCCACACCCACCTGAAGACGTCGGTAGACGAGCGCCGGATCAACGTGTGCGTCGAACAGATCGGGTACCGGCCGAGCCCGATGGCCGACGTGAGAAGACTGGCCCGGCGCCTGAGTCAAGCCCCCCTGGGCGGGAGCGCCACGACCGACCTCTTCATCGCCTGGGCGAAGGGCTGGCCGGAAGCCGGAAGAGGACAGGGAGACGCGCCGTGAGCGGCACACCCGACAGCGAGGACCGGGACGGCTCGACGGCCCCGGGGCCGGGCCACCCGACGCTCGAACCAGACGAGAGGCTGTGGCTCGAGAGCTACCTCGAACGGCTGAAGAAGGCGCCCGGCGGGCTCCTCAAGCGACTCGTGGTGTACGGCTCGAAGGCCCGGGGCGACGCCGGGCCGGCGAGCGACGTCGACGTCCTGGTGCTCGTCGGAGACGCCCCGGACGCCGTAGGGAGCGCGCGGAACTTGATCGACGGCGACGACGACCCCGACGGCGTCGATCACAACGTCGTGGTCCGGACGGAGGCCGACTGGCTCCGGGACCTGGAGAAGGAGCTGCCGTTCCCCAGGAACGTCGAGGCCGAGGGCGTCCAGATCCATCCGGTCCACCGACCGGCGAGGAGGCCGCCGGGCGACCGGCCGCCGGTGACCCGGAAGGGCATCCGGCACGCCGTGCCCGTATGGTTGGAGAAGGCCGGGAGCGACCTGAAGACGCTCGCGCACGAAATCCAGGAGCTGAAGGACGGGCGATTCAAGTACCCCGGCATGGCGGCACGGCCTGCCTTCGACGCGGTCTTCTTCTCGGCGATGGCGTGGTGCCTCACCAGGGGAGTGAGCGTAGTGCGGCGCAAGGATCTCCCGACGAGTGTCGAACGCCACCTGATCGGGCCCGGGGCGCTGGACCCCGGCTGGCGGAATCGCATCCGAATGGTCTGGTCCGCCTGGAAGGCGGAAGTTGACTGGCAGCGGGGCGGGGACGCCGAGCCGACGGTCGACGACGCCGCCGAGTGGACCGAGGCAGCCCGCGAGTTCTGCGCGCTCGCCCGCGACGCGATCGCAGCCGCAGGCATCGAGGTCGACCCTCCCGACGAAGCGGGAACGAGCGGGAACGCCGCCGAAACGGAGGTGGTGCCGTGAGCGGACGAGCCCTCGGAACTCAGAAACCTCCACGCCGAGGATGGGTTGCAGGCATCCGGGCGACCTGATGCCTCCCGGGCGAGCCGCGCTCTGAACGTGCGTGAGAGCATCAGGAGCACTCAGGCCGCGGCGGCGGCGGGCGACCGGTTACCGAGGCGCACCCCGCCGCGACCGACAGGGTCGGCGCGCGGCCGCGGCAGTTGAACGCCGCGCATGACGCCTGCATCGGCGGGAAAGGGGTGGGAAGTCGCGAGGGAGACCCTCCCGGCTGGGTGAACATCCACGGGCATGTGCGCCAGCAGGATTGCCGAGCAGCAACCGGCACATCGACGTGAGCGTCGAGCAGTTGAACTATCAGCCCGTGAGGCTGAGCGACATCAGGCGGCTGGCCCGCCGCCTGATGGAAGGAAGAACCGTCCCGGGGCCCCAGCACGCGGGCGCGTCTGAACATCGTCGAGATTGCCATGCCGTGACGACGGCCGCCACAATCGAAATCCTGCCCCTCGCCACGGCGAGCCGTTCCCCTCCCCTCACGTCCAGGCTCCTTGGGTCCGGCGGGGCCCCGTGCCGGACCGGAGAACGTCGAGGACATCCAATGACGGATCGACAGCTGCAGACCGAGAACCTCGAAGAAGTAAGCGAGGTACACCGGGAAACTGTAGCCGCACTCGGCACTGCTGACGCCGAGCCGCAATCGGCTCGAAGAGGCATTCCGCCAGAGAGACGTCAAGCCCGCCAGCGACGATAAAGTCGCGCGGCCGGCCCCAGGCCCTGAACCGGTCGAGACCAAGGCAGCCGACTCCGAGCGCAGCCGGGCGAGAGCGCGATAGTCTCCTTCCAGCCGACTCTCGTCTCGCCGCGCGCTCGGCGCCGGTCGCTACGACCCTGCTCCTCTTCATCGCCGGTTGTTGCTGATGGTCCACTCGCGCTCTCGGGCCTGCTCGACGAATCGGGCGAGCCGTACCGGCCGGTACAGGGTTTGCTCTACGGTCAGGTTGATGTGCCGCACGGTCGGCTCGGCTCCCTCGTGCAGGTGGCCGTGCACGCAGATCGCGCCAGGCGGGATCTGACGTAGCGGCTCGTGGCTCAGGGCCAGCGGGGGGGCGGTCGCACAAAGCGCCAGCGTGTGCTGGACCGTGAAGCCCAGCAACCGCAGGCCACGTGCGTTGCCGTCGTGGTTTCCGAGCACCAGAACGCGGTCGCCCGGGCATGAGCGGATTTCGTTCATGAGGCTTTCGTTGCGCTACACGTCCTCGTGGAGCACGTCTCCGAGGCAGATGATCGTGTGGCCGGCCTGCACGCGGTCGCGCCACTCCCCGAGGAGGAAGGCGTTCATGGCGCCGACCTCGGTGAACGGCCGGGCGAAGACGCTGATGACTGACGGGTCGCCCAGGTGGAGGTCGCTCCAGATCCACGTCGTCTCGGGGGCTGACCTGATGATGGGAATAGGGGCTTGGTCCCACTCGTCGGCGTCGCGGCCGTCCCAGCCGGTGCGCGCCAGATCGCTTTCGCACAGATCGCGGAGTGTCTCGACGTCGACCATTTCGCCGCGTCTGATAGTAGGCACGCTCGACCTGATGGTGCTGCGGACGCTGGTCTCGCTCGGTCCGTCGCACGGCTACGCGATCGCCGCCCGGCTCGAGCAGGTTTCCGAGGGCGCCCTCCTCCTTAACATGGGCACGCTCTATCCCGGCCTGATGCGGCTGGAGCAGCGCGGCTTCGTCCGGGCGGAGTGGGGCACGACCGAGAAGAACCGGCGCGCCCGGTTCTACGCGGTCACCGCCGCGGGACGACGTCACCTGGCGACCGAGAAGCGGGACCTGGACCGAATGGTGTCGATCATCGACGCGCTGTTTCAGGAACCGGCGTGACAGGGGAGATCACGATGACCGTTCTTCGCGAGTGCTGGCATCGCCTGTCGGGGCGCGTTCCGGCGCAACCCTCCCGATTACAATCTCGAGCGCGAGCCCAGGAGTCACTCGACCCCCTCATTGCGAGGTGGGAAGAGGTCATCGATCGAGCAGCCGAAGAACCGGGTGAACTTCCGCGCGCTCGCAACGGTGATGGTCGAGTACCGTCCCCGAGCCACGTCGCTGACGTACGCCTGCGTCAGGCCGATCGCGGCCGCGACCGTGACCTGGGTGACGCCCGCGAGGGAGATCGCGGTGGCTACACGATTGGATGGCGGCGAGGCACGAAGAACGGCCAGCTGTCGCTCAGTGAGCATCCAAGAGACAACGATACGCGAGAAGGAACGACGGAGTTCTCGAACACACGAATTGTGGCAGCATCCGAAAACACACGAATGCTGGCCAAACGGCCAGGTTTCGTGTGGAAGCCCACGTGCGCGGAGCCGGCGTCAAGGCCGTCAGCCCCGCGGAGCGAAGCGACGCGCCTTGACGCCGGTGAGCACACGCTCACGCTGTTGGCTTGACGATGCCGGCGGCCACCACAACATGTTGCGGTCGACCGGAGTCCAGTTTCGATCAGATCCTCGAGAGCGCCAACATCCTGGGGAGCCTCTGACTATGACAAGCAGACGGCGTGCTGGACCCCGACCGCGGCCGTGAAGACGTTGACTGGCGCTGGTGCCAACGAGGCGCTCGCGGCGGCGGCGACGGAAGCCACCGTAGGGCGTGGAGTGTGGCACGGTTACCTGTTGAGGGACCGATTCGCCCCCGTAAACACGGAGCTTCTCTCGCCACCGCTCGCGGAAGTCGACTCGCCGCCCTGTGCCTTCGCAGATTCGCCTGACCGGCTTGGTCCGCGGCGCGTTTGCCTCGCCCCCCGGCTCCGGGCGAGAATCCTCCCCCGTGGACGATATTCCGACCCGGATCGTGGTCGAGAACGAGGGGGACCGGCAGTGGTTCCTCCGCGGGGGCTGCCCCGAGTCGGCCATCCGCAGGCTCGTCGTCCACGCCGTCGCCGACGCCGCGTCCGGCGGGCTGTTGCTGCCCGAGGAGGCTGTGGCCACCCTCGGACTCGGAGAGCGCGGCGTCGTCCTCGTCACGCCGGCGGAGGTGTCCTACCCGCCGCCGCCGGTCCGGTCTCACGAGCAGCGGCCGGTCGCCGGTCCGGTTGCCGTCTGCGTCGGAAACCGTTCGATGATCACCGACTGCGTCGTCGTCCCGCGGGGCACCCAGCCGCGCGTCGGGCATCTGGTGCTCACCCGTCTCGATCTGGCCGTCGACTACGACCGCGAAACCGTGGTGCCGCGGTGCCGCGACTATCCGCTGCTGCGGATCTGACGGTCGCGGTGCTCTCGGCTCGATTCGCCTCGACGGACGTGCCTACTCGCTTGCCTCGACCCGCCGATGCGGGCGAGAATCTTCGCCGTGGACGATATACGCGCTCAGATCGCCCTTGAGAACGACGGCGATCGCCAGTACTTCCTCCGCGGCGGCTGCGCCGAATCGGACATCCGCAGGCTCGTCGTCGACGCGGTCGCCGACGTCTCGACCGACACGCTGTTGCTGCCCGAGGAGCTCGTCGAGCGCCTGGCGCTCGGGGACTGCGGCGTGGTCATGGTGACGCCCGCGGAAGACTGGGACTCCAGTGAGGACCCGCCGCCGCACGAGTATCACGAGCAGCGGCCGGTCGCCGGTCCGGTTGCCGTTCGCCTCGGGAACCGTTCGATGGTCACAGACTGTGTCGTCGCCCCGCGGGGCACTCAGCCGCGCGTCGGGTATCCGGTGCTCCAGCGTCTCGATTTGCACTTCGACTACGACCGGGGCACTGTCGTGCCGCGGTATCCGAGTTTCCCGGTCCTGGATATCTGACCGTCGCTTCCGGTTTTCGTGTGCCGGGCGGCGCGCGGCGCACCGGGCGCCGCAAACTGCGCGGGCGCCGCCGGACGGCACGGCCGCGAGAGGAACTACGGAGAGGGGTCGCGACCCGACGAGATCAGGCTGACCTGCCGCGGCATGCGCGCCGGGAAGGCGAGCTTCGGGCGCTTGGCGAGCTGGACGATAACCGCCGGAGCCTTGGGCGCAATGGGGAGCTGGCGATGCCGCCGATTCGCGCGCGCGACGCATCGGCCCGATCTGTGGCGGATCGTATCGAAGGAAGCAGGTCACGATGTCGAGAAGTGGAGTTCTGGACGCACTACGGAACGAGGAACAGTCGTTGAGGCGCCAGCTCGTTGCCATTCAACGTGCGATCGAGGCGATCGAAGGCAACGCCCCGCAGGGCGCCCGGCCCGGCAGGAAGAAAGCCGCCAAGGCGGTCGCCAGACGGAAGCGTGCGATGACCGAGGAGCAGCGCAAGGCGGTCGCCGAGCGGATGCGCAACTACTGGGCCTCCCGGCGAGCGGCCAAGGCGCAGGAAGAGGAGGCGCAGGCGTGACGTTACGTGGGCCGGCTGTTACTGGCCCGGGGATCCGAGCCAGGTTCGACGACGAGCGGTGACGCCGATCGCCGAGCCTGCACCGCATGTTCTCCCACCTTGACGGCGACAGTCCCGGCCGCGGCATGCGGTCGAGAACGTGGCAGGTCGCTCGGAACTGGGTTCCAACCGCGTGGCGCAGGCCATGGCTCTGGCGGGAGTGACGCGGGTGACCCTCGCGAAGGCGCTCCGCCTGACGCAGCCCTACGTCAGCGATGTCGCCTGCGGGAGTCATCGCACCATTGCCGTCGAGAATGCCTGGAAGTTCGCCGCCTATTCCGGTTGCCGTATCGAGGACTTTCCGTCACCCCGCCGACCGTCGGATTGAAAGCAGGACGGACCCTCGAGGTGGCCGGGCATCCGGCCGTCATGAGCTTGGTGACCCCGACCCCGGCTTGTTCCGGCGAGATAGACCGCGAGCGCCGTCCCAGGTGTTCGATCGTTGACCGGGATCCGTGCAGGTCGCCGTCGCTGTCGTCGTCGTCCCGTTCGGGTGTGCCGCCAGCGGCGGTGCACCACGATGGGCTGATGGCAGCGGGGCGCATTCTCGCGGACGGCATCGGCACGAGCCCGGGCGCCCGTGAGCGGGCTAGGCGATTCGGCCCGACATCCGGCTCCGGAAGCGGGCCAATACGTTAACCCGAAGACGACAGCGTGGATGCTGAAGCACGCCGCGGCGACCGAAGGGGGCACCTACACGCCGGAGACCGGGGCACGGACATGGATCTGGTCCGACCTGCACCTGCACCACAAGAACATCATCCGCTACTGCAGCAGGCCGTTCCAGAGCGTCGAGGCGATGAACGAAGCCCTTCTGGCGGCATGGAAAGAGACCGTGGACGAGGCCGACACGATCATTTGCGGAGGCGATATCGCTCTGGCCGGGGCACTCAAGCGCGAGCGTCTGGCCCGGGTGCGGGCCATGCCGGGACGGAAACTTCTGGTCCGCGGGAACCATGACTTCGGAAGGAACGGGCGCCCCGCCGACACGGGCAGCGACGCAACGTGGATGACCTTGGTCATCACCGGCAATCCGACGCTCGTGGTTACGCATATCGCTATGAACGAGGTGCCCGACGCCACGGTGAACCTGTACGGACACGTGCACAACAACGAGCCGTTGCGGGAAGGACCGTACGTGAACATCTGCGTCGAGCACACCGAGTACCGGCCGCTCCCGCTCGCCGCCGTACGACGGCTGGCCTTGGCACGGCTCGACAATGGCGCGGTCGATGGGTTCTTTGATACCGAGATCGACGCGTCCACCGCAGCCCAAGAAGAAGTACGAGCCAAGCTCATTCCTGATCCGAAGGTGCATCACCGCCAGTGAGGAGAAACCCTTGGTATTTCATTCGAGAATCGGTCTGTGAGGTGGTCTCTTCCCCCTTTTGCTCAAGTTTCCCAAAGCTTTTGGTTGCCCTTTTGTCGAGGTCACGACCGCTTACGGAAGAGCTCGGCAATGTGGGTCCATTCGTGAGCAGCCACACTGGGATTCTTTCTCTCCTTAAATAGGTCGTCCAGTGACTTCTCACTAATACTCTGGTTCAAATGCGAAACGTCGACCGCCTCAGCAAGTCCCGGAAGTGTGGCGTCCGGCTGACGGTTAAAGTTGTAAGCAGTAACGGACCCGACGACATACACTGCACCGCTAGGTGCCAAGTAAATGACTGGTCCACCACTAACGCCGTTGACGACGACGCCATCCAGGAGGTATGTATGCCTGTCCGCAAGGAAAGCACTAACCCGTCCGGAGAAGAAACACTGGGTATAGGGATACATCTGCGGAAAGCCGATCCAGCCAATATCGAAACCGACGGGTATAGGAAACTCGTCTGGGACGAGGCGTATAGGCTCCTCTGGAAACTCAAGATTCTCGGGCGATATTACTAGAAGCGAGGAATCTAGCCCATTCTTGTCGTGCAGCACGACTCTATCGCGGTCGCGTAGCAATATCGGACTGTCGTTCCCTTGATGGTAGACCTTGATGGGATGTTGCCAATAGTCAGCATTCTGCACCACGTGACGCGCTGTTGCTATACCTAGAAAACTCTTGTTCTCCGGGCGTGGGCACAGAAAGCCGGTGCCGTAGCTGCCGTCCGGTGTTTCTATCCTCACCACATATTCTTCGAGAAGCGACACTGCTTTCTTCCAAGTCTTCTTCTTGTTCTTCGCTGCTATCGCTTTCGCCACCCCTAAATCCCCTTTCCCCTCTGATGTTGCTAAGGGGGGGATGCTAGCACCTTGAACGTCGGCTTGTCAAACCTCCCTATTCAGCATAAGTACGGCTACATCGTTCAGGACTTCGCGAACGCAATCGCTCAAGCCGTGAACAGCGGGTCGCCGAGCGCGGCACTAGTGGTGTGTCACTGAAATACCTTTACAGTTGGTGCGCCAAGTAGTGTACCTGCGGGTATGAACAACCCCGCCGCCCCGCTGCTGCTCAGCAGCGCAGATCGGAACACGCTGACGAAGTGGGCGCTCAGTGCAACCGCGCCCTACCGCGTGGTGACCCACGCCAAGGCCTTGCTGATGGCCGGCGACGGCGCGGCGAACAGTCGCATCGCGACCACGTTCGACATCAGCCGGCCGACGCTGTTGAGCTGGCGCGCGCTTTCTCACCGATGGACTCGTTTCGGTAGGTGACGTGCGTCCTGGCCGCGGACGCAAGCCCGAGATCACAGCCCACCAAGTGCAGGCCATCGTGCATGCCACGTTGCACGAGACGCTGCCAGGCGCCACCCACTGGAGCTGTCGCTCGATGGCCAAGGCAGCCGGCGTGAGCCGCTCGACCGTCCAACGCATCTGGGACGCGCACGGCCTGCAGTCGCACCGCATCACGACGTTCAAGTTGTCGAAAGACCCGGCCTTCGTCGAGAAGCTGACCGACGTCGTCGGGCTCTACCTGAACGCGCCGGACAAGGCCGTGGTGCTTTGCGTGGACGAGAAGAGCCAGATTCAGGCTCTGGACCGCACGCAGCCGGGCCTGCCGATGAAGCCGGGCCGGCGCGGCACCATGACCCACGACTACAAACGGCATGGCACGACGACGTTGTTCGCCGCGTTGAACGTACTGACCGGCGAGGTCGTCGGCCAATGCCACGGCCGGCATCGGCACCAGGAATTCTTGAAGTTCCTGCGGCACCTCGACCGGGCGTTCCCGCCCGACCTCACGTTGCACGTCATCCTGGACAACTACGCGACCCACAAGCACAAGAAGGTTCGCAAGTGGCTGGCCGCCCGCCCGCGCTTCCAACTGCACTTCACGCCTACCAGCGCCTCGTGGCTCAACCTCGTCGAGAGCTGGTTCAGCAAGCTGACGCAGCAACGCCTTCGCCGAGGCGTCTTCTGCAGCGTGCAGGAACTGGTAGCGGCCATCCAGGACTACTTGACCCACCACAATGCAGACCCGAAGCCGTTCGTGTGGAGCACCACCGTCGATGCCATCCTCGACAAGGCCAGCAAGTGTAAAGTCATTTTTGGGACACACCACTAGTCAATTGGGACAGTTCGGGCCTGACCCTCGGCGTCGAAGTCGGCGGCCCCTGCGGTCGCCTTTTGACGCGCTTCGGCCTGGACGGCCTCTGCGTCCGCGCTGGCGCCGGTGTCCAGCACCGCCAGGACGATATCGGCGAAGTTAGACGCGACCTCCGGTCGGGTGGCTCGCGAGGCCGTGGGCTGATGCGTGGGGTTCGGGGCGGAAGCCACACATTTCGGCTGGAAGCCCGCAATTGTTCGCGGCCGGCATCGGCGGCGCAATGGTCCTGCACAATTCCGTATGCAATCGGCGCGCGGATTGCTTCGGACTATCCCGGACGACGTGTCCGGCCGCGCTCCCCGACGGTTCTCGGCTTCGCTCACGACAAGCAGACCACGCGTTCGGCCACGGTCGGGTCCGAGACCCTGCCGGCCGTCGAGGGACACTCGGCTCCCGGCGAGGAGACCGACAGTAGTTCCAGAGGATTATCGATCGTCCACAACGAGACGCAGACCACAGGCCGGGGCGAATCTGGCCGCCTTGCGCGTCGATGCCATATGAAGGCGCCCCGGAGGCGCGCCGCCAGCGTCGAGAGCCTCAAACGCACCCACCGTTCGTCGATGTCGCCCGAGTCGGACGGCTTCCCGTACCATCTGACGACGTCGTTGTCCTTCTCGTGGAGCGGATCGAGCGCCGCCTTGAGGAACTGCATGAAGCCGGGGACGCCGCCGACATCCTCCGGCGCCTTCGGCCGTCAGGTGCTCCCACCAGCCGCACCGCCGCTCGCCGTGGACGAACGCCGCGCATTCGAAGTCGGCCTCGCCATCGCGAACCGATTCGAGGAAGATGTCGCGCCTCCAGTCGTCGCCGCAGTCGTAGGCGTAGAGGAAGCAGTCGACGTCACGCTCGATGAGCGTCTTCGGACGGATGCGGCCTTGTATGTACACGTGCCGGTCCCTGTAGTCGTCATCGGGAGGGGACTCGCCGTAGAGGCGCTCGCCGATCACGAACTCGCACAGATGGGAATCGGGCCAGCCGACCACGACCTTGAGTGACGTCGTGCAATGCCAGCAGCGAGCAAAGCGGGACGTCGACGCGGCACCACAGCCGGGGTTTCAATCTCGCACAGTCGATCCTGAACCGTGCGACGGGTTCGGTCATCACAAGATGCGCGGGGCGGTTTCGCGTCGTGTGCCGATCAGGGGGACAAGATACGCCGCACGAAGTTGGATTCCCGGCGCCGCATCGCTGCCGGGCCTGGATGCTCGCCCGGCGTTGTGGATCCGGGCGCCAGCGTCGTCGATCGGATCGAGGCCGGCGTGCGGCGGCCAGACGCCGTCGAGTCCGGCGCGTCGCGTCACTTCTGTGCCGTTTCCTCCTGGGCCTTGGCCTCCCGGCGGGCTGCCCAGTAGTTGCGCATCCGCTCGGCGACGGCCTTGCGCTGCTCCTCGCTCATGGCGCGCTTGCGTCTGCCGACCGTCTTGGCCGCCGCCTTCTTCCTGCCGCGCCCGGCGGCCGGGGGCACGTTCCCCTCGATCGCCTCGATAGCGCGCTGTACGGCGACGAGTTGGCTCTTGAGCGAGTGCTCCTCGCTGCGCAACGCGTCCAGGATTCCGCTCTTCGACATCGTGCACCCTTTTTCCTGACGATCTGCCCGCATCGTTCTGCGG
>CATQHX010000060.1 GCA_958296065.1 Vicinamibacterales bacterium | reverse complement strand
CCCGTCGCGCAGCATGTGAAGCGCGACAGCCGGCGCCTCGCGGCCGCGCATCCGACACCACCCCGTAGCGACGCTGCGAGGCACCCGAGTACCGTCATGCCCACGACCGTCCCGTCACCGACCCCCGAAGAGCACGAACGCCTTCTGGCCAGCCTGAACGACTGCCAGCGCGAGGCGGTCACCGCACCCGACGGCCCGACGCTGGTCGGCGACGAGCACGCCGCGCGCAACGCACAGCTGGCCGCCGCCTCCCAGGGGGCGCTGGACCGGATGAACGGGCTCGACTTCGACGACATGCTGCTCGGCGCGATGCCGCCTGCTGCCACGTCGAGGTCGTAACCGGCGACTTCGGCCCGTTGCACCTGCTGTTCGACTCCTTCAAGTCTGCCCCGGCCGCCCGCCCCGCATCGGGCCGGCGCAAGCCGCCGCCACCGACACCACGCCGACGCCGCTGCCGGGCCGGCGCGCCTCCCCGAGTCGGCGCGCGGCACCACGGGACCCGGGAGGAGAGCGGCAGCGGGCGAGAATCAAGCAGAGCGGACGCGGCCGGACAGGCGGAACGCGGGCGGGCAAGGCAGCGCTTCGGCATGCTGCGCCTCGCCCCACGCCGCCGGTCGCCGACCCCACGTCCGCCAACGCCTCGGGCCTGCCGGCCCGCTTCACCCGGCCCTGCTCGGGCCATTCCCTTTTTCTGCGGAGGAAACCTGATGCCTCTCATCGACCTGCTGCGCCCGGACCAGCGCGCCGCGCTGCGGCGCCTGCGCAAGCGCATCGCCAACCGCGAGAACATGCGCCGCTACCGCAGCGACCTCAACTACATGCAGCTGTGTCCCGGCGTCGACCTGCCGCTCGAGGCCGGCACCTGCGGCCGCGTGATCTGGCCCGAGAGCACCCGCTGCACGGCCTGCCGCAAGCGGCGCGACTGGCTCCTCACACACGCGCTCAACCCCGCCGAGGTCGCGCTGTGCACGCTGCTCGACGGCATCGATGCCGACGAGGCCGATGCCGGTGCGCCCGACGACGACCACCCCGTCCCCCTGCTCGACGACCTGTCGGGACTCGGCGACCCCTGCCTGCGCTGGTAGCGCCGAAGACGCAACCGCCGCGGCGGACAACGCCGACGCCAGGCGGGCGTCTTCTTCCAGCCCCGTGCTGTGCTGCCTGCGGCCACGGCCACGCATCGAGCGACGCCCCGGCACCCAGCAAATACGTTCCATCACTCCCGCGCACGCCCGCCCGCGTCATCGCTCGGGCTCGACCGCGGGGACCGCGCATCGAGCCTGCGCCGGCGCACCGGTTGCTGCAGGACCGCGGTGCGGGGGCGCCGGAAAGGCGGTCACCTGGCCGCCTTTCCGGCCAGCCATCGACGAACCGGCACGATGACGCGTCGACCCGGCGGTGGTGCGAAGCCGCCGGGCGGCTGGCGGCGATTCGCACAAGCTACCGCGGACATCGTCGACGCCGACGAGCTCCCACCGCCGGCACAGGCAGGGCACACAACGGATGTGCGCCGCTGCGGGAACCTCACCCGGCGCGCAGCGCAGGGCAGGCGACCCGCTTCGCGGCCTGACTCGAGTGCATCAGCCGGCCCTGCAAGGCCGGGCCGGCTGATGTAGGCTGACGAGCGGGACAGCGGCATGCGACACGACGACACGCTGCCGTGGGTCGACAGGTTCCTGGCCCTGTGCGAGCGGTACGGCTCGGAAGAGTCGGCGAATGGCCGCTGTCGTGCGGGGCCGGCGCGCGGGCTTGCCGGGGTTGCCCTGGCGTGACGACTGGCCGGCGTGGAACGCCGAATCCGGCGCGTGGGGTCGGTAGCGGCCCCGTCGGTCTCGGCGGCGGCCGTTCGTGCATTTCGGCGACCGGCGCGATGCGGCGGCGGCTCGCCCTGGAGGGAGCATTTCACGATGTCGAGGAGCGGAATCCTGGACGCGTTGCGCAACGAGGAACGCTCGCTCAAGAGCCAGCTCGTCGCCATCCAGCGCGCCATCGAAGCGATTGAAGGAGCTGCCGCGCCGAGCGCCCGGCGCGGCAGCGAGAAAGCGGTCAAGGCGGTCGGGAGGCGCAAGCGCGCGATGACCGAGGAGCAGCGCCGGGCCGTGGCCGAGCGGATGCGGAAGTACTGGGCCGCACGACGGGCGGAGAAGGCCAAGGGGAGCTGACCGCAGCAGGGACGCGAACCTGTGCGGCCTCGGTTCTCCACGCCGGCGCGTCGGCCGGCTCACCGGGGCCCATGCACTCCGAACCGGCTCCCGCGTCACCTCTTGCGGACCGTCGCCGCGTCCAGTCACGCGGCGACGGTCTCGCGGTCCCTCCGTCCGGGTCACGCGAGGCCCTCGCGCAGCAGGCGCGCCACCCGCCGGCAGATCGCGTTGATGCGCGCGTGCTGATGATGCACCCTTGGCTCGCGCGTGCAGCCGTCGATCAGCCGGGACGTGGCAGACGAGCCGGCGCAGGGCGGAGGCCGTGTCGTTCCGGGCGAAGCGATCCGGTTTGACCTGCCGGGCGACACGTCGCGCTGGATGGCGTCGCGCGGACGCTGGACAAGCTCGTCGGCGTCGGCCGGGAGCCGGATGGTACACGTTGAGTGCATCGCCCGCGGGATCGGCTCGGCCAAAGCAGCGACCGACTACCTGCTCGGCGAGAGCGACGCGGCCGGGAAGCTGCGGCGGCGTCGAGAGCCCGCGCGCAGATCCCAACCCGGATGGCCGCTGCCCCGAAGCGGACGCTGTTCGCCATGCTGGACCGCTACGCCACCATGGAGTCCCTCGATCTGGACGAGACCCAATCGACAAGACCGACACCGAGCGACTCCACGAACGAGATCATGGACGCCATCAGCCGCCGGGTCGACGGGAAGCTCGTCGTGCGGACCTGCCGCGCCACCAGGAAGGGAAAGAGCAGCTGCGAGTTCGACTGCCCGCTCGATGACACGGATCAGGCCGGCGAAGCGCAGACCCGTCTGCCTGGCGCTGTTCGTGCGCCTCGGACAGCTTCTGCAGACTGCCGCCGGTCGCCGACCAGGAAGTCGCCGAGGACGTCGACCAGGCGACGATCGACCGGCTGGCCGCATCCATCGAGGTCCTCGAACCGTCCGAAGCCGTGCACTGACGGCGCGCACCAAACGGGAAGACGCACCGAGCGCAACGCGCAACCGGCACGCACCGGGCGGGCTTGGCGCCGAGCAGGACTTGTGGTCCGTAACGTCCTCGAGCAGCGGCATCGAGCACCACGCCGGTCAGCAACGCGGTCGCACCGAGCAGGACGAGCTCCTCCGCACGCGGCCGCACGAGGTTGCCCGCACCGAGCTGAACGCCGATCGGGAGCGAGGCGGCACGCAAGCGGATGGCCGCCGTCAACCGGCGCACACAGCGCAGCGCCGACCATGCCGGTGAGCGCGCACACGGCGGCGCGCATCGATGGAAGATCCGGGCCGACGCGCCGTCCGCATGCATCGACCAACCGCCCCGGGCACCCAGCGGTACGCTACTCGGGCGACCGCACCGAGCAGCACGCCGATCCGGACCGAGTCCACACCGAGCAGGACACTTGCCTGAACGCACCCGGTGCGCGACGCCGTTTCGGACGGTACGCCAGGACCACCGAGAGCGCCCTGCCACGCACACAGACGCTCATCTTCAGGAACGCGCCGCATGGCTCGGCCTTTGCCTGCCAGGCGCCACTACGGATCGGCAGACGCACCGAGAGGAAAAGATCAGCAACCGCTTGGCGCGACGGTCGGCTGCGAACGCGGCCCGGGGGGCGACCCCACCAGGCACGACGCCGATCAGGACGAAGTCCACATCGAGCACCACGCTTTTCCTGAACTCGCCGAGTGTCCCGCCGGACCGCCGACAGCGTTCCGTACGCACGGAGACGCCTGTCGGCAGGAACGCACCGAGTGCAACGGCCGGAGGAACCTGCCAGCACGCGCCGAGTGCAACGCCCGCGACAACTGCCAGTACGCACCGAGTGTACCGGCCCCGGAAACTGGCAGACATGTGGTCTGCGGAAATGTGGGTCGCCGCCCCAGGTTTGGTTCCCTTCCGTCTTCGGCGGCCTGCCTTCCGGACGTGGGGGAGCGCGCTTGCCTGCCGATCCACCGCTCGACTTCGGCCACCGCCGCGCCGCCGCCGCCCGGATATCGTGCCGGTCGAGCACCCTTGAGTCCGTCGCGCCACTCGATCGCCTTGACGGTGTTCAGCGAGTCTGCGATCGCCTGCTCGACGCGCGCGAAGACGGTCTCGACGCCGGCCGGGTCCATCCTGGGCCAACGCCACCGACGGCGAGTGTGGCGTGGTCCCGTCATCCTCGCCTGGCGCCCACTGTGCATCGACCGGCGTCACCGCCATCTGCGCCGGCCGATGGAATCGGCAGCTCGGCATGCAGGCAGCCGCTGGCCGCCGCACGAGACGGCGGCCGGACGCCGTAGCGGCCTCGCGGGTCCGTCCTGGAGCGGCGGCCAGCGCTCGGCGAGCTGTGGGGCAAGCTGGTGCGCCGACGCGCGGAGGGAAACGAGGCCCGGTCGAGGTCACGCCGCAGACCCTGGCCGAGATGCTCGGCGCGCCGGCCGAGCCGAACGTCGAGGCCGCCGGCCGTAAACGGGTGGCCGGGCGTCGCCGCCGGGCTGTGCCGCACGGCGGAGGGCGGCGGCGAGGTGCTCGACGTCGAGGCCAGCCGCCTGCCCGGTTGCGGGGCGCTGGTCCTTATCTTATCGGGCGCCAGGGCGAGGTCATTGCGGCAGTCGGCGCGCACCGCGCTGTCGTGGCTGCGCGCCAACGCCGCACGCTACGGCCTCGACCCGGCCTTCCAGCGCGACACCGGCGTCATCTTGCACGTGCAGTTGGACGAAGTCCCCGGCCGGGAAACCTGACGGTCGACCGGCAGGTTCCGATGCCCGCGAAACTGGCCGCGTGCAGGCGGCGACGCCGATGCCCGCCGACCCGCCCGGCCGTCCCTCGCAGCCGGCCGGGAAACCTGACGGTCAACCGGCAAGTTCCGATGCCGCAGACCCTGGCCGCGTGCAGGCGGCGACGCCGATGCCCGCCGACCCGGCCGCCCGTCCCTCGCAGCCGGCCGGAAAACCTGACGGTCAACCGGCAGGTTTCGATGCCCGCGAAACTGACCGCGCGCAATGCGAAAGCGACCGAGCGTGGTTCGAGCCGTCGCGGCGGCGCGGGCGATCCTCAGCGCGGAGGGCGTGCATGAGCAGACGGTCGCGGCAGCGGAGTTCCTCGTTGACTACGCATGGGATGTGTCGCGCGGGGACTGGCACGGCGCCGTCGGCGCCAAGGCGTTGGCGACCCACGCGCCCCCCGGCTCCAGGCGGTGGCTGTGGAAGTGCTGGCGCGCCCGGGACAACCGTGTCCAGGCGCGCCGGCCTGGACGGGTGATGCTGTTTGTGGTCAAGCGGCGAGACGGGCCACACACCCTCGTCAAAGCGGCCCGCGTCGCGACCGAGGACGACCTGCTGGTGTTCCATGACCAAGACGGATTGCCGTTGATGACATTCCCAGCGGCGAGCGTCCGGAAGATCGTCACCGTGACCAAGACCGATTCCCTTCGGGCCAAGCTCCCGGCGCCGCCGGTGTGATGCCTACATGGACATGGCAAGCAGAAAGGCCCCCTTCTCTGGTCCTTCGTCTTCGCCATCTACGATTCCACGGTTCAGATCAGCGCCAGCAAATTCGCGGAGGCCCGCGTCGTCGGAGATCTGGGCGGGCGCCTGCTAGGCCTGCTGGACCACGAAGCCGGTCGCCACAGCGACGCCATGCTGGAGGTTGTAGTGGCACTCCATGCGGCGCAGCGCTGCGTCCGAGCGGTCTACAGACTGAGGTCTACGCCCGCAAGCTGGTGCAGGCGTTCGGCGACAAGGTGCTCGACGTCATCGAGACCGAACCCGAACGGCTTCGCGAGGTCAACCGGCATCGGCCAGGTTCGCGCCGGGCGCATCACCGACGCGTGGGCCGAGCGGAAAGCGGTTCGCGAGAGCATGGTCTTCCTGCACAGCCATGGCGTGGCCACGGCCCGGGCGGTGCGGGTCTTCAAGACCTGCGGGAGCGACGCGGTCGAGGTCATCACGAAGAACCCTTGCCGCCTCACCCGCGACATTCGCGGTATCGGGTTCAGGATCGCCGACGCGATCGCGATGAAGCTGGGAATCACCAGGACGGCGATGACCCGGGTGCGCGCCGGCATCGGCTACGCGCTGACCGAGGCGATGGACGACGGCCACTGCGGACTGCCGGCCGACGAGCTCGGCCCGCTGGCGGCCCGCCTGCTCGACGTGCCCGACGATGCGGTCCGAACCGCTCTCGAGCTGGAGTTGGCCGAAGACGCCGTCGTCGCAGACACCGTCGCGGACACGCCGTGCGTGTTCCTCGGCGGCTTGTACCAGGCCGAGCGGGCGATCGCCGAGCGGCTCGTCGACCTTGTGGCTGGCAAGCGCCCTGGCCGGACATCGACGTCGAGCGGGCGCTGACCTGGGTCGAGAAGCAGAGCCGGCCTGTCGCTGGCGCCGGGCCAGGCCGAGGCGGTGGGGTTGGCGCTGACCTCGAAGGCCACCGTCATCACGGGACGACCGGGCGTGGGCAAGACGACGCTGGTCGACGCCATCCTGCGCATCCTGGCCGCCAAGCGCGTCGAGCTCGTGCTGTGCGCGCCGACCGGCCGCGCCGCCCGAAGAATGAGCAAGGCCACCGGGCAGCAGGCCCGAACCATCCACCGGCTGCTCGAGGTCCGACCCCGCCACCGGCGGCTTCAGGCGTGACGCGGACAATCCGCTCGAATGCGGTCTGCTCGTCGTCGACGAGCCCATGGTCGACGTCATGCTGATGCGGGCGTCGCTCGCCGTAGTCCCCGACACAGCCGCCCTGCTGATCGTGGGCGACATCGATCAACTCCCCTCGGTGGGGCCGGGGCAGGTGCTGGCCGACCATCATCGCCTCGGGCATCGTCCCGGTCGTGCGGTTGACCGAGGTCTTCCGCCAGGCGGCGCGCAGCCGCATCGTCACCAGCGCGCACGGGATCAATCGCGGGCTGATCCCCGACCTGTCCCCGCCCGGTCTCGATCACCGGCACCGCCGTGGCGGTCGCAGCACCAACAGCAACGGACGCAGCCCTGCACGCGTTAGTTAGAGAGCCGCCAGCGCACCGAGCGCTACGCAGCCCGCGAAGCACGGCGCCGAGAAGAAGACCAGCCGGAACCGAGTCCGCGCCGAGCAGCGCATCCTGCCCGAGAACGCCGAGCGTACCGGCCCCGCAAACGCGCCCCCCCCGAAAAAGATCGGCCACCCGGGAACAAAAGGCCGGAATCTGGCGTCTAATGGTGCACGGCACCGAGAAGTGCGCCTCTCAGTGCCGGAGCGGCGATTTCGTGCTCGCAGCACTCGACCTTGACGGCCGACCCGATAACGCGAACGCTGGCGCCGCGCCACACCCCACGCCCGGCGTTACTCCCGCAACTTCAACTGCCCGTCGGCCTCGTCGGCGACATCGATCAACTCCCCTCGGTGGGGCCGGGGCAGGTGCTGGCCGACAGCATCGCCTCGGGCATCCTGTCCCGGTCGTGCGGTTGACCGAGGTCTTCGCCAGGCGGCGCGCAGCCGCATCGTCACCAGCGCGCACGGGATCAATCGCGGGCTGATCCCCGACCTGTCCGCGCCGGTCTCGATCACCGGCACCGCCGTGACGGTCGCAGCACCAACAGCAACATCAAAACGACCCGCCACCGGTACACACCGAGTGTTCCGCGATACTGACACGCGCCGAGCGTCCCGCGCGCACAGACCGAAAAGCAGGACGCCTGCCAACCGGCGCCGAGCGTACCGGCCCCGCAAACGCGCCCCTCCGAAAAAGATCGGCCACCCGGGAACAAAAGGCCGGAATCTGGCGTCTAATGGTGCACGGCACCGAGAAGTGCGCCTCTCAGTGCCGGAGCGGCGATTTCGTGCTCGCAGCACTCGACCTGACGGCCGACCCGATAACGCGAACGCTGGCGCCGCGCCACACCCCCACGCGCGGCGTTACTCCCGCAACTTCAACTGCCCGTCGGCCTCGTCGTGGATGACTTCGATATCGTGATCAGCCAGCCACGCACGGCAGTGGAACGCCGCGTCAAAGTCGGGGTGGTCCGTTACCAGCAGACGCCACGCCCGGTCCCCCAGTGCGTGCGCTGGCCCAGACTCGGCGCGCCCGGCCTCGAGCCCGCGTTCGTACTCCGCCTGCAGCTTGACCGCATCCACCGGTAGCCGCGTCGGCTTGTCGACGCCCGCAGCATGCCGCAGCATCCTCTCCAGAGCATCTGCACCGGTAGGGCAGCCTTGAACCAGAGCCTCTATGACCCGCGGCCGACTCAGGCCGAACGTGCCGAGCCCGACAGCAAGCTTGTCGAGCCGTTCCACCAGGCCCGCCGAGAGACGAACCGTCACCGTCGCTTTCCTCATGCCTCCATGCCACCACGCCTTGCTGCGCAATGTCCACACAGTAGCGGCATGAGTCGTATCTGGGCAAGGTAAACAAGTTCATTGCAGGGTCCTGCAACCGATCGCCGACCGTCGATCCGCCTGGCGAAAGTGCGTGGATTGTTCACCGTGAACACACCGTAAGCGCCCGGAAACACTGGGGGGTTCTCGCACCAGTGCACCCCACCGCGCATTCAACGGTCTAACAACACCACGAGGAGGAGGCAAGAGGGGTGAGCGACCCCAGTTCTGGCGTCGCTCACCCAATATTTTTCCCTGCGGGAAGGCCGTTTCGGCGATCACGCTGTCACGGTGAAGTGCAATGGCACTGCTCGGCCGAAAGGCATGGCCCCAGTTCCGGCGGATCGTTGACCCCAGTTCCGCTCACAGGGGACTCGACAAGCTGCCTAGGACTGCGGACGTGCCGTCAGCGAAGCGTCGGGAGCGCCTGCCGGGGAAGGCGAGTTGTCGGCGCCGGCGTCCGTACGGCATCATCCATTGTCAGGCACGACCGCCAGCGCCAGCACGTCAACCGAGATCGGGCCGCGCGGGACCAAGCCGAACTCCTGACCTGCGCTACGGCTCCCGACCGGCACCGCGGCGGTTGTCGGTCTGCGACCCGAGCATTGCCGCTGGCCTCGGGAGCTCGGAGGGCGGATCGAGCGGCAGTCCCTCGCTTTGTTGTCCGGCCTCTCAACTTGCCTACGTCACCGAGGAGCAGTTCATTGTGAAGGAAATCCACGACTGGGCACCTTGGTTCCGAGAACTCGCGCGGGCCGTTCTGGGTGCAGGCGAAGCCGGATTGATCACGCAGGCGCGCCGGGTCGATTGGGTCGGCAAGCCCGAGTTGCTCAGGAACGGTGATCCGGGAATCGATCCGTTTTCGTTCTTCTACTCTCTGGCTCAGAAGAACACCAAGAACCAGCGGTCGAGGGTCTATCCCAGTGTCGCGAAGTGCTTCGGGCTGGTGCCGCCGCCGGATCCCGACAATGTGGATCTTTACACGTTTCCCACACCGAGCCCGCAGACTCCCGCCGTTTTCAACGACAGAAGCGAGTTCAGGCCCGATCTGCTGTGGCGTCTGTTCCGGCAGGCAGTCGAGGACGAGCCGCAAATCGATCCGGAGCTTTTTCAGGAGGTTCTGGAAATCAAGTTTGTCGCGATCGTGAAGCTGACGCAGACGCTGTGCCTGATCAACCCTGACTACTTCGTGTCTGCCGATGCACTGGAATGCCTGCCTGCGAGCCGTGGCATGGACCTGAAGCGCTGTGGTCATGCCGAGTACGTGTCGGCCATGGACAAGGCCAAGCGGACCTTCCCCAAGTGCCATGCGTACGAGATCAACGCGTTCGTGTTCTTCCAGTACATGTCGGGATCTCCACTGATCACTGCCGAGTCCCGGTACTTCCAGGTCAGCACACGAGCCTATAAGGACGACCGCTGGACCGACTTCGACCGCGTTGGTGGACTACGCGTTGCGACGGCGTTTCGCCTTCTCGACCTTCGAGCCGGCCTTCGGTAGCCAGGGGTTCGACCGCCACCTCGCCGATGGCGACGTGCCGGAGCCGATGCGTCGTCGGATCAGGACGCGCCTTGAGGCATTGAACCGGCAGATCCGAGAACACCCGCAGTTGGGCGAGGGATTCCAGATCGGTCACAGCTACTTCTGCCGGCCGCCGAAGGGCTTGGCCGACGCCGCCGCCTGGAACGGCTGGTACACGGATGTGGTCCGCTACGAGATCGAACCGCTGCTCCGTGAGTACTGGTTCGACGACGCGGAACGTGCAAGGAACGCGCTCGCCGCTCTACGTGCCGCCGACTGACGCCGCGTCATGAAGATTCCCGCCGAGAACCTGTACTACGTTCTCTGTTACGCATGGGAACGGCTGGACCGACTGGAGGCGGTACCGGACGACGTGCGTCCATCCGCGTTCGACTTGCCGCAGAACCTGTTGGCCCGACTCCTTCACGACAGCTTCTCTCAGGTGTTGCGACGTGGCCTGGATCGAGGCTACCGGGAACGGGCGGAGGACACCCGCAGGCCGCGCGGCAAGCTGGATCTGCCGTCGACCGTTCGGCGTGCGTTGCGCCTGCGGGGCCAAGTGCGTGTCCGCTTCGAGGAGCTGAGCCGCGACGTGCTCCACAACCGGATCGTCAAGACGACCATGCTGCGGCTTGCCGCGGTCGAAGAGCTGAACACGAACCTGAAGGGGAAGTTGACACGGCTCGTGCAGCGGGTCGCCGATGTCGGCGAGGTGGACCTGCGCGAGGATGTGTTCCGCCGTGTGCAGATCCACCGGAACAACGCCGACTACGGCTTCCTGCTCGACCTGTGTCGGATGATCGCCCGCCACTTGTTTCCGGAGGCTCACGCCGGAGCGGTGCGATTCCGCGACTTCACGACCGACGAGCAGGAGATGGGCCGGCTCTTCGAGGACTTCGTACGCGGCTTCCTCCGCACCGAGCATCCGCGGCTCGGCGTTCGCGGGCACAAGAGCATCAAGTGGGACGCGGCGCCCGAGGGGGACGCCGTGCTGCGTCTCCCGCTCATGGAAACCGACATCTACGTACCGGGCGCCGCCGACGGGCGGAGCGCCATCGTGGAGACCAAGTGTGTGTCGGAACCGTTCGCGGGCGGGGGCGAGGCCAGCTCGGTCTCTCTACGCAGCGACCACCTGTATCAGTTGTTCGGGTACCTGACGAACCACGCTCGGTCGTGCGCGGCTGAGCCGCCGGCTCTCGGCGTGCTGCTCTACGCGACCGCGGGGACGACGTTCGACTACCGCTACCGCGTGCATGGACACCCGCTACGGGTGTCGTCAGTAGACCTCACGAAGCCGTGGCCGGCCGTCCGCGAAGGCCTGGACCGTCTCGCAGAGGCCCTTTCGGGGCACAAGGGACCGAACGCGCAGCAGGCTGTAGCATGACCCGAGGAACGACGGCACAGCGGCCCGCCCGCGGCGCAGTAAATGGCAGAAGCCCTGGAAGCTCAACGGCTCGTCGAGCTGCGCGACCGGTGGCTCAACCCGCCGGATTGGGTCGAGTGGGTGGACGACCGGTGCCGGGCTATCCGAGCGGTCGGTTCTCAGCGACGAGGACGCGGCGAAGGCGCTCACGAGACGGACGTTGACGAACCTCTACAACGCTCGGCCGCAGTGGCTCGCCGACGCGCACGCGGCGCTCGATGCCGCCGCAGCGTCGGCCTACGGCCGGCCCGCCGACATCGCTGATGACGATGCCCTGCGTGAGCTATTGGCACTCAACGGACGGTAGCGGGTCCACCCGCTCGCCAAGCTCGCGGCATCCTCATGCCTCACGGCAGGCGTTACGGCGGTCGCGGTCTGTGCCGACGAGATGGGCGATAATGGCCCGTGGGTCGCAGACTTCGCCGGCTCTGAATCCAGAGGAGACGCCATGAACGCCGAATCTGCGGCCATGCTGGTTTCTCGGATGCGGCGGGCCGCGTTCGCGGCAGTCGTCATGCTGGCGCTGGTCGCGGCGCCGGCAGCGGCGCAACAGAGCCTTGATGCCGGGGGACTGGTTTACGGTCTGGTGGGCGGCGGGTTCGGCGACGGCACATTCGTCGCGACCGGCGTTGGCGCTGGTATCAGGGTGACGCGGCATCTTGGCCTGGATGTGGAACTGACGTACCTGTCGGGCGATGCAGCGGGAACGCCCACGCACGGGTACGGCGGTATTTCTGTCGCTGGCACGTTCGCCGCAGCGGATCCGGCGATCGGGGACATTCCGGCGTTCCCGCTTGGATTCGACCCCTGGTTCCCATCCGTTCGGATCGAGGACCAGCGGCGGGACGTGACGACGTTCCTGACGAAATTCACGGTCGAGTTTCCGGTTGCGAATGGCCGGCTCTTCCCGTATCTGACCGGCGGCGGCGGGGTGGGGCGTGTCACGGAACGCTTCAGCATCGTCGTCGATCCGATTCCCTGGATCCCATTGGACCCGCTGGGTACCGAACCGGTCGAGCACGCGTCGGATGGCATCAACACGGTGCAGTTCTTCGACACTTCCATCTTCCCGTCGCCGGGTGAGTATTCCGAGCTGGGCCTGAGCCTCGTATTGGGCGGGGGCGTCGATGTGCGGTTGTGGCGCGGACTCGGGGTCGGCGTGGATGTCCGCTGGCTGCGGATCCTGCGCAGCTACGACGCCTTCGACACCGCTCAGGTGACCTCGCGGGTGAGCTACCGGTTCTGAGACGGCGGACGCGTCGTCTGTGGGCGTTGGGGCGGGTCGTGATTCCAGCATTGTCGAACAAATGCCCGTTGTGAGCGCGCGCGGAGCCGGCGTCAAGGCCGATAGCCCGCGCAGCGGGTCGGCGCAGCCGAGCCTTGACGTCGGGGAGCACACGCGGATTCTGAAGTGTGATTGTCCTGAAATAGAGACCGGCCCGACGGCGCCGCCGTCACCGTCGTCAACGAGGCGGCGGCGGCGCGGTACTGGCCCGGGGCGGAGCCGGTCGGCCGGCAATCCCCGAGGAAGGGGCCGACTGGTTCACGGTGGTGGGGGTCGTGCGCGACTTCCGCGAGCATCAGGTCGAGGAGCCGGTCGTGCCGGTCATCTATCTCTCGCAGGGCCAGAACCCTTCCCGCTTGATGAGCTTGATCGTGAGCCCGCAGGAGTCCGCGACCGGCGTCGCGAACGCCGTCCGGGGCGAGATCCGGACCGTGGACGGCGACCTCGGCGTCTACGACCCTCAAGACGATGGACGCCATCCTCTCGGACATCGTGGCCCTGGCGCGACTCAACGCGCTGCTGGTCTGGTTGTTCGCCGCCCTCGCCTTGGCGCTGTCGGCCATCGGCGTCCACGGCGTCACGTCGTACCTCGTCGCGCGGCGGACGCGCGAGTTCGCGGTCCGGATCGCGGTCGGGGCGCGCCCGGTGGCGGTCTTCCGCTCGGCGGCGCTCGAGACCGCGCGTGTCGGGGCCACGGGCGTCCTCGTGGGGCCTGATCGGCGCCCTGCTGCTCGCGCGCACGATGGCGAGCGCCCTTTACGAGGTTGCGGCGACCGACGCGATGGTCCTGGCCGGCGCGTCGGTCGCGGTGCTCGCGGTGGCCCTCGCCGCCAATGCTGCCCGGCGCGGACGGCGATGCGAGTCGATTCGATGCGCGTGCTGCGTGCGGAGTGAAGTGCTGGCCGGCGCGTCCGGCGAGCGGGCTTCGTCGCGGAGCCGGGCGCGCGCCCGCGTCGGCAGCGAGGAGGTTCGCTCAAGCTGCAGCGCTTGTCTTCCAGGAACCGCGCCAGCCGTTCGCCGGCGGCGGCATCGAAAGCGCACAGACGCAGGTGCTCGCACCGTATCAAGGCCAGTCCGACAGACCTGTGGATCGTCTCGCCGTCTGTTCGCAGTTGCAGGGGGGCGAACGACAGGATCTCTCCGTCGATCTCCAAGGGCGTCTGTCGGGGAAATCTGTCGAAGCACGCGCACGAAGGCGACCTGGTACGCGAACCCAGTTGATTGTCGGGGCCCTGCCGCCAGGCGATCTCGCGCCGGTCGGCCTCAAAAAAGCTGGCGTCGCGAGTCAGACGGGGCGGGAGACATCGTAGTCGGAGGCCGGCACAATTCCGTCAAGAAGAAACACCGATGTCCACCTCTGGCTCCGCCAGGAGTGCTTCGACCGCCATCTGCGCTCCATCGAGCGTCCAGTCGGCCACGCGCTGCGCGTCGGGAAGAAAGACGACCGTGTGCCGCGGAGCGGCCAGCGCCGCGATCTCCTTCCTCGACGCTCTCCCGCAGCAGCGCATTGAGCTCCCACGCCCATCGAAAACCACGACGACCTTGCATGGGTCGCAGGTCATCTGCGCGTGTGCCGGGAGACCGAGCAGCGGGGCCGCCAGGAGCAAGACGCCTGCGATTCGGTGTGCTTCACCTGCGGCCATCAGAGCCGATTCCCTCCTGCCGTCCCCGGAGCGGCCGATTGCTTTGGTCTCCGGACAGCCGGCAACTACGCGGCACCCACCGCGCCCGACGAGGTGGCGCCTCGGCGGTGCAGGCCGAAACCCTGGGCGGATCAACTCGCGGCCGTGGGTGACTTAGCCCATCGGCGGCAGCCGTCCCCGCCCACTTCTACCCCGCACCGGCGCGGCCTCGTCCAGTTCAGGTGGAGTTCAGAACCGCCACACACCCATCACCATCGGCTCGGCCGCCAGCGGCAGGTACAGCAGCGGCAGCCAGCGGATCCCGGCCCGCAGGTCGACGTTCTCCTGCAGGCGCGTCGTGAAGAACAGCTCCGTGTGATAGTGCACCGCGAGGCGCCAGCGGGTCTTCGTCTCGTTGGGGTAGTGCCGCGTCCCGCGCTCGGTGTCCCAGGCGCGTACCCGGTCCGTCCGTCGAAAAACCCCCGGTCCGATGCCGACGCCGAAGTGGATGCTGTTCTCCGGGTCTTTCAGGAACCATCGCCAGCGGTACGAGACGTGGGCATAGATCGGGAACGCCCGCTCCTGCACTTCGTTGCCCTCACGCGGATCGACCTTGCCGAGAACCGCCGAGATGCCGGTCGCGTACCCGTGCCGCGCGGTGCGCCATACCATGCGCGAGATGGTGGCGCTCGGTGCGGAAGGGAAGACGATGAAGTCGCTGACGCCAAACGGATTCCACTGATACCAGCCCGCGCCAGCCTCGAGCTCGGAGACACGTGCCCGCTGTTCCTCTTGCGCCGCGACGGGTGTGGCGAGTGCCAGGACGACGATCGCGATTCGCTTAAGCATCGGTCCCTCCTCTGAGAAGGAATGCGCAGAACAGAGGGAAACGGGCTCCGATTCACCCAGGGGAGATCCTGTTGATCCGCTTCGGTCCGTTCCTCACTGCACCCCCTCCAGTTCACGAACCGCAACCCGAAGACTCGTGATGTGCGCTGCCCTGATCACCGTCACGTCCGCAGTCACCTGCAGGTCCGTGCAACTCGGCGATGGCCGCCCCGCTGCAACCTACGCCTCGACGATGGCCGGCCGCAGCTCCGTAAGATGGACGCGTATGATCGGGTTGACCTTTGGGGGGTGAGGCTCGGGATCGGTCCAGCGGAGTGTCGGCAGGCGATACCGCGACCGCAGCTCGTCAAACCGCATGCGGAGCTCGGTGAAGTGCACGGCCTCCATAGGCGTCGGGCCAGGATGAACGCCTCGTCCGTGGAGTCCTCTGCCGCGCGGCGCCGATACGTCTACCGTAGAGTTCGGTGCGGAAGCCACGCATGTTGGCGTCAAGCCCGTAAATTCTTGACGGCCGACCTCGGCGCGGGCATGTTCGTGCCTCATTCCGGATGCAATTGGCGCGCGGATTGCCTCGGACTACACGGGACGGCCCGTGCTGCCACCCTCCCACAGAGGGCCTTCGGCCGCGCACAGGACAACGACGCGTTCGGCAGTGGGCGCGTCGGCGACCCCCTGCCGGCCTTTCCGTGACAATTATCAACGGTCGCCGGAAAGCGCGTTGTATGACCAGCTGGTCATACAACGCGTTTTCCACGACCGCCAACACTGATTCCTCCACCTCGAAGCGTCGCGACCCAGACGCCTATGGCTATGCCCGTGCGCTCGTTCCGCCACGTCGTCCACGCCAAGTCGACGCTCTGGCCGAACGGGAGGCCGATGCCGATGTCCCCGATGTCCAGCGGGTTTGAACTGCATCCAGCCACCGCCAAGCTCAAGCTCCCGGCCGGGCTCCATCTGCGACACGGCGGGCGAGGCCGCCAGCAGGATGATCGTGAATGCGACCGCTGCCCTGAGGCGGAGGGCGGCAACCAACCTGGGCAGCGCCGGGGCGAGGGCGACGGCCGTGGTGATTCGCATGGGGACCTCTCGCCATGGAGTGCGTCGGCCGCGTATGGCTCAGTCGGGTGGATGAGCCGATTCCTCCTCCGTCTTCGCATTCCTGACCGGAGGCGCAAGACGCTCGGCGGCCGGCAGGTCGAGGTGCCGCGCGTGCGCCTACGCAGCGCCGAGGGTGAAGTCCCGCTGGCGAGCTTCCAGTGGGCGGCATCGACCGACCCGCTGGAGGAGCACACGCTGGCCGCGGTCGCCGCTGGGGTGTCGACGCGCCGTTACGCGGGCACGTTGGACCCGGTACCGACCGAGGTGAACGAGCGGGCGACGTCGAGCAGCGCGGTGTCGCGGCGGTTCGTGGCGCTGTCGACCAAGCGCCTGCATGCGTTTCTCTCCCGGCCGTTGGGCGAGCTGGACTTGCGGGTGGTCTGCATCGACGGCAAGGTGTTCCGGGACCATTGCATGGTGATCGCGTTGGGCATCGACACCCAAGGCCGGAAACACGTGCTGGGCCTGCGCGAAGGCGCCACCGAGACGGCTGCCGTCACGACCGGTCTGCTCAGCGACCTGGTGACGCGCGGACTGCCGACCGACCGGACGTTGCTGTTCGTCGTCGATGGTGCGGCGGGGCTGCGCCGGGCCATCACCGACGTGTTCGGTTCTCGGGGCGTGGTGCAACGTTGCCATCGGTGCAAGTGCAGGAACGTGCTCGGCCATCTTCCCGAGCGGCTGCACGCGTCTGTCAGCAAGGCGTTGCGGGATGCGTGGGATCTCGATTCGGCGGGACCGCGCGGCGCGGGTGCTGGGGCGGCTGGCCGGGTCTCTGGAAGGCGACCATCCCGGCGCCGCAGCGTCCATTCGGGAGGGGCTCGAGGAGACGCTGACCGTGCAGCGCCTCGGCCTGACGGGGGCGTTGCAGCGTACGCTGCGCACGACGAACATCATCGAGAACCTCAACGGCAGCGTCGAGCGCTACACACGCAACGTCAAGCGGTGGCGGGGCGGTCAGATGATTCAACGCTGGGTGGCGAGCGCGCTGGTGGAGGCGGAACCGCGCTTCCGGCGGGTCCGGGGCTACCGCGACCTGCAGTACCTGGTGGGCGCCATCGACGCGCTGGCCCCGCCCGACGACGTAGTTGCTGAAGTGGCGTAACATTGGCGGAGGAAACAGGGAGTCCGCCACTCGCAAAGTTCAACAGCGAACGGGACAACCCCTCGCCCGAAGGTTGTAGACTGAGAACGACGCGGCGGGAAATGGCCCACCGCCAAGGTCAGCCGTTGCTTGAGCTTGGACCCTCGGGCAGCAAACCGCACCGAGGAGGGCATCCAGAATGCCAGCCCCAGCGGAGAGAGAGTCGAAGGCTCTTCTCCACAATCGTCTGCCAGCGATCTGCGGTGCGCCGTGCGCCGTGCGCCGTGCGCCGACACCTGCCGGCCGGATCGCGCATCTAGCGATCGTGGCGGGCCTCGCGGGTGGTTTCGCCCTGGCCGCGGCGGGCGTGATTCCCGGACAGGAACTGCCGCCGGCCGAGCCGGGCGTCCTCCTCCACTATGCGCCGGTGACCGACGCACGGTTGCGCGAACCCAAACCCGAGAACTGGCTGATGTACCGGCGGACCTACGACGGGTGGGGATTTAGCCCGCTGGACCAGATCGATACATCCAACGTCGTGGATCTGGCGCCGGCGTGGACGTTTCGCACCCATGCGGACGACGGGCAGCCTCAGGGGCCGCCCATCGTCAACGGCAACACGATGTTCGTGACGAGCGCCGAGCAGGTGATCGCCCTGCAGGCGACGACCGGCGCCCTGCGCTGGCGCTACGTGCATCCCCTGCCGTCCGACGTGCGGCGTCCCCATGCGACCAACCGCGGCGTCGCCCTGTACGACGACATGGTCTACGTCGGCACGCTCGACGCGCGCGTGATGGCGCTCGAGGCGACCACGGGCAAGGTCGTCTGGAACCGCCGCATCGCCGACTACCGGCGCAACTACTACATCACCTTGGCGCCGCTGGCGGTGAACGGCAAGATCATCGTGGGCACCTCCGGTGGCGAGTACGGCATCCGGGGGTTCGTGACGGCGCTCGACGCGAGGACCGGCGACGAGGTCTGGAAACGGCACACCATTCCAGCCCCGGGCGAACCCGGGAGCACGACGTGGACGGGCGAGTCGTGGCGCACGGGCGGTGGATCGGTCTGGGTGACCGGCCACTACGATCCGGCGCTTAACCTCACCTACTGGGGAGTTGGCAACGGAGGTCCCTGGCTCGGGAACGCGCGCCCCGGTGACAACCTCTACACGAACTCGACCCTCGCGCTCGACGCCGACACCGGCGAGCTGCGAAGTCACTATCAGTACCACTGGAACGGCTCGTGGGACTGGGACGAGGCCAATGCTCCCCTCCTCGTGGACGTCGAACGAGGCGGGCGAACGATCAAGGGTCTCGTGCATCCGGGACGGAACGGATACCTCTGGCTGCTCGATCGCAGCGGTGGAGACATGCGGTTCCTGGAGGCGCAGCCCTTCGTCCACCAGGACGTGTTCACCAGCCTGGATCCCGTCAGCGGCCGGCCGGCGTACGATGCCGCGCGGGTGCCCCGCATCGGCGAAAGCGTCGAGTTCTGCCCCGCCATGCGAGGAGCCCGGAACTGGCGACCGGAGGCGTTCAGTCCCCAGACCGGCCTGCTCTACGTTCCCGCCGTCAACAACTACTGCACGATCATGGAGGGCCGGGCCGTCGAGTACCGCGCCGGTCATCCGTTCACGGGCGCGCGCATCGAATCGTTCAGACGGGACGGCGCGGACAACATCGGCGAGTTGCAGGCCTGGGACCTCGATTCCGGAACCCGGGTCTGGACACGGGAGTTCCCGAATCCCGCCGGTTCCCTGCTGGCGACCGGCGGCAAACTGGTCTTCGCCGAGAGCGGGGGCGTGTTGCAGGCCTTCGATGCCCTCTCCGGCGAACCGCTCTGGCGGTACCGCGCGGAACGGCGCCAGCCGACCGGGATTCCGGTGTCCTATGCCGTCCTTGGAGTGCAGTACGTAGCCGTGCAGCTCCACGCGCGATCCGAGTTCCTCGACGCCGGCAACCTCGTTGTGGCGTTCGCGATCGATTGCCAGTGCTGACGGAGATCCAGCCTGGGCGAGCGTCTTCGAGGCTTGAGAATCATGCGCACAATCATCGCAGCGGGATTGGTGATGCTGCTGGCAATGCCGGCGCCTACGACGGGAGAGGATCGCGACATCCGTGGCACCGCCGAGCGGCTCGCGGCTGCCATCCAGCTTCGGCCGGCCGCCGGCGGGGGCAGCCGTTCGACCGCGAAGGTCGCCACCGCGGTCGTGCTCATGGGCGCCGGGATCAGCTTGGTGCTCGCCGGCAATCCCGAGTACGTCCCCTCCCGGTTCCCAGCCGGAAACATGCCGCCGCGCGTCGACCTCGGCATGTACCTGGGGGTGGGCGACTATCCCGGCCACAGCTACCAGGTCGTGCCCCGACGAGGAGAGGCGTTCGGAACCGGCTACGCCTGCCCGACTTCCTCGCCCCGTTGCGTCATCGAAGCGGAGGATCTCGCGGAGCAATACGTCTTCGGCTTCACCGACGGCTACGACGTCGGCCGCTACGAGGGACTCGCGGCCGGCCACGAACAGGGCTTTGCGGACGGAAGGAACGACCTGATCCGCATCATGGACGCCAACGGCCTCGTGATCTACGAGGGAGAGTTCACCGCGGCTTCGTACGTCAGGGAGACGTTCAGAGACCGGAAGGCAATGCGCTATGGAGGAGCCGCCCTGGCCGCCGCCGGAGCGCTGCTCGGCCTGATCTGGCCACGGTCCCGCAACTTGGCTCTGACCCCGCTTCCCGGCGGCGGGCGAGTTGCCGCGTCGTTGGGCTTCTAGTGCGCTGTCCCGGAAATACGCATCGCAATGCGCTCCACCTTGTCGATGATCGACTGCGCCGTCGCAACCCAGGTGAACGGCGTCGCAGATGCATTGTGGCTGTCGATGAACGCCTGGATCTTGCACACCAGATCCGCGACGCAGCGGAACGAACCCCGCTTGACCGCCCGCTGGCTGAGCAAGCCGAACCACCGCTCCACCTGGTTCAACCACGACGCGTAGGTGGACGTGAAGTGCAGGTGAAAGCGCGGGCGCGCCGCCAGCCACTGCTTGACCTTGGCGTGCTTGTGCGTCGCGTAGTTGTCCAGCACAAGGTGAATGTCCAGCTCCGACGGCACCTCCCGGTCGATCAACCGCAGGAACGACAGGAACTCCTCGTGGCGGTGCCGCTTCCGGCACAGCCCGAACACCTGTCCGGTGGCGATGTCCAGGGCGGCGAACAGCGTCGTCGTGCCGTGCCGGATGTAGTCGTGGGTGTAGCCGTCGGCATAGCCGAGGCCCATCGGCAGCGTCGGCTGGGTTTGATTGAGCGCCTGGATCTGCGACTTCTCGTCCACGCACAGGACCATCGCGTGGTCGGGCGGGTTGAGGTACAACCCGACGATGTCGCGCACCTTCTCGACGAAAACGGGTCAGCCGACAGCTTGAAGGTCTGCGCCAAGTGCGGTTTGACGCCGAAGAGGGCGAGCCAGCGCTGCACCGTGCTCTTGGAAACGCCCGTGGCCTGCCCGAGGGTGCGCGTGCTCCAGTGCGTGGCGGTGTCGGGTGTCTCCTGCAACGCGCGGTTGATCACGCTGGCCACCTTGTCGTCGTCGTAGGACCGGGGGCGTCCGGGCCGGAATTTCGTCGTGCAACCCCTGGATGCCGGCGTCCAGGAAGCGTCGGCGCCACTTGCCGACGGTGTGCGGTTTGACGCCGACACGTGTGGCGACGGCGGCGTTGGTCAAGCCTTCGGCGCTGGCGAGGATGATGCGAGCCCGCACGACCAGGGCGTAGGGCAGGGTAGCCGATTGACCAATCCCCTGGAGCTGATTCTGTTGCTCATCGGTGAGCGTGAGCGAGGCGAGTTTGCGTCCGCGTGGCATGGGCAGACTCCTTTGTGTGCGAGTCCGCCCATGATGCCATGAATTTAAGGGTCAGGACGCTACAGGCCGAAGCGCTACAACGCGCCGGCGTACTCAGACATCGGCCTCCGGAGCCGATCCCGCCAAGTCGGAAAACCCCCAACAAATCCCGTATTTGTTGAGAAAACCGAAAGTCAGAAGAGGTCCCAAGAGGTCAGAAACCGGCTGGCAGAATCAGAAACGGCTGGCAGTACGGCTGGCAGAGAATGGGGCGCTGCGGGTCACGCAGCCCGAGTCCGTTCTGTTCGACAGGAGCGAGGCCATCGAGCTACTGCGTAATTCTGCAGCCAGCACGGCTCCGAGCACGGACAGGCTCACACCTTGTCCGGACGGGTCCCCCGCACGTGCGGGGGAAACACGTCAACTGGCCACTACTTGCCAGTTGCGGTCCGTCCCCGGGTGGTTCGCGCGGTCGGTCCCCGCGCAGCCGATCAACACGCTGCCCGTCCGCGCGCCGCATCGCCGGCACGCCAAGCGCCTGCGCAGCGCATCGAGCGGCGCTTCCCACCCGAACCGCGCCGCCAGCGCCGCAAGGTCCAGCACGACGCAGCGCTCGCACGCGGTCAGCTCGAACCGGCGGTGGTCCGCCAGCGTCCGGAGCGTGCGGCCACCCGCCGGCCCCGGTCCGAGGAGCGGCCACAAGCCGGCGGTTCATCGCGTCCGCCTCCCCCGACGCTTCCGCCTCGGTGCGGATCCCGTCCTCCGCTTCGGCGTCGACGGGCCGTTTCTCGCGCCTTCGGACGGCGGCGGCCAGATGGGCTCGACGACCCAGCGGTTCTCCGCGGCGTCGTAGTCGCGGACGCGGACCATCTGCTCGACCCGGCGCACCCCTTCGGGCGTTCGGGTCTGGTGAATGACGGCCTCGATGCCATCGACCACCCCGCGGCAGACCACCGTCCACGGTGTCAACGAGCCCTGAGAAACGCGTCAATCCGAACAGATCATCGACCCCAACATGTAGGGGTGCATGTTGTGGCGCCGTCGGACGAGGGCCAGTCTGGACGGGCGTGCGCGGAGCCGCCGTCAAGGCCGTCAGCCCCGCGAAGCGGGGGCGGAGCGCAGCGACGCGCCTTGACGGCGGTGAGCACCACGCGAACACTGTCAGCCTCGACGGCGCCGACCGACTACAACATCTTGTGGTCGACCGTTGGCGAGAAACTCGCACATTCCGGCGCTCGCCAACATCCACGGCAAGGCATCGGATGCCTGCATGGCGCAGGTCGCAAGTCGCGACAGCGCCGAGGCGGCGTTGTTCGCGTGGACGGTGGCGAGCGAGCCGCCGTGGCCGGTGTTGAGCGCCTGAAGCAGATCGGCGGCCTCGGCCCCACGGACCTCGCCGACGACAACGTGGTCCGGCCGGCGGCGCAGCGCGTGCCGCACCAAGTCGCGGATCGTCACGCCGCGGTCGCCGAGCCCCCGCGCCTCGAACCGAAGGCAGTTGGCGCGGCGCAGGCGCAACTCCAGCGTGTCCTCTTATAGAGATGATGCGACCGTCGGCCGGCAGCAGCGACACCAGCGCGTTCAGCAGCGTCGTCTTGCCCGAGCCGGTCCCCCCCGAGATCAGCAGGTTGCGCTCGCGGCCGAGCACGGCCGCGGCCTCGTCGACCACGGCGGCGGGAAGCGAACCGCTCGCGGTCAGCTCCTCGACGGTGAAAGCCCGGCCGCCGAAGCGGCGAATGGTGATCGCAGCCGTCGGCGCGGCCGGCGGTCCGCAGATGGCGACGCGGGAGCCGTCGGCCAGACGCGCGTCAAGGTCGCCAAGTACTTCGTCACCACCATCACCGACGAGTCCTTCACCTTTCGCCGCGACGAAGACAAGATCGCCGACGAGCAGCAACTCGACGGGCTCTACATCGTCCGTTCCAACGTCGAGCCCGAACAGTTCGATGCCACCCAGACCGTGCGCGCCTACAAGGACCTGGCGAAGGTCGAGCGCGCCTTTCGGTCCCTCAAGACCGTCGACCTGAAGGTGCGGCCGATCCACCACCGCCGCGCCGACCGGGTGCGGGCTCACGTCCTGTTGTGCATGCTCGCCTACTACGTCGAGTGGCATATGCGTCAGGCCCTCAAGCCGCTCCTGTTCGACGACCACGACCCGGCCGCTGCCGAACAACAGCGCGCCTCGGTGGTCCAGAAGGCCAAGCGCTCGCCCGCGGCACGCGCCAAGGCCGCCCGCAAACGCACCGCCGACGACCTCCCCGTGCACAGCTTCCGAACCTTGCTCGCCGACCTCGGCACCCTGACCGCCAACACCATGCGGGTGGTCGACGGCGACGCCACCTTCACCATGCTCACCAAGCCGACACCTGGGCAGCAACGCAGCTTCGAGCTACTGGGAGTCTCCCCGCAAATGTAGCCAGTACCCAACACCCTAGAAACCTATAACTCCAACGTCAACAGTGACTTATGCGCGCTCGACCTCGAGACTTCCGGTTAAACTTGGGCTAGCACCGCGGCGGCTGGCGCAACGCGAAGCACGTCAACGACTGGCCCACGAGCCTCCGGCTGTATGCCTTCCCGCGCATCGGCAAGAAGCTGGTCTCCGAGATCACCTCCGCCGACCTGCTGCGGGTTCTCACGCCCATCTGGCACGACAAGCCCGAGACGGCACGCCGCGTGTGGCAACGCATCAGCGCCGTCATGAAGTGGGCCGTGGCGATGCAGCATCGCCCCGACAACCCTGCCGGCGATGCGCTCGGGCAGGTGCTCGGCCGCCAGCGGGCCGTGGTTCGGCACATGCCGGCGCTCCCGCACGGCAACGTGGCCGCCGCCATCGAGGCTGTCCGCGCGTCGCGCGCATGGACCGGCACGAAGCTCGCCTTCCACTTCCTGGTGCTGACCGCCGCCCGGTCCGGGGAGGTCCGCTCGGCGGCGTGGAACGAAATCGATCTCGACGCGGCCGTCTGGACGGTCCCCGCCAGCCGCATGAAGGCGAACCGCGACCACCGCGTGCCGCTGTGCCGCCGCGCCATCGACATCCTGCGCGAGGCCAGGAGGCTCGGCGACGGCACCGGGCTGGTGTTCCCGAGCCGGCGCGGGAAGACGCTGTCGGACATGACGCTGTCGAAGCTCCTCAAGGAGCAGCGCGTCAAGGCCGTCCCGCACGGCTTCCGGTCCAGTTTCCGCGACTGGGCGGCGGAGCGGACGAACTGTCCGCGCGAGGTCGTCGAGGCGGCCCTCGCCCACGTCGTGAGCAATGCGACCGAGGCGGCGTACGCCAGATCGGACCTGTTCGACCGCCGCCGCCGGCTCATGGAGGACTGGGCAGCGTACCTCGGCGAAGAACGTGGACAGGTCGTGCCGCTGCGGCGATGACCTCGGCGTCAGCGTCCACGACGTGCGGCCGACTGCGTCCGGGCGGCACCGGCTCGCGGGCACGACGCAATGAAGTCCCGGACCTCTTCCTCGATCCAGCGCACGGCGTGCTCGGTGACCCGGAGCGGCTGCGGGAACCGGCCGCGGGCGCGGAGGCTGTAGATGCTGGACCTCGACAACCCGGTCATCCGCATTACTTCCCGCAGCCCGAGCAGTCGCGCCGGGACGGCTGTCGGGTTGCGAGTTCGGCTGTTGTTCCGCTCGGCCATGGCTCCTCCGTTGCTGGTTGCTGGGTTCGTGGCAGGTCGCACCTGTTCATCGGGAAGCATGACGGGCCCAAGTTGTTTGTCCGGGTCGATCGGGGCTCGTAGTCCGGGCCGATCCGCAGGAGTCATCTCCTGAGTACCGACGCCTGCGACTCCGTTCCGAACACCGCAAGCGCCGCGCCGGGAACCCGACGGCGGCGCCGCAGCCCGAGAGGACGACCGCCAGAACCCGCCTGGTCATCACATACCTCTTTCTGTTGGCCCCGGCCTGATCCGGCGGCCGGGTGAAGTATGCAAGACGGCGGTCACCCGAGGCCGCGCTCCACCGCCCTGCTTCCGGTTGGAAGGCTCCGAACTGGCAGGGAGGAACTCGTCCCAGGGCGCGATGGCTCCGAGGAATGCCGGCCGCGTCTCTACAGCGGCGGGAGACGGTCGCGGGCGAGCGCCCCGAGGTTGCAGGACACGGACACGACACCACGAGGGGGCGACGGCGAAGTACGACAATGGGACAGATCGGACGCGGCCGGATGGACGCCAAGTCGGCGGCCAAGGCAACGCCCTTGCCTTGCTGCCCCCCGGCTCGCACGCCGCCGGTCACCGACCCCGCCCCGGCCACGCCCCGCGCCTGACGGCCCGCTTCCAGACCGGCCCGCGTTCGGGCCATTCCCGTTCCGGACAACACGCCATGCCGCTCATCGACCTGTTGCGCCCCGACCAGCGCGTCGCGCTCAAGCGCCTGCGCAAGAAGATCGCCAACCGCGAACACATGCGCCGCTACCGGGCGGAACACCGCGGCAAGATGCTGTGCGGCGGCGTCGACCTGCCCATCGAGGCCGGGACCTGCGGCCGGTGGGTATCGCGCGGTCGCCAACGCTGCTACGCCTGCTACCAGCGCCGGCGGTGGCTCCTCGACCACGCGCTCAACCCTGCCGAGATCACCGTGTCCGCACTGCTTGAAGCCACCGCGGGCAGCGCCGCCGAGGCCGGCGCCGACCCGCACGAAGACGCCACGCCGCCCGAAGATACCGGCCGCCGTCCCGCTGCTCGAGGACCTGTCCGCGCTCGGCGATCCGTGCCTGCGCTGGTAGCCCGGCCGGCGCCACCGGCGCCGGCGAACACTCAATACCGCTCCTCCGCCTGTTCCGGGAGTTGGCCGCCGCGGTTGATGGACTTCAGCTTCAATCGCAGCGGGTTTCTGCAGCGCTGCTCCAGTTCCGCGAGGTACTCGTTGACGTCTCGGTCGAAGAGGAATCGCGCCAGCCACATCAAGCGCTTGAGATCGGACAGCGCCTGCTCTGCAATCGCGAAGTCATCCCCCTGCGGTACCCGCTGGGCTGCTGGAGACGCAGCCATCGTCTCGGGCCGTCTCGGGTGCCATTGCGTCGAGGAAATCTCCTACCCCGAAGGCAGATTCTCCAGCGGCGGTCGAAGAGATCGTCCTTCCGCTTCAGAAAGCGGTCGCGCTCTTCGGAAGCAACGCGGCTTCGGTGGGTTCTCCATTGCTGGTACGCGATGTACAAGGTGATCCCGCCGAGAACAGCGGCAAGTACCAGGTTGGCGATTGGAGCCAGGTCAGAGAGTTCCATCTTCGAGGACGTCGAGGATCAGCCGGTCGAGTCGGTTGGCTATCCGGCTTCCCGCCGACGCTCCGCCGCGGAGGTCGTCGCCCTGGGCGCGGAGCGCGGCGACGTCGCCCCGCAGGGCGCTGTTGCGAGGAGACGCAGATCGCGGCGAGGATCGCAACCGCGCGGCGCAGGCTCCGGTCCAGGCCGGGTAGCGTCCATTTCAGTCGTCCCCCGATATCCCCGAGCGAAGCACCCCCGCCAGGTTACTGCTTCGCCGTCATGTAGAGCCTCGGCACCCTCCAGGCTGCGGCACGGGAACTATCCCGTCAACCAAGCAGGCGAAGTGCCGCGATGACGAGGCCGGCGATACCGAGCATGCGCCATGTCAAGCGGGTTTCCGCGGTGCTGAGCTGGGTCGGCAACCGCGTATCGAGGTTCGCAATCTCGGTGCGCACCTCCGCGATTTCGGTGCGCTGCTCGGCGCGCATCTCGGCCAAGCCGGCCTTGAACTGGTCGGACGTGACGTGATCGCCCTGCTCGACGACCAACCGGAGAGCGTCCGTGAGGGCGTCCGCCTGAGCGGGCGTGAAGTCGGCAGCAGTCAGTGACCGGGCGACGGCGTGCGTGTCGAGCATCAGATCAGATTTTCCATGATCCCGGAGTGGGCGTCGTGCGCCGGGCGTTTCGGTCGCGGCCGAAACCCCGCGGCAGCTTGAGGTCGAGCACGCCCAAGTCGAGCTGACAGATCTCCTTGAGGAGTTCTGCCGTCCGGGAATCGGCCGGTGACTCGGGGCTCTGGCCGCACCAGGTCTCGTACTCCTCCTGCAGGGTCCAGAGTTCGGCCAGGGTCGCCGTCCACCGCTCCAGTCGCGCCGGCACCCGGCAAGCCGGGCGTTGCTCCCGGACGGAGACGCCGACGGCACGGCGCGCGGAAGCGGCGTTGCCGTTCGGTGCGGGTGAGGGCCATCCGAGCCCTATTGTACGCCTCGCTGGGGTTGTGTGTGCCCTTGCCAGACTGGGGTTCTCGTCTCCGTTGCCGCGCACAGCGCGCACGACTTTCCAGCCGCCCCGTTGGGCAGAATCGCCAGCTCGCCGTCGAACGCCCAGGGGCGTGGCGGGGCCGGCTACCGGATCATCTGAGGCATGACGTCGACCACCACCCCGCGACCCCGCGCCGTGCCCGTTCCGCTCGACCAGCCCGGCGTCGACCACCTAGACCGGTGGACGCCTCCACTTCCCAGCACCGGCTCTCCCGAAGTCCTTCGGGGCGCGCACCCCGGGCAATCGATGCGACGGCTCGGCTGCGGGCGATTCTCTAGCGGTCGTGTCTGGGCTGCGGCTGCTGCTGCGCCTTGTTGGCCGCGCCGGCCGCCGGGGTCGGCGGGCGCGGCGGGGCAGGCGTCGGATGACGCAAGAATCGCCCGCAGGTCGCCAAAAAGTCTCCACGAAGTGGAGGGCGACATCAGCCGCCAGACGGCCGCACACAGCGCCAAGCGCAACGCTGCAACCGGTGCCGGAGCGACAGGCGCGACGGGTCCGCGAACACCCCGCCCGATTTCCGGGCGATTGTGGGCGGCAGCGGTGCTGCTCCGCGGAAGTCGAACTGCAAACTTGTTCTAGTGACACACCACTAGCGGGTAGTCGCATAGTTCCCCCATTTCTCCATAAGGTCACGACGTTGCTCGAAAAGGTCGGAACGAGCATAGGAGCGTTCGACTTCGCTGCCGACAGTGTGGGCTAGTGCAGTCTCGATCACGTCGCGAGTATGCCGGCTTTTTTCGGCTGCCCAATCCCTGAAGCTAGAGCGGAACCCGTGGACGGTCGTTGCGCTTGTCAAACCGACAGCTTTAAGGCAGCGAAGCACGGTCATGTCGCATAGCTGTTTGCCGGCGTATGGCGATGGGAATACTAGCGCGGCGTCTCGCGGGGTCGCGGGCCTGACGCTGTGCAGAATGTCCATAACCGCACTCGACAAGGGTACCCGATGCTCGCGATCTGCTTTCATCCTTTCGGATGGTATACGCCATTCTCGCGCCTCAAGATCAAACTCTCGCCAGCGTGCGCCGCGCGCCTCTGCGCTGCGTACCGCGGTCAGTACCAGAAACGCGAAGCACGCCCGGACGATGGGTAGAACGCTGTCAGCGTCGGCTATCGTCCGGAGCGCCGCCGGAACCTGCGAATAGGGCAGTGCGCGATGATGCGTGACCGTTGCCTCTCGTGCGGGCAGTGCTGCCTCGATGCCGTTGCACGGGTTCACTTTCGTATAGCCGTGTGCTTGGCAGTAGTCGAAGACAAGGGACATGCGCTGCTTTAGTCGGCGTCCTACTGATGGCGTGCGAGTCCATACCGGCAGCAGGCAGCCGAGTATTTCAGTGCCGGCGATCTGGTCGACCGGGGCGCTACCGATGCGGGGAAAGACGTGCTTGGTCAGACTTCCCAGGAATCGAGACGCGGAGTCCTCTGTCTTCCACTTCGCACGGTTGGCGGCGTGGTACTTCTCGGCCGCGGTCCGGAAAGTGACAACGGACTTCTGGGCTTTCGCTTGGCGACTGGCCAGCGGGTTATCGCCCCGGAGGGCCATGCGTCGGTTTTCTAGGGCCATCTCCCGCGCTTGGCGGATGGAAGTCAACGGCCACGGGCCGAGACCGATGTCATGTCTCTTGCCACAGATCATGATCCTCTGAATCCACGACTTACTACCGCCGGGGGCAACCGCGATCAGCAGTGTCGGCTCGCTACTGTCGCGGTAGCGGCGCATCTTCGGTGTGTCGTCCACGACGACGGGTTGGAGCGCTGTGATCATCGATCTCGTCAGTCTGGGCATCGGGCAGATCCTCGCCTCTATCGGTTTAACCCCCAGTTTAACCCCCATAGGCGGGGCGATGTCAACGGATTCTGCGGGTCGGCTACGGATGCGAAGAGCGGACGGAAGTGACTGAATACAGGCTAGTTAGCGGATGTCTGCGGACAGGTTCGGACCAATGCAGACATTCCGTGTGGTGGTTCCCGGTGGGCCGCAGACAGAAAGGAAAGGGAACCACGCATGCGTAAGACAAAGAACCTGCCCTGGATGGGGCACACCTTGGCCACGGCCATCATGGTGCTCGTTGGCCTCGGCGTGTTCGCCGGTTCGGCTGCGGCGCAGGGGTCGGACCTCCAGAACTACATGGGCTGGTGGGATTCCTTGAACTGTCGGTACATGGTTGGTGCCGTCAATGCAGCCTCGACCGATGGTTTGGGCGGCGCTGACTTCACCACACCGCACGTCATGGCCGGTGAAGAGGACGTTTCCAATGACGGCACCGACGGCAACACCGACGGCGAGCGGCAGTGGTGCCACATGTGGGACGGTCTGGGGAAGCCTGAGCAGGATGCACTCAAGGCCGTAGCCACCCGAGACGTAGGGGGGATCACGCGCAAGCCCACCGACGAACTCATCAGTGCGCCTGGTTGGTGGGCGGCTCTGAACCAAGAGGCAAAGCAGGTCGCGATCGGTGAGGACGACGGCGGAACCGAATTCCCCGATGCCCTGCGGAGTCTTACGACAGCGCAGGAAGGCCGTGTGAGGGCCGCTTACGCCGCGCTGATGTCGTCTGGCATGATGACCGAAACGACCGACGCCCCCGCGCTGCCGCTGGTGGGCATCGGCTTCCTCGGCCTCCTGCTGGCCGGTCGCGGCGCGTGGCTCCGCCGTCGTGCGTAGCACGGACGACTGATCACGCTGCAACGTGCAACGGAACGGCTCCCGGCTTCGGCCGGGGGCCGTTTTTTTTGTGCGCCATCGAACGCGCCGGTGACCGCCGTGCGGTACGGCAGGTTGGCGGAAGGGGGCAGGGCTGCGGCATGCGGCCGCCCCGAGATGGGCGCGCCGTCGGCCTGGACGGTGGTTCAGGCCGCGTCGCGGTCGCGGCGGCCGGCCAGGAACCCGTCGAGCGAACCCTCGAGCTTGGCCATCCGTTCACGCAGGTCAGCCAGCCCGCGATTCACGTCGTCGAAGCGCTTGTTCAGGGCATCCATCCGGCCGTTCAACGCACGCCCCTGCTCGCGAACGTCGAGCCGCAGCCACGTGAAAAGCGCGACAAGCAGCGCTGGCACAAGCCAGGGCGTCAGGGCATCCATACAGCCAGCCTGGCACGCGGGGGCCGCTTGGGACCGCCACCGTTCAGGCCGTTCCACCCTCCTCTCTTCGTGAACCTCGGCAGCCAAATCGAGGAGTTGCGCGAGGACATGCGCAAGGACCGATCGTCAGTCAGGGTCGGGCTCTCGCGGAAACAGATCCTCGATAGTGCAGCCGAAGCAGTTCGCGAACTTCCTTGCGTTCTGCCCGCTCGACCGACCGTCGGGGTAACGCGCCCCACCGCTCATGCCGTGCGCCGTCTTCCGAAGCTACCATGGCCGGGGCCGGCCCTCAAGTGCAGTCAATTGGCTGCTGCGTCAGGTTCCCCGCCGACGTGCGGCGGCCGCATTCCACCAACCGGGGGTGGCGCTGTACGACGACCTGGTCTACGTCGGCACCCTCGACGCGCGCGTGGTGGCGCTGGAGGCGACGACGGGCGAGATGGTCTGGGAGCGAGCCGTCGCGTACTACCGGCACGGCTACTACATCACCCTGGCGCCGCTGGTGGTCGACGGCAAGGTGATGGTGGGCACGTCCGGCGGCGAGTCGAGCGTCGCGGTGTCCTACGCGGTTCGCGGCGTCCAGTACGTCGCCCTGCAGCTCGAGCCGCGGCCGGAGTTTCCCGACGCCGGCAACCGCGTCCTGGCGTTCGCGCTCGACTGCCAGTGCTGACGGGACGATCCATGCGGAGGGCTTCGCGGCCGGTCAGGCCGAGCTCATCCGCATCCTGGCCGCCGGCGGGCTCGTGGTCTATGAGGGGCGGTTCGCCCCGGCCTCTTACGTCCGGGAGACGTTCGGCGACCGGAAGGCGATGCGCTACGGCGGGGCGGGCCTGCTGGCCGCCGGCGCGCTGCTCGGCCTGCTCTGGCCGCGGGCCGCGAACCTGGATCTGACCCCGCTTCCCGGCGGCGGCAGGGTCGCCGCCTCGCTGGGCTTCTAGGAGTCGCGCCACCCCCCGCGCGCGCGGGCTACAGGACAACGGCGGGCCAGCCGATAGAAGTGGTTGATCCCCGTCCTCGAGAGTCCACGAGCGTGTTCCCCGTGTGGCGAACACGGCGCGCTCAACCCAACCTCTCGGGGCGGGGTCACTACACTGCTATGGGAGTCATCCTGTTCCTGGCGGGCGTCGGCTTCGGCGGGGTCATCGGCTGGGGGCTGGCGACGCTCCGGGGGCAGCCGCGGCAACCCGACACGCTCGCTGTCGCCGCCGTGCTGGATCGCATGCAACGCGAGCGGCGCGCGACGTCCATGATTCTCGCCCGCCGGCCGGTGCGCCGATGATGGTGCCCCGACCGATGCGCGCCAACGGGAATGCACTTGACGCGCGGCGATTCGGGTGTCCGCGGCCCGACGCCGCTGGCGGCCGGCGCATGGCGGCGCCCCGGCCAGGTCGAGCGAACGGCGAAAGGCGAGGGGAAGTTGCGCAGCTATGCGGGTGTGCCGGTCGCCATCGCGCCGGCGGCATCCCGCGGCGTCCATAGCACGTCTATCGCGTAGACCAGATCGAGCCGTTCGCCGTGCCAGTCCGGCGTCGCGGTATCCGGCCCGATCGCGATGCCGCCCGCGTCCAGCCGGGCGTCGGTCGGGGCCAGCGGCGGCCCGTTCCATTGCGGCGCGCGCGGCGCGGCGGGCAGCGGCCGGCCGTCGGGCCAGTGGAACTCGGCCTCGCCCGTTGCGTCCATGCGCACCGCGAAGCCCTCCTCGTGGACCGCCCGATGATGCCGGCGGCAGAGCAGGACGAGGTTGTCGATCCGCGTATGACCGCCGTCGGCCCAGTGCCGGACGTGGTGCGCGTCGCAGCGCCGGGCGTTGCAGCCGGGGAAGCGGCACTGTCCGTCGCGCGCCTGCAGCGCCCGCCGCAGGGCCGGCGGGATGGTGCGGGTCTTGCGGCCCACGTCGAGGACCGCGCCGTCCGCGGCGTGATGCATGACCACCGCCCCGGCGTCGCACGCCATCCGGCGGGCGGTCTCCGCGGAGACGCGCAGCCCGTCGGCGTCCTCGAGAGCGGCGTGCCCGGTCAGCGGGGGAGTCGGGGTCGCGGGAGCCGGCGCAGCGCCCGCGTCGGGCTGGCCGGCCGCCCCCGTCCCCACCGGGCCGGCCGCCATCGTCCCCACCGTCCCCACCGGGCCGGCCGCCATCGATGCCGGCGACCGGTCGCGCGGTGTCTGCGCCCAATCGGGGAGCGGCGATCGGGGAGCGGCGACGGCGCCTGACCTATCAATTCGCGACGTCTCCGCGGAAACGTCCGCCGCAGTGTTCGCTGGCGTCTCCGCGGAAACGTGCGCCACGGCTGCCGACGGCACCCACGCGGAAACGTCCGCCGCAGTATTCGCTGGCGTCTCCGCGGAAACGTGCGCCACGGCTGCCGATGGCGCCAACCCGCGAGTAACCGAGGGCGCGGCCGACGACGCCAACCCGTCAACCTCCGGCGCCCGCCCGCCCGTTCCAGCCCGCAGCGTCTCCGCCTCGACGTGCAGCACCACCTGATATCGATCCCCCGCCGTTCCCCGGTCGAGGTCCGCCGCCAGCGCGCTCTCGGCGATCAGCCCCAGCGCATCCGCCTGCAGCTGGTCGTAGCTGGTCTCCGCCGCTTCTTCCCGCGACACCTCCTTCCACAGCCGATCTCCGGCCGCTTCCAGAGCCCGCCGCACTACCGAGCCCACCTCCGGCGACAGCCGGCCGCGGATAACGACCATGCCGTCGTCGTCGACCCAGGTGGTCAGTTGCCGCCGCTCGTGGCGCCGCCGCTCGTCGGCCGCCTCCTCCACCCGGTCCACCCGGCACCAGGCCCGCGCCAGCCGCTCGACGTAGGACGCCGGGGCGCACTCGGCGAAGTGCAGCAGGCGGCGCTCGTTCGCCGGCGTCGCCACCCGCGTCAGCGCGCGGACCTTCGAGTAGGAGATGCGTCCGTGCCGCATCGCATCGCTCAGCAGCGGCAGGTCTGCCAGGGCGCGCGCCACCCGGACCTTCTCGCGAGCCGCCCCCAGGGCCAGGCCGGTCCTCCAGTTGAGCCAGTGGGCGCAGGACCTGAAGCCGCTCCAGCCCTCCCGCTCGTCGAAGGCGCGGATCAAGACGAGCAGCTCGTAGGTGGCGGCCTGGATGCGGGCGGACAGCTCGGCGATGTCGTTGCCGAGCCGCTCGGCCTCGTCGCGGCGCCGCAGCACCGTCGCGCGGTGCTCGTCGATGGACGCCGGGCCGCTGGGGACCAGCGCCCCGCCCGCCGGTTCAGCCGGTTCCATGGCTCCGGACTCGGCGGTACCGCGTTCGTCGATGGACGCCGGGCCGGTGGGGACGCGCGACCCGTCCGCCGGTTGCGGTGCTTCGACGGAGGCGGATTCGGCGGTCGTGCCGACGACGGCGGCAAGGTGAACGGGCGTACTGCGAACGCACTGTCGAGGAGGTGTGGCGACGCTCATGGATCCATTGTAACCCCCTGTTTTGCAAGCACTTGAGAGAGCTCAGGTGCGTCGTCCGGACGCCGGATCGGGTTTTCTGTCCAGCGGTGCCGGCCACGAGCCGCAGTGCGCCGCTCCGGCCGCCTGAAGGCACTTGCAGTCGGCATCCCGGACCGCGGTCGTCGTGCCGGCGCAGAGGGTGTCAAGTCCTTTTTCGTCACTGACTCGAGGGCCCGCCGACGTCTCCGCGGAGACGTCCGCCGTTTGCGGCGGCCGTCGTCTCCCGCGGGAACGTCCGCCGCCGTGGAGCTGCCGTCGTCTCCGCGGGAACGTCCGCCGTGGAGCTGCCGTCGTCTCCGCGGGAACGTCCGCCACGGTCCTGCCTGCGGTCCGTATGCTCTCCGTGTATCACGATATACTACCGCGATGAGTATGCGTCTGCAGGTCGTCATGGACGAACGGGAAGTCGGCGAGTGCCGCCGCCTGGCTGAGCGCGACGGGCTCACCCTGTCGGAGTGGGTCCGCCAGAAGCTGCGCCGCGCCCGGCGCGATGCCGCGTCGGGCGGCTTCGACCGGAAGCTTGCCGCCATCCGGGCGGCCGCGCGGCACGACTTCCCGACCGCGGACATCGATCGCATGCTGCGCGAGATCGAGTCGGGCTACCGGTCATGATCCTGATCGACTCGAACGTCCCGATGTACCTCGTGGGTGCCGCCCATCCGCACAAGGCCGATGCGCAACGGCTCCTCGAACGCCTGGTGATCGACAATCGACGGCTGGTCAGCGACGCCGAGGTGCTGCAGGAGATCCTGCATCGGTACGTCGCGATTGGCCGGCCCGATGCGATACAGCCGGCCTTCGACGCGCTTCTCGGCGCCGTCGACGAGGTCTTTCCGATCACGGTGGAGACGTCGAAGCGCGCGCGCGATGTCGTGCTCGGGTCTCCGGCGCTGTCGCCCCGCGATGCGGTTCACGTAGCGGTCATGCGGCAACACGACCTGGAAGAGATCTTCTCGTTCGACCGCGGCTTCGACGGCGTGCCCGGCATCCGGCGGCTGCCCGCGTGACGGTTCACTCGACCGTCGAGTGCCATGACCACGCCCAGGTTCCGGCTCGGTTCCGGGAGGGCGTGAGCGCTGCCGACGTCGGCGTGCTGCCGGCGGTCCGCCCGCCCGGCCGGCCATGGCGATCGGGCCCGAGCGCACGCGGGCCGGGGTTATACTGCGGGTATGAAGACGGCAGTTTCCATTCCTGACGAGACTTTCGATCAGGTCGAGCGGCTGGCGAAGGGCGAGGGGAAGTCGCGCAGCCAGGTCT